>CAZYBG010000154.1:0-5819 GCA_964645155.1 uncultured Rhodobacterales bacterium | reverse complement strand
TGGTGGTCCGGGACAAGCAAACATTTGGTACGGCGGTGACGAGGCGGGTCACCGCCTGGACCGCCTGGAACAGCCGGTAGGTCGCGGCGAGGCCGGCCGCCGCCTCCGGGCCGACCAGCCCCGCCGCCGCGCCGGCGCGGAGCTGCGCGGCGACGCTGCGCGCCGGCGCGCCGGAGATCAGCGCCCCGGCCTCGGCCAGAAGCTCGATGTCGGTCATCGCGCCGGGGCCGCGCCGGACATCCCACTCG
The DNA here is from genome assembly GCA_964645155.1 of uncultured Rhodobacterales bacterium. Lineage (GTDB taxonomy): Bacteria > Pseudomonadota > Alphaproteobacteria > Rhodobacterales > Rhodobacteraceae > CAZYBG01. Next base: position 5,571 of record CAZYBG010000154.1, on the reverse strand, counting down.
CCCTCGGCGGGCTTCGCCCCGGCGAGCCGGCCGCGCATCTCGGCCACGTCGGCCAGCACCGCGGCCGTCGCGCGGGGGGCGGCGAGCAGCTCGCGGCGGAACGCCTCGATCGCCTCGCCCAGCGCCGCCGCATCCGCCCCGGCCCCTGTGGCGGCGACGACCCGCGCCCGGGTCAGCGCCAGGTGCTCCCAGGTCCAGGCCTCCTCGCGCTGGTACTGGCGGAAGGCGTCGAACGAGGTCGCGACCGGGCCCTGGCGGCCCGAGGGGCGCAGCCGCATGTCGACATCGTAGAGTTGCCCCTCGGCCATCGGCGCGGAGAGCGCGGTGACCAGCGCCTGGGTGAGCCGCGCATAGTAGCTGCGCGGCGGCAGCGGCCGCGGCCCCTGGGACGTCTCGGCGCCGTCCGGGTCGTATATCACGATCAGGTCCAGGTCCGATCCCGCGGTCAGCGTGCCGGCGCCGAGCGAGCCCATGCCGACGACCACGGCGCCGCGCCCCGGCACGGGGCCGTGCTTGCCCGCGAACTCCTCCGCGACGGCGGGAAACACCGCCCGCACCACCGCCCCGGCGAGCGCGGCGTACTGCCGGCCCGCCTCCTCGGCGCCGATCAGGCCGCGCAGGTGATGCACGCCGATGCGGAAGTGCCACTCCTTGGTCCAGACCCGCGCGGCGTCGAGCCTGCGCTCGTAGTCGGGCACCCCGGCGAGGCGGGCGGCGAGCGCGGCGGCGAGCGCGGTCTCGCCCGGCCAGGGCGCGAAGAAGCCGCCGCCGATCACCGCGTCGAGGACGCCCGCGTTGCGCGAGAGATAGCGGGCCAGCGCCGGCGCCGTCGCGGCGATGTCGACGATCAGGTCGATGAGCTGCGGGTTCGCCTCGAACAGCGCGAAGAGCTGCGCGCCGGCGGGCAGGCCGGCGAGGAAGCCGTCGAGGCTCGCCAGCGCCTCCTCCGGCCGGGCGGCGCGCTGGAGGCGACCCAGAAGCTGCGGCCGGAGCCGCCGGAACGTCTCCTGCGCGCGGGGCGAGCGCAGCGCCGGATAGGTCCGCCAGCGGTCGACCACGGCGCGCTGCCCTTCGGGAAGGTCGGGGGCGGGCGGCGCCGCGTCGGGCGCGAAGAACCCCTCGGTCAGCTCGTGCACGCGCCGGAGCCGCGCCTCGATCGCGGCGCGGAGGGCGCCGGTGTCGCCGGCGCCGCAGAGCCGGGCGAAGCGGTCCCAGGCCTCGTCGCCGGCCGGCAGCGCGTGCGTCTGCTGGTCGGCGATCATCTGCACCCGGTGCTCGGCCTCGCGATGGGCGCGGTAGTCGTCGGCGAGCGTGGCGCGGACGTCCTCGGGCACCCAGCCCCCGGCGGCGAGGCGCGCCAGCCCCTCGACCGTGCCCGCCACCCGCAGCGCGGGATCGCGGCCGCCGGCGATCAGCTGCCGCGTCTGGGTGAAGAACTCGATCTCGCGGATGCCGCCGGCGCCGAGCTTCAGGTCGTGGCCGTCGAGGTGGATGCCGTGCAGCCCCTTGTGCTCGCGGATCCTGAGCCGCATGTCGTGCGCGTCCTGGATCGCGGCGAAGTCGAGATGCCGGCGCCAGACGAAGGGGGTCAGCAGCTTCAGGAACCGCGCCCCGCCGGCCAGGTCGCCGGCGCAGGGCCTGGCCTTGATCCAGGCCGCGCGCTCCCAGGTCCGGCCGATGCTTTCGTAGTAGCGCTCGGCCGCCTCCATCCCGAGGCAGACCGGCGTGACCGAGGGATCGGGGCGCAGCCTGAGGTCGGTGCGGAACACGTAGCCGTCGGCGGTCACGTCGGAGAGCAGCGCCGTCAGCCTGCGCGTCGCGCGGATGAAGGCGGCGCGCGCCTCGTGCGCCTCGCCGGGGTCGAACCGCGTCTCGTCGAAGAGGCAGATCAGGTCGATGTCGGAGGAATAGTTGAGCTCGAAGGCGCCCATCTTGCCCATCGCGAAGACGACCATGCCGGCCGCGTCGGCCAGCGCCGCCGCGTCGAGCCCGGGGATCCGGCCGCGCCGCAGCTCGGCGCCGACGAAGGCGCTCAAGCCGGCGGCGACCGCGGCATCGGCGAGGCGCGTCAGCGCGCCGGTCACCGCCTCGAGCGGCCAGACCCCGCCGAGATCGGCGAGCGCCGCGAGCAGCGCCACGCGCCGCTTGGCACGGCGGAGCCCGGCCGGCAGCTCGTCCTCGGCCAGGGCGCCGACCTCGGCCAGCACGGCGTCGAGCGCCGCTTCGGGCGCGCCCGACAGCGCCGCCGCCGCCCAGTCGCGCTCACGCGCGAGGAGCCCGCCGAGATAGGGGCTCGACCCCGCGGCGCCGGCGACCACGGCGCGGAGCGCGGCGGGCAGCCCGGCGAAGGCGGCCGCCGCCTCGGCGCCGCGGTCGGGGTCGTGGGGGATCGGCGCGCGGGTCAGGCGGGCGGCGAAGTCGGCGAAGTCCATCCCCGATCCCTGCCGCGCCGGCGGCATGCGGTCAACCGCCCCCGTCCTTCCCCGTCTGGCAAACATCCCCGCCGGAGGCCCGGAAATCCTTCGTCCGAAGGATTTCCGCCGCCGAGCGCCCTGGGGCAGAAGGCGAGGGCGCGCGGCAAGCGGCATGGCCCGGAGGGCCGCGGCCTGCTCAGCAGAACAGGACGAGGGCGCCGGGATCCCAGCCGACGCGCGTCCGCTCGCCCTCCTCCAGCACCCGGCGGCCGAAGAGGTTGCGCATCGAGATCGTCAGCGGCGTCCCGACCCCGTCGAGCGCGACGTCGTAGTAGGTCATGTCGCCATAATAGGTCACGCCGCTCACCATGCCCTCGGACACCCGGCCGCGCGGGCTTTCGCCCTCGAAGAGCACGGTCAGCGTCTCGGGGCGGAAGCCGACGCTGGCCTCGCCGGCCCGGGCGCCGCCGGGGCACTGCTCGGCTGCGATCTCGACCCGGCCGAGGCCGGCCACCTCGACATCGACGGCGGCGCCGTTCGCGGTCGAGACCGAGGCCGGCAGGAAGTTCATCACACCGATGAAGTTGGCGACCTGGCGCGACACCGGCCGGCGGTAGAGCACCTGCGGCGGGGCGAGCTGGGCGATCTGGCCCTCGAACATCACGGCGATCCGGTCGGACATGATCAGCGCCTCCTCCTGGTCGTGGGTGACCAGGATGAAGGTGATGCCGACCTGTCGCTGCAGCCGGCGCAGCTCGTGCTGCATCTGCTCGCGCAGCTTCTTGTCGAGCGCCGAGAGCGGCTCGTCGAGCAGCAGCACCTTGGGCTTCAGGATCAGCGCCCGGGCGAGCGCGACGCGCTGCCGCTGGCCGCCCGACAGCGCGTGCGCCGCGCGCGCGCCATAGCCGCCGAGCCCCACCATCTCCAGCGCCTCGGCCACCGCCTTCGCCTTCTCGGCCGCCGGCCGCTGGTCGCGGCGCAGCCCGAAGCCGACGTTCTCGGCCACCGTCAGGTGCGGGAAGATCGCGTAGCTCTGGAACACCATGTTGGTGACGCGCTTGTTCGGCGGCACGCCCTCCATCAGCTTGCCGTCGACATGGATCGTGCCCTGGCTCACGTCCTCGAAGCCGGCGATGGTCCTGAGCAGGGTGGTCTTGCCGCAGCCCGACGGCCCGAGCAGCGAGAAGAACTCGCCGGCGCCGATATCGGCGGTGATGCCGCGCAGCGCATGGTAGTCGCCATAGTACTTGTGGACGTCGCGCAGCTCGATGATCGGTTTCACAGGAAGCCTCCGCTGTCCCTGCCGCCGGCGCGCGCGACGCCGCGGCGGCGGAAGTATTCGGCGATGATGAGAAGCGTGATCGACAGCGCCACGAGGATCGTGCCGAGCGCCATGATCGAGGGCAGCTTCGTCGGGAAGCGCAGCTGCGACCAGATGTAGACCGGCAGCGTCGGCTGGGTCGAGGACAGGAAGAACGCGATGATGAACTCGTCGAGCGAGATCGTGAAGGTGATCAGCAGCGACGCGATGATGCCCGGCATGATCAGCGGCAGCGTGATCAGCCGGAACGTCGAGAGCGGCGTCTCGCCGAGGTCGATCGCGGCTTCCTCGAGCGAGCGGTCGAGCGACAGGAACGCCGAGTTGAGGATCGCGATCGAGAACGGCGTGCAGATCAGCACATGGCCGAGGATCACCGTCCAGGCCGAAAGCTCGATGCCGATCCCGAGGAGCACGACGAGCAGCGAGACCGCGACGATGATCTCGGGCAGCACCAGGGGCAGCATGATGAAGCCGAGGATCGGCGCCTTGCCGGGAAAGTCGTAGCGCGTCGAGGCGCGGGCCGCGAAGACGCCGAGGCAGGTCGCGAGGATCGAGGTGGACACGGCGATGATCAGGCTGAACTTCACCGACTGGTGCAGCGCCGGGATCGCCGTCAGCTCCTGGAACCAGGCGGTGGTGAAGCCCGACAGCGGGAAGGCGATGATCGTGGAATCGTTGAACGCGAAGATCGGCAGCAGCATGATCGGCGCGTAGAGGAAGACGAGATAGACGATCGCGTAGACGCGAAACCCGGTGCCCCGGCTCATTGCTTCACCCTCAGGAACCGCCGGGTGAAGAACAGGAAGACGAGGCTGACCGCCGTCACGATCAGCATCGCCGAGACCGCCAGCGCCGAGCCGAGCGGATAGTTGTCGAGCCGGAGGTACTGCAGCTGGATCGCGTTCGCGATCATCCGGCCTTCGGGGCCGCCGACGAGCTGCGGCGTCACGTAGTCGCCGATCGTCGGGATGAAGACGATCAGCACCGCCGCGACGACGCCGGGCATGGCGAGCGGCAGCGTCACCCGCCAGAACGTCATCAGCCGCGATTCACCGAGGTCCTGGCCGGCCTCGAGCAGCGAGCGGTCGATCTTCTCGAGCGCGACGAAGATCGGCAGGATCGCGAACGGCGCATAGGCATGCGCCAGCGTGATGACGACGGCGTTGACGTTGTAGAGGATGAAGGTCAGCGGCTCGTCGATGATCCCGAGGCCCATCAGCGACGAGTTCACCACGCCGTTGAAGCCGAGGATCACCTTCCAGAGGAAGACGCGGATCAGGTAGCTCGTCCAGAACGGGATGGTGATCAGGAACAGCCAGAGCGACTTGCGCTCGGGGCGGACATGGAAGCTGACGTAGTAGGCGACCGGAAAGGCGAGGAGCACGGTGACGAGCGTCACCGTCGCCGAAACGAGGAGCGAGCGCAGCATCACCTGCCGGTAGAGCGGCCCCTCCTCGGCCGAGAGCCATGCCTGCCAGTAGTTCTGCAGCGTCGGCTGCCATTCGATCGTCAGGTAGCCGTCGGTGAGGAACGAGTAGAGCAGGATCGCGCCGAGCGGGATCGCCAGCATCAGGAGCGCGTAGAGCGCGGTCGGGCTGATCAGCAACAGGCCGTTCGCGGCCCCCGACCGTCGGAAACGGCCCCATCGGGTACTGGCATCCATGATCGGCGGCGGCCCCTTCGCTTCCCCAGGACGGGCCATGCATGGCACATCACCGCAAGCCTGAAAAGTCCGCAGGTGCCCGCGGCCGGCGCCGGCTGCCGGAAAACCCGGCCGTTGCGCGTTTCCGCGGCATCCGCGCGGCCGCGCCGGTCAGGCATCGGCGCGGTCGCCAG
>CAZYBG010000153.1:925-5881 GCA_964645155.1 uncultured Rhodobacterales bacterium | reverse complement strand
TGGACGCCCGCGCCGCGGCGCTGCGCGCCCGGGCCGCGGCGATCCGGGCCGCGCCGCCCTGACCGGGCGCAGCCGCGTTGCAGGCGGGGACGGAAGCGGGTAACTCTCGCCCGACCCCACAGGACCCCGCGAGGGCCCCCCCTGGAGCGCCGCGCCATGCCCGACCCCCTCCGCCTCGGCATCGCCGGCCTCGGCACCGTGGGGGTGGGCGTGCTCGACATCGTCGCGCGCCACCACAACCTTCTTGCGCACCGCGCCGGGCGGCCGATCGCGGTCAGCGCCGTCTCGGCCCGGAGCCGCGGCAAGGACCGCGGCATCGCGCTGTCGGCCTTCGCGTGGGAGGACGACCCGGTGGCCCTGGCCCGGCGCGACGACGTCGACGTGCTGGTGGAACTGATGGGCGGCGAGGCCGGGCCGGCCCTTGCCGCGACCGAGGCCGCGCTGGCGGCCGGCAAGGACGTGGTCACCGCGAACAAGGCGATGCTGGCCCATCACGGCCAGCGGCTGGCCGAGGCGGCCGAGGCGAAGGGCGCCGCGATCCGCTTCGAGGCCGCGGTGGCCGGCGGCATCCCGGTGGTCAAGGCGCTGACCGAGGGGCTTGCGGCGAACGAGGTCACGCGCGTGATGGGCGTGATGAACGGCACCTGCAACTACATCCTGACGCGGATGGAATCCGCGGGCCTGCCCTATGACGAGGTCTTTGCCGAGGCCGACGCGCTGGGATATCTCGAGGCCGACCCGATGCTCGACGTCGGCGGGATCGATGCGGGCCACAAGCTCTCGCTGCTGGCGGCCATCGCCTTCGGCACCCGGGTCAGCTTTCCGGCGGTGGAACTGGAGGGGATCGGCGCGATCACCATCGAGGATATCCGCCAAGCCGCCGACATGGGCTTCCGGATCAAGCTTCTGGGCGTGGCGCAGATGACGGGGCGCGGGCTCGAGCAGCGGATGAGCCCCTGCCTCGTTCCCGCCGACAGCCCGCTCGGGCAGCTGCAGGGCGGCACGAACATGGTGGTGATCGAGGGCGACAGCGTGGGCCAGATCGTGCTGCGCGGTCCCGGCGCCGGCCGCGGCCCGACGGCGAGCGCGGTGATGGCCGACGTGATCGACCTGGCCCGCGGCTTCCGCGTCTCGACCTTCGGGCGGCCCGCCGGCACGCTGGCCGAAGCGGTGCCCGCCAAGGCGACCGCCCCGGCGCCCTACTACCTGCGGCTCACGTTGCAGGACAAGCCGGGCGCGCTGGCCAAGATCGCCACGGTGCTGGGCGAGGCGGGCGTGTCGATCGACCGGATGCGCCAGTACGGCCATGCCGACGCCACCGCGCCGGTGCTCATCGTCACCCACAGGACGACGCGCGACGCGCTCGACCATGCGCTGAGCGGCTTCGGCCCGACCGGCGTCGTGGTCGGCGACCCGGTGGCGATCCGGATCGAGGCGGTCTGAGGAAAGTCAAAGGATAACAGGTCGCTGTCCCGCATGCTTCAGGTGGCTTCGCTCAGTACGGCCCATCCTCGAGCACGCCGTCGGCCGACATCTGCGCATAGAGCAGCCCCTCGCGCAGCCCCCGGTCGGCGACCGAGAGGCGGTCGGTCGGCCAGACCCGCATCAGCGCCTGCAGGATCGCCGAGCCCGACATGATGAGCGTGTGCCGGTCGCGCCCGATGCGCGGATCGTTGCGCCGGCCCTCGGGGCCGAGCGAGAGGTAGTCGCGGATCACCCCGTCGATCTGGTCGGAGGTCATCCGGAGCCCGTCGACCTTGGTGCGGTCGTAGCGCCGGAGCCCCAGGAACGAGGCCGCGACCGTGGTGACGGTGCCCGAGGTGCCGATGATCTGGAACCCCTCGCGGGCCTGCTCGGCCGCCGCGTAGGGCGAGAAATCGGCCAGCTTCTCCTCGAAGTACCAGCTCATCAGGGCAAACCGCGCGGCGTCGTTCTCGACATCGCGGAACTGGTCCTTGAGCGTCGCCACGCCCAGCGGAACGCTGATCCAGTCCACCACCTTGGCGGTCGGGAACGGGCTCTCCGGCGGGTGGAAGCCGGCATGCAGCCGCATGATCGCGCCCGGCCGCTCGCCCGGCGGGACCCGGCCGAGGTCGATCCAGACAAGCTCGGTCGACCCGCCGCCGATATCGACGACCAGAAGCTGTTCGGTCTTGGTCGAGACCAGCGGCGCGCAGGAGACGACGGCCAGCCGCGCCTCCTCCTCGGGGGTGATGACGTCGAGCCTGAGGCCGGTCTCGCCCTCGATCGTGGCGAGGAACTCGCGGCCGTTGCGGGCGCGACGGCAGGCCTCGGTCGCGACGAGGCGCATCCGCGCGACGCCGTGCTTCTCGATCTTCTTGCGGCAGATGTGGAGCGCCTGCACCGTGCGCGCCATCGACCCGCGCGAGAGCCGCCCCGAGGCCTCGAGCCCCGCGCCGAGCTGCACGGTCTTGGAAAAGCTGTCGATCACGTGGAATTGGCTGCCCTTGGGCTGGGCAATCAGCATCCGGCAACTGTTCGTGCCGAGATCGACCGCCGCATAGAGCGTCGCCGGATCCGGCCTTTGCGGTGCGGGGTGCTCGACCACCCGCGGGAACGCGCCCGCACCGACGGGACGCCTGGGCGTCATCGCGAAACGCCCTCCATTCATGGTTGGTTCTCAAGGTAGTCGCTTGCCGCAAGGCCCGCAAGGGCGACGGCCGGACCGGCCGGCGGCCGGCGTCGGGTCGGCCGATTTGGGCCGTCCGGTGCACAATCTTCCGGCAACGGTCGGATTGAGCACTTGCAGGCGACAGACCGGCCGGCCGCTGTCCCCCGCTTCCCGGGCGCGGCAGGGCCTTTCGGGCCTCGATCACGGCATACCAGCTCTGCCACCGCAGCGGCGGCAGCGCGAAGGCCACCCGGTCGATGGCCCGTGCGACGGCGAAGAGCGGCGCCCTGGCCCGGCCCCCCGGCGGAACGGGACGGCACCGAGCGCGAACGGGCCGAAATGCCGCACCGCGACCGTGCCGAACAGGCCGCCGGTCGTGGCGATGCCGCAGCGCAGCCGCGGGTGTTCGTCGGCGGTGCCGGCGGTCGCCCTGGCGATCGCCACGCCCGAGATGTCGATGCCCGCGACCGACCGTGCGATGGGCGCGAGCGACAGCGACATGTCGCCGGTGGCGCAGCCGCATTCCAGGACGTCGGCATCCCGCGCTAGGTCGCGGATCCGCGCCTCGTGGATGGCGCGGCCGTCGCGGACCGCCCGGTAGTACTTCTCCTGCGCCGCGCGGCTCATGCCATCGGCGAAGCGCGCATCGTGGAAATCCTGCTCGCGCGCAAGCTGCGCGGTATCCGTGGCCGTGATCTCGGACGACATCGGCACTTCCTCCCCACCACGCCCCTCGGGCAGGCGCAGCCTGACACGCGCAGGGCGTCGCGGAAGCGACGGCGTCGTGTCCGGGCCGCCGGCGCTCATGTTCATCATGCGGCGAATTCATCGCCGGCCGGCTTGGCGCACCGCGGCCACATCGCCTACTCATTCGGCAGCCCGCGTCGCTCGTGCGGCGCGGCATGTCGAAATCCGCCCCCGGCCGGCGCGGGGCGGGGCTTAGGTATTGCGCAAAAGGAATCGCATGGCCGAGATCACGATCGTGTACTGGCGCGACATCCCGGCGCAGGTCATCGCGGGCCGGGGGCGGGGCGGCACCAAGATGCCGCTGCCCGAGCGCTTCGAGCAGGCGATCGACCGCGCCGCGATGAAGGCCGGCATGATCGGCACCGACGCCTACCTCGCCGAATGGCGGAAGGCGGCGCCGGTCGAGATGCCGGGCGACGATGCCGAGGCGGCCGCCCGCGAGGCGGCGCGGATCGAGGCCGAATACGACGCCGCGCGCCTCAGGGCGCTGATCGACAACGACGGCTGGGCATGACGCCCGGCAGATGTGGAGGGCCCTGATGGCGCTGCTGAAATTCCGCCGGGACGACGCGCCGAGGCGCGCCTCCGCCGAGGTCGAGGCGCTGCTCGACGGCTTCTCGATCGAGGTCATGCCGCGCACCGCCGAGAAGGTGGAGAGTTTCCGCGCCCTGCTGCCGGCGGGCACCCGCGTCTACATAGCCCATATCGACGGCACGCCGATCGACGCCATGGTGGCAACCGCCGCGCGGCTCGCCCGCGAGGGCTTCGCGGTGATGCCGCATTTCCCGGCGCGGATCATCGCCGACCGCGCGACGCTGGCCGACTGGATCGCCCGCTATCGCGGCGAGGCCGGGGTGGACCAGGCGCTGCTCCTGGCCGGCGGCCTCGCCGCGCCGATGGGTGCGTTCCACTCCTCGATGCAGCTGATGGAGACCGGGCTCTTCGGCGACTTCCGGCGCCTGCACGTCGCCGGCCACCCGGAGGGCAACCGCGACATCGACCCCGACGGCTCGGACCGCACCGTGATGGAGGCGCTGCGCTGGAAGCAGCGCTGGAGCGAGACGACCGATGCGCAGATGGCGCTCGCCACCCAGTTCTGCTTCGAGGCCGCCCCGGTCATCGCCTGGGCCGACCGCCTGAAGGCCGAGGGCGTGCGCCTTCCCGTGCATATCGGCGTCGCCGGGCCGGCGAAGCTCCAGACGCTCCTGAAGTTCGCCATCGCCTGCGGCGTCGGCCCGTCGCTCCGGGTCCTGCAGAGGCGCGCGCGGGACGTGACCAAGCTCGTCCTGCCGTTCGAGCCGACCGAGGTCGTGGCCGACCTCGCCCGCCACAAGGCAGCCCATCCCGATTTCCTCGTCGAGCGCGTCCACATCTTCCCGCTGGGCGGCATCGCCGCCTCGGCCGCCTGGACCCGGGATCACGGCGGCCGCTCGGGCGTGCCCGCCGCCCAAGCCTGAAGGAACCCGCATGACCCGGACCGTCCTCGAATCGAAGTCGAAAACCGTCGTGATCGGCTTCGACGAGCCGTCCGGGTCGGCCATGTCCATGAGGTCGATCTGGCGGAGCCGCGCGACGAA
>CAZYBG010000153.1:0-915 GCA_964645155.1 uncultured Rhodobacterales bacterium | reverse complement strand
GGAGCCGTTCTGCGTGATCGGCGAGCGCATCAACCCCACGGGGCGCAAGAAGCTGAACATCGAGCTCGAGGCCGGCGACTTCTCCACCATCGAGAGGGACGCGCTGGAGCAGGTCGCCTGCGGCGCGATGGTGCTCGACATCAACTCGGGCGCGGTGTTCTCGAACCGGATGGCGGAAGACCCGCGCTACGCCGACAACAACTTCGTCGAGCCGCCCCTGATGCGCGAGCTGGTCAGCCGGGTGCAGGCGCTGGTCGAGGTGCCGCTCTGCATCGACTCGTCGGTGCCCGAGGCGCTGCAGGCCGGCCTCGAGGCGGCCGAGGGCCGGCCGCTGGTGAACTCGGTGACCGGCGAGGAGGAGCGGCTCGAGCTCGTGCTGCCGCTGGTGAAGAAGTACAACGTGCCGGTCGTGGCGATCTCGAACGACGAGACCGGGATCAGCGAGGATCCCGACATCCGCTTCGCCGTGGCCAAGAAGATCGTGGAGCGCGCGGCCGACTACGGCATCCCGGCGCATGACATCGTGGTCGACCCGCTGGTGATGCCGGTGGGCGCGATGGGCTCGGCCGGGCAGCAGGTGTTCACGCTGGTCCGGCGGCTGCGCGACGAGCTTGGCGTCAACACCACCTGCGGCGCCTCGAACATCTCGTTCGGGCTGCCGCAGCGGCATGGCATCAACGGGGCGTTCCTGCCGATGGCGATCTGCGCCGGCATGACGAGTGCCATCATGAACCCCGTGCGCCAGCAGGAGATGGAGGCGATCCGCGCCGCCAACTTCCTGATGAACCACGACCCGAACGGCGGCGAGTGGATCCGCTTCAGCCGGATCGTCGATGCCGTGGCGGCGGGGGCGAGCTTCGCCGAGGCCTCGGCCGCGGCGCAGGCCGCCGGCGGCGCGCGCGGCGGCCGCGAGGG
>CAZYBG010000152.1:0-5881 GCA_964645155.1 uncultured Rhodobacterales bacterium | reverse complement strand
GGCTTCATCCTGCTGACGGCGGGCCTGCACGCCCAGTCGGCCGACCTCAAGGCGGTCTGGCTCGCCGGCGAGGCGTTCGGGCGCGGCGATCTCGGCAGCATCTACCCGCCGGCGGCCGAGGTCTTCCTCTGGCGCCCGCCCGAAGCCTGGGTGACGCTCGAACGCGCGCGGGGCGAGACCGGCGCGATCTATCCGTTCCTCTACCCGCCGCTCTGGGCCGCCCTCGCGGCGCCGGTCGCCGGGGCGGTGGCGTTCCCGACGCTCGCCGCCATCGCCGGCTGGGTGAACGCGACGCTGCTCGTCGCGACGTTCTGGCTGGCCTGGCGCGCGGCGGGGCGCCCGCTGCGCCCGTCGCTCTTCATCGCGCTGGCGATGGCGGTCACGGTGCTGACCCATGCCGGCTACACCGCGCTGGTCGAGAACCAGCCGCAGATCCTCGTGGGCTTCCTGATCGTCCTCGCGGCCGAGCGCAGCCGCAGCGGCGCCCCCGGGCAGGCCGGCGCGGTGCTGGCCCTCGCCGCGGCGATCAAGCTCTACCCGGTCCTCTTCGCGCTGATCTGGCTCGCCACCGGGCGCTGGCGGGCGCTGGCGGCGCTCGGCGTCACCGGCGGCGCGCTCGCCGCGCTGTCGGTCCTGCTCGCCGGCTGGCCGCTGCACGCGCTCTATCTCGAGCAGCTCGGCGCCCTCGCGCGCAGCATCATGCTGACGAATTCCTCGTGGTCGGCCATCGCGCTCGCGGCGCAGTTCGCCCCGCCCGAGACCTGGGCGCGGGTTCCCGCACTCGAGACGATGCCCGCCCCCGGCCCCGGCGAGGGCTGGAGCGTGATCGCCGCCGGGCCACGGTTCCAGGCGCTCGTGACGCTCCTGTCGCCGGCCGCCGCGCTGGTCGCCGCCGGCGTCGCGCGGACCGCGCCGTCGGCCGACCGCCTGCACGGCGCCGCCTGGCCCTTCGCGATCGGCCTCGTCGCGCTCTGCGGCCCGCTCAGCTGGAGCTACAGCTACATCGCGATGCTCGCCTTCGCGCCGGTGCTGGTCGACCGGCTCGGGCCATGGCGGGGCGGCGGCATCCTCGCCGCCCTCGCCCTGCCGGTGTCGCTGCCCGCGGTGGCCCTGCTCGCGACGACGACGGTGGTGCCGCTGCCGCTCGCCCTCGTCGGGACGCTCGCCATGGCCGGCTTCGTCGCCCTCTTCGGTGTCCTCGCCATGACGCGCCGCTGACGCCGCGCATCGTTCGCGAAAGCGGTCCAATGGCGCCTCACTTTGGCCATCGTTTCCGCCAAAGCAAATCCGGCGGCGACCAGGGGCATCATGCGTTCAGCGGCATCAGACAGCTACGGCATCCTCGGCGTCTTCCTCGCGATGGTGGTCCTGCTCCCCTTCCTCGTCGCCGGGCCGAGGTCGGACGACCTGCGCGCGCTCTGGTATGCCGGCACGTTCCTCGCCCGTGGCGACCTCGCGAATGTCTACGCGCTCTATGGCGGCCCGTTCACGGTAAGCCCTCCGCCGGGCTGGGAGGCGCTGATGCGCGCGCGGGGCGAGACCGGCCCGCTGCATCCCTATGTCTATCCGCCGCTCTGGGCCGCGCTGACGGCCTGGCTCACCGATCACGTCGCGTTCGCGACCGTCGTCCGCGTCACAGGCGCGATCAACGCGGCACTTCTGGTCGGATGCGCCGCCCTCGCCTGGCGGATCTCCGGTGCGCCGACACGTTTCGCGCCCTACCTCCTCGTGGCCACGGCCGTCTCCGCCTATTCGACGGTGGGCTTCGTCGCCCTGATCGAGAACCAGGCGCAGATCCTTGTCAGCTTCCTGATCCTCCTCGCCATCGAGCGGACCCGGCGCGGGGCGGATGTCGCAGCCGGCGCAGCGCTCGCGCTGGCCGCCGCCATCAAGCTCTATCCGCTCCTGTTCGTGCCGATCTGGCTGGTGCTGCGCCGCTGGCCCGCCGTCGGATCCTTCGTGGCGACCGGGCTCGGCCTCGGCCTCCTGTCGATCGCCCTGACCGGCTGGCCGCTGCACGAGATGTTCCTCGCCCAGCTCGGCAGCATCTACGGCAATCTGCTCGTCACGAGCCATTCGCTTTCGCTGCCGCCCCTTGTCGGTCAGCTCGTCGTCCCCTCGGACATCCAGCGGATCGCGCCGGCCGGTATCGGCACCACCCACAGCTGGAGCGTCCTCGCGCTGGGCGAGGGCTGGTCGACGCTGCTGCGCGCCGCGCCGTTCGTCGCCGCCCTCGCCGCGGCGGCCGCGTTCCTGCCGCGGCTCAACGCACGTGCCGACCCGCTCGCCTGGCCCTTCGCCATCGGCCTCGTCGCCCTGTTCGCGCCGATCACCTGGCCCTACAGCTACATCCCGATGTTCGCGTTCATCCCCGCGCTGATCGCGCGGCTGGGACCCGCGCGAGGGGTGGGTCTGGTCGCCGTCCTCCTGCTGCCGCTCTGCGTCATGACCCAGCCGTTCTTCAGGGACCTGGGGCCATTCTTCTCGCCGCTGCAACTCTACGGCACGCTGTCGATGGCCGGCTTCGTCGCGGCCTTCGGGCTGCTCGCCCTGGCGCCGGCCCGCGGCTGATGCCGCGCCCCGCCCGGCGGATCGTTCCCGGATACGATCCGCCGATGCCCAACTTTCGTCATCGTTTCCGGGGATGAGGGTAATGCACCGAAGGTAGGCACCCATGCGTCCGACGATCCCTGACCGGTACCCGCTGCTCGGCGCCGCCGTCGGGATCGTGCTGCTGCTGCCCTTCCTGGTCGAGGTGCCGAAATCCGACGACCTCCGCGCCCTCTGGTACGCGGGCACGTTCTTCGCGCAGGGCGATCTGTCCAACATCTACGCCGTCCACGACAGCGCGTTCACCATGCGGCCGCCGCCGGCCTGGGAGGACCTGATGCGCCGCCGGGGCGAGACCGGCGCCCTCTTCCCCTACCTCTATCCGCCGATCTGGGCCATCATCGCCTCGTGGCTGGCCGATCACGTGGCGTTCCCGGCCGTCGTCCGCGCCGCTGCCGCGATCAACGCGGTGCTCTTCGTCGGCTGCGCGGTCCTCGCCTGCAGGATCGTGGAACCGCCACGCCGGTCCTCGGCCTACGTCGTCCTCGCCACGGCAGTCTCGGCCTATTCGACCGTCGGCTTCACCGCCCTGCTCGAGAACCAGCCGCAGATTCTGGTCAGCTTCCTCATCCTCCTCGCCATCGAACGGGCCAGGCGCGGGGCCGATGCGCAGGCGGGGATCGCGCTCGGCATCGCGGCGGCGATCAAGCTCTATCCGCTGCTCTTCGTGCCGATCTGGCTCGCCACCCGGCGGTGGCAGGCCGTGGGATCCTTCGCCGCGACCGGGATGTGCCTCGGCCTGCTGTCCATCGCCCTGGCCGGATGGCCGTTGCACCAGGCCTTTCTCGATCAGCTGGCGGCGATCTACGGCAACGTCATGGTCAGCAGCCAGACGCTCTCGGTCCCGCCGCTGGTCGCCCAGCTCATGGCCCGCAGCGACATCGCCGTGGTGCAGGCAGCGGGCGTCGGAACCGCGCAGAACTGGGGCGTTCTGGCGATCGGCGGCGGCTGGTCGCTGCTTCTCAGGGCGGCGCCTTTCGCCGCGGCGATCGCGGCGGCGGCGCTGTTCGGTCATCTGCGCGCGCGGGGCGGCGACGCGCTGGCATGGCCCTTCGCGATCGGGCTTCTCGCGCTCTTCGCACCGATCAGCTGGCCCTACAGCTACCTGCCGATGTTCGTCTTCCTGCCCGCGCTCCTCGGCCGGCTCGGCACCGCGCGGGCGCTGGCGATCCTCGCCCTCCTCCTGCCGCCCGTCCTCATCCCGACATCCGGCCTGTTCGCCGGCCTCGGCCCGTTCTTCGCGCCGCAGCAGCTCTACGGCACGCTGTCGATGATCGGGCTGACGCTCGCCTTCGGCGCGCTGGCGCTGCGCGGACCGGCCCGGCACCGCGGCGCCGGCAGCGGGCAGGTCTTGCGCACCTCGGACGACCGGGTATAAGCCACGGCCATTTGCGCGCCCCGGCAGCCCGCCGCGTGGTCCGCCCGGGGGAGAGCCGCATGCCGAAGCGCACCGACATCCGCTCGATCCTGATCATCGGCGCCGGGCCCATCGTCATCGGCCAGGCCTGCGAGTTCGACTATTCGGGCGCCCAGGCCTGCAAGGCGCTGCGCGAGGAGGGCTACCGCGTCATCCTGGTCAACTCGAACCCCGCCACGATCATGACCGACCCGGGCCTGGCGGACGCCACCTATATCGAGCCGATCACCCCCGAAGTCGTGGCCCGGATCATCGAGGTGGAGCGCCCCGACGCGCTCCTGCCGACCATGGGCGGGCAGACCGGGCTCAACACCGCGCTCGCGCTGGCCGACATGGGCGTGCTCGACAGGTTCGGCGTCGAGATGATCGGCGCCCGGCGCGAGGCCATCGAGATGGCCGAGGACCGCAGGCTCTTCCGCGAGGCGATGGACCGGATCGGGCTGGAAAACCCCAAGGCCACCATCGTCGCGGCGCCGAAGCTGCCCTCCGGCAAGTTCGACATCAAGGCCGGCGTCGCCGACGCCATGGCGGCGCTGGAGCAGATCGGCCTGCCCGCCATCATCCGCCCGGCCTTCACGCTCGGCGGCACCGGCGGCGGCGTCGCCTACAACCGCGACGACTACGCCGCGATCTGCCGCTCGGGGCTCGAGGCCTCGCCGGCCGCGCAGATCCTCGTCGACGAGTCGCTCCTCGGCTGGAAGGAGTTCGAGATGGAGGTGGTCCGCGACCGCGCGGACAACGCCATCATCGTCTGTTCCATCGAGAACATCGACCCGATGGGCGTCCATACCGGCGACTCGATCACCGTCGCCCCGGCGCTGACGCTGACCGACAAGGAATACCAGGCGATGCGCAACGGCTCGATCGCCGTCCTGCGCGAGATCGGGGTCGAGACCGGCGGCTCCAACGTCCAGTGGGCGATCAACCCCGAGGACGGCCGCATGGTGGTGATCGAGATGAACCCGCGGGTGTCTCGTTCGTCGGCGCTGGCGTCCAAGGCCACCGGCTTTCCGATCGCCAAGATCGCCGCGAAGCTGGCGGTCGGCTACACGCTCGACGAGCTCGACAACGACATCACCAAGGTCACGCCCGCCTCGTTCGAACCCACCATCGACTACGTCGTCACCAAGATCCCCCGCTTCGCCTTCGAGAAGTTCCCCGGCGCGAAGGCCGAGCTCACCACCGCGATGAAGTCGGTGGGCGAGGTGATGGCGATCGGGCGGACCTTCCACGAGAGCGTGCAGAAGGCGCTGGCCGGCCTCGAGACCGGGCTTGCCGGCTTCGACGAGATCGAGATACCGGGCGCCCCCGACAAGACCGCCATCACCAAGGCCCTCTCGGCCCAGACGCCCGACCGCCTCCGCGTCATCGCGCAAGGCATGCGCCACGGCCTCACCGACGACGATATCCAGGCCGCCACCGCCTACGACCCCTGGTTCCTCGCCCGGATCCGCGAGATCGTCGACACCGAGGCCCGGATCCGCCGCGACGGCCTGCCCGTCACCGAGGACGGGCTGCGCGCGCTCAAGATGATGGGCTTCACCGATGCCCGCCTCGCCAGGCTCACCGGCCGCGACGAGGCGCAGGTGGCCCGCGCGCGCGAGAATCTCGGCGTCACCGCGGTCTTCAAGCGCATCGACACCTGCGCCGCCGAGTTCGAGGCGCAGACCCCCTACATGTACTCGACCTACGAGCACCCCGTGATGGGCGACGTCGAATGCGAGGCGCGTCCGAGCAACCGCAGGAAGGTCGTCATCCTCGGCGGCGGCCCGAACCGCATCGGCCAGGGGATCGAGTTCGACTACTGCTGTGTCCACGCCGCCTTCGCGCTCGAGGAGGAGGGGTTCGAGACCA
>CAZYBG010000151.1:0-5896 GCA_964645155.1 uncultured Rhodobacterales bacterium | reverse complement strand
CCAGGTCGTCGCTGACCGACTGGATGAAGCAGGCATGCGGCTGGGGGTGCTCGTAGGCGCTGTCGGACTTCGTGAGCTTGCCGGTGCGGTAGTCGACGTAGAAGTGCCCCTGGCTCGGGCCGTCGATGCCGTAGGCCCAGTGCAGGCCGGTGTTGAACCATTGCGGCGAATTGGGCGCGGCCATCTGGCGGGCGAGCATCAGCCGCATCTCGTCGAGATAGGCGCGGGCGTCCTCCTCGGCGGTGAAGTAGCCGCCCTTCCAGCCCCAGTAGGCCCAGGCGCCGGCGAGGCGGTCGAAGACCTGCCGGGCCGAGGTCTCGCCGCCGAAGCGCTCGGCCTCGGGCAGTTCGGCGAGTGCCGCCTCGTCGGGGACCGAGCGCCACAGGAACTCGGGCACGCCCTTTTCCCTCACGCGCTTCAGCCGCGCGGCGACGCCGGCCTTGCGGAAATACTTCTGCGCGATGACGTCGGAGGCGACCTGGCTCCACGAGGCCGGAACCTCCATGCCGTCCAGCCGGAAGACGACCGTGCCGTCGGGGTTGCGGATCTCGGAGGTGGTCGTGGTGAACTCGATGGCCGCGTAGGCGTCCTGCCCCGCCTCGGTGAACATGCGTTCGATCTTCATTGCCGCGTCGCTTTCTGCTGTGCGCCCGTTCGGGCGTCCCTCTGTCCCGTGCTGCGGCGACAGCGAAGGACCCCGACGCCCGCCCCCCAAAGCAGGCGCCGCGTGCCGGGACGCGACGCTGCGCTCCCCGATGTGCGACGGTCTCTTCCCTGTCCTGCGCCCCACTAGATTTGGTGTGTCGCCCGACAGCCAACACAACCTGCCGTAGCCCACCCGTGCCGGTCAACGAGTTTTTGAAGGTTTCCGCAATATTTTGTACTTGACCGGCAGGACGGCCGCGGGCCGGCGCGACTCACCTCGAGGCCGCGGTTGACGGCGGCCGGGCGGATTCGGCTGGGGCCAAAGCGCATTAGACGAAGAAACTGAGAAGGTGGGAGAATGTCCGCTGCACCGCGGCAGGAACGGGCCCCGCGCAAGCGTGACCGCCGCCGGCCCCTGGGACCGGCGGCGAGTCGTTCCTAGCGGCCGCCGCGCGGCGCCCGAAGCACCGCCTGCGGCGCGGTCCGCTCGATCAGCGGATCAGCGTGGCGCAGGATCAGCTTCCACTCGCCGTCCTCTTTCCGGAACGCCTGCGTGACGCGCAGCGCCATGGGCGCGGGCTCGTCCTGTCCGGCCAGAAGCACTGTGGCGCGTTCGACAGCCGTCGCGATCACCAGATCGCCACCCATGACGACGCTCAGGAACTCCACGTCGAGTTCTGCCCCGGCATCGCGGAAGCTCGCACCGGCCCGGTCGTAGCGGGCCGAAACCGCGGGCCAGCCCTTCTCCCACGCCCCCCAGGCGCCGAGGATCATCGCGTCGTCGGCGTGCGACGCGTGCTCTTTCCAGAGCGCGGTATCGCCGTTCATGAAACGCTCGGTTCCCTCGATGAAGGACGGCAGGAACGCCATGAAGCCGGGGTCGGACACATGGGGAAGCTCGCTGGAGGCGGCCGGAGCCGCGCAGAGCGCAACAGCAAGCAGCGCCGCAGGGATATTGAGAATACGCATGAAAGTCTCCGTTCGAAATTTTTGCAGTGCCCGGTCCTTTCCGGGCGGGACTGACATGCCGCGGAACGCGTCGGGCGTCCAGCGAAGCATTTGCAGCCAGTCGCTGAACGAAATTCACCGAGGCGGGGGCGCCCCCGGGGGGCGGGCGCGCGCCGGTCTGGCGCCTCGCGCCGTTGTGATCGGGCCGGGCGCAACATCCCGGCCGCCATCCGCATTCCCTGCCGATACGCCCCCGCGCCGCGCTGCCGCGCACTGGCGCGGGCATTCGGCCATCAGACGGAGGACATGACCCGATGAGAGCATTCGACCCGACCCGCACCGGCCTTGCCACGACGCTTGCCGCATCCCTCACGCTCGGCCTTTGTGCCGCGCCGGCATTTGCCGACGGCCATTTCGAGGTGGAGACCGTTGTCGAGAGCCTTGAGAGTCCGTGGGCAATCGCCTTCCTGCCCGAGGGCGACCGGGTGCTGGTGACCGAGCGCACCGGCGCCATCCGCCTCGTCGACATCGCCAGCGGCGAGACGATGGAAATCTCCGGCGCGCCCGAAGTCGTCGACGACGGGCAGGGCGGGCTTCTCGACATCGCGCTGCACCCCGACTTTCCCGAAGCGCCCTGGGTCTATCTGACCTGGTCGGCCGCCGACGGCGAGGGCAACACGGCGACCCGCCTCGGCCGCGCCGAGCTCGACCTCGAGGCGATGGCGCTCGGCGAGATCGAGGAGCTGTTCGTGGCAGGCCCGTTCTTCGACAGCGATGCGCATTACGGCTCGCGCATCGTCTTCGCCGACGGCCATGTGTTCGTCGGCTTCGGCGACCGGGAGTTCAAGGATTTCGGCCCCGACCACATCGCGCAGGACCTCTCCAGCGCCAATGGCGCCCTGATCCGGCTGAACCTCGACGGATCGGTGCCAGACGACAACCCCTTCGTGCAGACCGAGGGCGCCGAACCGGCGATCTGGTCCTACGGTCACCGCAACATCCAGGCGCTGACCGTCCACCCCGAGACCGGCGCGCTCTGGATCGCCGAACATGGCGAGGCGGGCGGCGACGAGATCAACATCGCGGTCGAGGGCGGCAATTTCGGCTGGCCGCTCGTCTCCTACGGCGTCGACTACCGCACCGGCGAGGCCTTCGCGCCGACGCATGACGAGACTGACGCCTACGTTGCGCCGGTCTACCACTGGGGGCCGGGGCGCGAGGACAACTTCCCGCCCTCGGGCATGGTCTTCTACGACGGCGAGGCGTTCCCCGACTGGCAGGGCAGGCTGCTGATCGGCAACCTCGCGCACGAGTATCTCGGCCTCTTCGAGGTCGAGGGCGAGACGGTGTCCGACCCCGAGCGCCTGCTCGAAGGAGAGGGCTGGCGCATCCGCGATGTCGCGGTCGGCCCGGCCGACGGCTTCGTCTATGCGATCGTCGACGGGGAAGATGCGCCGCTGGTCCGGCTCGTGCCGGGCGAGGGCGAGGACTGATCGGCCGCAGCCGGCGCCGAGGCCGGCGGCGCCCGCCCCGGATCGCGCCCCGGCCACCTGCCCGGGGCGCCGCTGCACGATACGCCAAGGGGCGGTTTCAGCCCCCTCGTGCACCGCCCGTTCGATCAGGGATGAGGCGATTGGTCGGGGCGGCGAGATTCGAACTCACGGCCTTCTGTACCCAAAACAGACGCGCTACCAGGCTGCGCTACGCCCCGACGCGACGGTTGGTATCGCGGATCGGACGCGCGGAAAAGCCCTCACTCGGCGCAGGGCCAGGCCGCGCGGTCCTGCGGCAGCGCGGGATGGCGAAGCTCGGTGCCGGGTGCGATGCCGATCGCGCCGGCGAGCCCGCCATTGATCTCGAGCACCGCAAGCACGTCGTCGCCGCCCGGGATCGGCGTCCGGTCGAGCGGCACGGCATTCTCGTGCACCCGGGTCACCGTCCCCGTCTCGTCCATGAAGATCATGTCGAGCGGGATCAGCGTGTTCTCCATCCAGAACGCCGCCGCCTGGGGCCGCTCGTAGACGAAGAGCATGCCTGCCCCGGCCGGCAGGCTTTCGCGGTGCATCAGGCCCCGGGCACGCTCGGCGGCGTCGTCGGCCAGCTCGACGGTGAAGCCGGCCGTGCCGAACGCGCCGCGGAGCTCGACACGGTTGGTCTCGCACGCGGCCAGCGCCGGGCCCGCCACGACGACGGCCGCGAGGCACAGGACAAGGCGGATCGCATCAACCCTCGGCACGCGGCGCAGCATCCCATGGCGCGATCAGGGTCGCAAGCTGGCCGCGGCGGCCGTCGATCACCTTGAGGGCGACCGCCTCGCCCGGCTGCAGGTCGGCAAAGCCCGACCGGCGGACCACCTCGATATGGACGAAGACGTCCTCGGGCTTGCCGAACACGTTGGCGAAACCGAAGCCCTTGGCCTTGTCGAACCACTTCACCCGCGCCGGCACGAGCGGAATCGCCGCCAGCGCGGCGGCGTCGAGTCCGGCGAGATCCTCGAGCGCCGCGCCATGCCCCGGCGCCGGCGGTTCGATCCGGAGCACCTCGACCGCCTGGCGGCCGCGCGGCGTGTCCTGCACCGCGACCTCGATCGCGGCCTCTTCGGCGACGGAGCTCTGGCCGAAGTTCCGCAGCACGTTCGCGTGCAGCAGGATGTCGGACCCTCCGCCGTCGGCAAGGATGAAGCCGAACCCCTTGGAAGGGTCAAACCACTTGACCTTTCCGCGGATGACAGACTGACCCTGTTCTTCGTGTTCGGTGGCCAAGACGGCACCCATCCCCAGATTGGCGGTTCTATTTCTCAAGGCTTACGCAGTCGTATGCAAGCGGATATTTTCTCGCAAAGCCAAAGTATTGCTATTCGCGAAGCGTGAATGTCAGGGGTTCAGACGGACGATTTGCCACGCGGAATCCGGCGTCTCGCGGGACCACCGGAAACGGTCGTGCAGGCGGAATACGCCATCCGCCCAGAATTCGATCTCGACCGGCCTGATCCGGTACCCACCCCAGAAGGACGGGCGCGGCGGTGACGCTCCATGCGTCGCCGTCACGCGGGCCACCTCGGCCATCAGGGCGGCACGGCTGGCCAGCGGCTCGGATTGCCGCGAGGCCCAGGCGCCAAGCCTGCTTTTCAGGGATCGTGATGCGAAGTAGGTGTCTGCCTTTTCCCCTTGCTCCTTCTCGACAAGGCCCCGCACCCGGATCTGTCGACGAATGGACTTCCAGTGTAGCACGAACGCCGCCTTTCCGTGCACGTCAATTTCCTGCGCCTTGCGTGATCCGTAGTTCGTGTAGAACACGAACGCGTCGTCCTCGACGCCGCGCAGCAGCACCATCCTGACGTTCGGCAGCCCCTCGGCATCGACGGTGGCCAGCGCGATGGCGTCGGGGTCGTTCGGCTCCTGCGCCGTGGCCTCGGCCAGCCAGGCGCGCGCAAGCGCGAACGGGTCGTCGCCGGCGAATATCCCGGTCCTGTCGCTCATCGGGTCACCTCCAGCCGCATGGGTTAGTCCGTCCCGGCGCGGGCTGCAACCTGACTTATTCGGTCGGACATTGCACCCGATGGGCGTGGCGCCGCCGGACCCTGCGACCGCCGGCCTTGAAGCGTTCCGGCCAATCGCCTAAACGACCGGACAGCGCAATCCGCAGGGACCGGTCAGGGGGGCTCAAGCGCCATGTCCACGTCAGCTCTGATGGCCGGCAAGCGCGGCCTCGTGATGGGGCTTGCCAACGACAAGTCGATCGCCTGGGGGATCGCCAAGGCGCTGCACGATGCCGGCGCCGAGCTTGCACTGTCCTACCAGGGCGACGCGTTCCGCAAGCGCGCCGAGCCGCTCGCCGCGTCGCTCGGGGTGACCGAGCTGATCGACTGCGACGTGACCGACGCCGCCTCGCTCGACCGCGCGTTCACCCATCTCGCCGAGGCCTGGGGCCGGCTCGACTTCCTGGTCCATGCCATCGCCTTCTCGGACAAGGAAGAGCTGAGGAACCGCTACGTCGATACCAGCCCCGAGAACTTCCGCATGACGATGGACATCTCGGTCTACTCCTTCACCGCGGTCGCGCAGCGGGCCGAGCGGCTGATGACGGATGGCGGCAGCATGGTGACGCTCACCTATTACGGCGCCGAGAAGGTGATGCCGCACTACAACGTGATGGGCGTCGCCAAGGCGGCGCTGGAAGCGAGCGTGCGGTATCTGGCCGAGGACCTGGGCAAGCAGAACATCCGCGTGAACGCGATCAGCGCCGGGCCGATCCGCACCCTCGCGGCCAGCGGCATCGGCGATTTCCGCTACATCCTGAAGTG
>CAZYBG010000150.1:0-5905 GCA_964645155.1 uncultured Rhodobacterales bacterium | reverse complement strand
CTGCGCGCTTTGCGGCAGCGAGGCGATCGACGCGAAGCCGATCCGGTGATGGGCCTGCCAGTTCTGCATGCCGTTCGCCGTGGCTGCCGCGAAAGCGCGGGCACGCGAACTGTGGGTCGACAGCGCCGGATCGACGGCCGAGCGGCGTTCGACGACGGCCGTGTCGAGCGCTGCGCGAAGCTCGTCCGGCAGCGGCCCCGCCGCGGCCTCGAGCGCCGCGCGGTCGAGGGCGAGGCCGTCGGGTGTCTGCTGCACGGCGACGCCGGTGCCCTGCCAGTTGCCGCTCCGGCGCACCTCGACCTCGCCGAATGGCGAGTCGTGGGGGAAAGTCGCACGCAGGTCGGGACCGAGGGCGACATGGGTGGGATTGGCCGTGTTCGTTGGCGTCAGGGTCGCCGTGGCCGCTATGGATACGCCGCGCGCCACGGTCTTGGCCACGGCGGAGGGCGTCATGAGCCCGCGGAGCGATTCGACGACGCCGGCCGCCTGCGCGGGGGCAAAGCGGGCGTCGAGCGCCGCGACCGCCTGTCCCGACAGGGTGTGCGTCGTGGCCGACGCCGCAGTTGCGGCCGCCGCGGCGGTCGGCCCGGCCGGCAGGGATGTGCCGGCGGCCTCCGTGGCGGAGGCCTCCGTGGCGGCGGGTCCGCCGACGCTGCGCGCGGCATCGGCCAGCACGCTCTCGGCCGCGCGGGCGCCGGCGCGGGTCGCATCGGCCATGCGGGCGTTGTCCATCGCTGCCCTTGTGGTCTCCGCCGCCCTGTCGACGTCCGACGGCTGGCTTCCACCGCTCTTGGTGCTGCTGTCCCCAGCACCTCCGGTCCGATCCTTCGTCGCCTCGGCTGTTTCGACCATCGCCTTGCCTCCTCTGGAAATGGCCCACGCCCGGTCGGAAACCGGACGGGGCAGCGTCGCTGGCCGATCAGGCGTAGAAGTTGTTCACCTGGATCATCGGCTGCGCCGAGGCGAAGGCAGATTGCTGCGCACCGAAGAGCATCTGCGCCCAAGCGCCGTAGGCGTTCGAGAGCAGGTTCTGCATCGACGGATGGTCGTAGTTCATGTGGCGGAAGCGGTTGAAGCCGTGGAACTGCGTGTCATGCAGGCCGCCGACCTCGTAGAGCGAAACGGTGTCCTTGTCGCCCTTGGCCGAGATCGTGTGGGCGAAGGTCTCGATCGCGCCGCCGCCCTGGGCACCCGCGCCCTGGTCGCCGTTGCGCGCCTTGCCGTCGCCGTCGAAGGTCTGCCCGAGGAGGCCGTGCGGACGCACCCCGTCGGCGACGGCGTTGCTGGTGCGGACATCCATGTCGAGATGGCTGCCCTTGTGGACCTGGAAGTCCACCTCCCATTCGCCGGACTTGACCTTGACGTCGTTGCCCTTGACCTCGACGAAGCCGCCATCGCCGAGGCTCACGCGATCGCCGTCGCGCAGCGCCCGGCCGTTGACGGTGACCTCGCCCGACTTCGAGATCTGGATCCGGTCGGTTGCCGTGTTGATCCCGACCTCGCCGACAACCGTCGCGCCGCCCGAACCCCACGAGTCGAAGCGGCCGTTCATCTGGAAGCCGGCATCCGAGAGCAGGTTGTAGGTCTTGCCCGCCTCGCCCTGCACATCGTACTTGCCGCCATCGGCGCAGATGAAATGGGGATCGCCCCAGATACGGCCCGAGCCGGCGATGACCTGGCCAGGCTCGGCGAAGTTGTTGCCGGTCTGGTCGAGCGAGGGGCCGCGGCTGCCGGGCCAGATGCCGAGGTCGCCACGGCCGCGGCGGTCGCCCATGCCCTCGATCAGGTCGGCCACCGCGCGGAGAAGACCGGCCACCGAATTCATCAGGTCCGCGGTCTGCCGCTGGTTGCCGCGGCCCGGCCAGTCGAACAGGTCGGGAAGCCGGGCAAAGCTGCCGGGCGTGGCGCCCGAGGCGCGGAACGGGCTGACGAAGCCGGTGCCATCGGACCCTGCGCCACCCAGGCCGAAGCCGCGCAGGAGGATGTTGATCTGGGTCTGTCCATCTAATGCTGACATCGCATGCTCCATGACGCCCCGCCGAAGGGGGCCGTTCGCAACTGCATCGCCAGCAGGTGCAAGGTAGCCGGCCAATGCTGCAGGTTGATGACAGCCCCGGCCGCGGGTCGCCGGAGGCGGGCGGCATCCCGCCGTCGCGAGATTGTCATCTGCACGGCCTACGCTCGGCCCATGTCCGACGACCCGCAGACCGAGATCGAAGCCATCGCGCAGCGGCCCGTCGCCGTCTTCGCGGCGGTCAACGGTGCGGCCGAGCCGCCCGTCGCGGGCACGCCGCCCGACATGTCGCGCCTGATCGCCGGCGTGTCGGCGCGCGAGACACTGCGCGAGAACGCCGGCGTCCTTGCCGATGCCGCGGCGCGCCTCGCCGCGCCCGGCTCGCCGGCCTGGGCCGAGGACGCTTCGACGCGGGAAGAACGCGGCGAGAGCGACATCGCGCGCCTCGACCTGATCTACCAGAGCCCCGACTGGGATCGTGCGGCCGGCCGCCGCGACGGCAGCCGCGACCTCACCGGCGATTGAACGGTGCTCAGCGCCGCGCCAGCGCCGCTCGGTGAAGGTGGGGCGCGAGCCGGCTCACGAGATCGTCGTCGGTCACATATGCGCCGACCCGGAGCGACTTCATGTCGGCCACCAGCGCCTCGTCGCGCACGGCGGGCGCGCCCGAGGCGGCGGCGAGGCGCCGCGCCGAATCCCGGTTGAGCGCCTTCGCCACGATCAGCGGCGCCGGCGTCTCGCCCTCGACGTAGCGGATGCCGAAGCTCACGCCCCCGTCGCCCGCCACGATCAGCACCGCCTGCCGCGCGCCGGTCGGCATCTCGACCATCTCGCGCTGGATCTGCTGGCGCTGGCCCTTGATCGTCGCGTCGCCCTCCTGGTCCTTGATCTCGCGCTTGAACTCGGTGAGCGTCATGCGCTGCTCGCGCAGGAACTCGGCCCGCTGTACCAGGTAGTCGAAGACTGCCATCACGATCATGATGACGACGCAGGCGATCAGCATCGGGCGGACCACGCCGGTCAGCGTCTCGCCGACGCAGGGCAGGCCGCAGACCGGGGCGCGGATCAGGGGCCCCCAACCCCAGAACAGCAGCAGCCCGAGCACCCCGGAAAGCAGCGCAAGCCGGACGAGGTGCATCAGGAACGAGACGAACGCCTTGCGGCTGAACAGCCGCTTGAAGCCCGAGACCGGGTCGATCTTCTCGAACTTCGGCATCAGCGGCTCGACCGAGAAGTTTGGACCGCCGGCCACGATCATCCCGAGGAGGACCGACAGCGCGAGCAGCAGCACGAAGAACGGCACCAGCAGTTCCAGCGTCAGGTCCGACAGGATCGCGCCGCGCGACTGCAGGACGATGCCGAAGGGCTGCCCCCGGTCGTCCGGCTCGATCACCCAGAGCGCCATCAGCTTCTCGCCGATCGCCTCGCGGCGCAGGAAGAGGTAGGACAGCGCGGCCGCCCCGGCGACCGAGGTCACCGTCTCCTTCGAGGTGACGACATTGCCCTTCTCGCGCTGCTTGCGCAGCTTGCGCCGGGTCGCGGGCAGCGTCTTTTCCTCGGACTGGTCGCCGCTCATGGCTGAAGGAACCCGCGCAGCGTGTCCATCGTCCCGCCAAGATCGCGGATCTCGCCGCGCATGTAGTACATGAGGGCGCCGAAATAGATCGGCAGGATCAAGACGTAGACCACCTGCTTCACGCTCATTGCCAGGAACATCACGTTGATCTGCTGGGTGTACTTGCCGGCGATCGCCATCGCGACCTCGGTCAGGAGCAGCGGCGCGAAGACCGGTATGGCCAGTATCACGCCGGTCTCGAACAGGGCGTCGAGCAGCATCAGCGCTCCCCCGGCGGCGGCGGTGTCGAGCGGCGGCAGCGGCGCCAGCACCGGCCAGGCCAGGTAGCTGTCGTAGAGCAGGTCGAGCAGCACCTCGGTGAACCAGCCCGATGTCACGAGGACGAAGGCGGTCAGCAGCACGAAGAGCGTGCCCGTGACCGTCGTCTGCTCGCCCGATCCCGGCTCGATCATGTCGCTCATCATCGCGCCGCGCTGCATGTCGATGATGTCGCCTGCCGCCTGCACCGCCCAGATCGGCAGGCCGAGAAGCAGGCCCATCAACACCCCGATGAACAGCTCCTTGACGAGCAGCACTGTCACCAGCGAGAGCGGCGGCACCGGCGCGGCCTCCAGCCCTTCGATCACGCCGGTCAGGACCGGCGCGGCGAAGGCGACGAGGATGCCGCCGCGGATCAGCCCCTCCTGCAGCCCGAAGCGGGTGAAGAGCGGCAGCACCATGATGAAGGCGAGCGACCGCGCCGAGGCGAGGAGGAGCCCGAAGAGCAGCACCTCGGGCCCGCGGCCCATGAGCCACTCGGCCTCCATCGCTCAGCCCGTGGCAATGCGCGAGAAGACATCGGTGGTGAAGACGATGAGCCGCTGCGAGAGCCCGGCACCCACCGCGACGATCACCACCATCACCGCGATCAGCTTGACCGCCATCGGCAGCGTCTGGTCCTGGATCTGGGTCAGCGCCTGCAGGAGGCCGACGATCAGCCCCACCGCGGTGGCGACCAGCACCACCGGCATCGACAGCTGCAGCATCAGGATCAGCGACATCTCGAGATAGCGGTAGAGTTCCATCGCCGCCCTCCTCAGACGTAGCTCAGGACAAGGCCGTGGGTCAGCCGCGTCCAGCCGTCCACGGCCACGAACAGCAGCAGCTTGAACGGCAGCGAGATCACCATGGGCGAGACCATCATCATGCCCATCGCGGTCAGGATGTTGGTGACGACGATGTCGATCACGATGAACGGCAGGTAGAGCAGCACGCCGATCTCGAAGGCGCGCGTCAGTTCCGCCGTGACGAAGGCCGGCGCGAGTATGAACAGGTCCGCCTCGCTCAGGTCGGTCCGCAGCTCGCCATGCATCTCCTGGGAGGCCTGCAGGAAGAACTGGCGCTGGTCCGGCGTCGTGAAGCGCATCAGGAAATCGCGGATCGGCACCACGCCGGCCTCGTAGAGCTCGGCCCATGCCGTCGGATCGGCGAAGCTGAGCCCCGAGGCGGTGATCGCCGCGAACGAGGCCGAGAAGACCGGCGCCATGACATAGGCGGTCAGCACGATGGTGACGCCGTAGAGCACAAGGTTCGGGGGCGTCTGCTGGATGCCGAGTGCGCTGCGGACGAGGAACAGGACGACCGAGATCTTCACGAAGGCGGTCACGCTCACCACCACGAAGGGCAGGAGCAGGAGCGCCGTCGCGAAGACCAGAAGCGGAAAGGGGTTGTCCATCAGGCCCGGCCGAAGATCGTCCGGATCTCGACCGCGCGCCGCCCGGCGAGGTCGATCAGCTCGCCGGTGCCGACGACCCGGCCGTTGACGACGATCTGCACCGTGCCGTCGGCCGGTTCTGGGAGTTCGACAATCGCACCGGGCACCAGGGCGCGGAGCCGGGAAAGCTCCATCAGCGCCTCGCCGGCGCGGAAGCTGACGCGCAGTTCCACATCGTCGAGCGTCGCCGCCTCGAGCGGCGCGGGCGGGGTCTGGTCGGGGGTGTCGGTCATCGGGATACCTTCGTGATGCGGCGCCGGAGGCGCGATCCGCCGGAACGGCCCGGCCAGCCGCAGGGCGCCGGCCTCGCGGCGAAGCTCGGCGGCGAGCGCGTCCTCGACGACCAGCCGCGCGCAGGTCCCGGGCGTGGCGAGGATCGCATCGCCCGGGGCGAGCGAGCGCAGGTCGGCGAGGCGCAGGGTGGCCGCGTCCTGCTCGACGGCGACGCGCAGCGCGATGGCCGGGTCGCGCAGGCCCGCCCCCGGGCGCGTGCCGCCGAGCGCGAGCGCGGCGGCGAGCGCCGCGGCCGCGGCGAGGCTCAGCACCAGCTCGCAGGCAAGCT
>CAZYBG010000149.1:0-6014 GCA_964645155.1 uncultured Rhodobacterales bacterium | reverse complement strand
CCTGGCCGTAGCCGAGGTTGACGAGCGCCGAGAGCGCCTCGGCGGTCGCGGCGGCGGCCCCGGGCAGCGGGCCCGTCGCGAAGGCGCCGGCCGGCGCATCGGGCGCGGCCCCACCCGGCGCCGCGGGCCCGCCGGAGCCAGGCGTGCCGGGCGCACCGAGCGCACCGAGTGCCATGACCGCGGGGGCCTTGCCCTTCAGCTCCATCACCGCCCGCTGCGCGATCTTCGGGCCGACCCCCGGCGCCGCCTTGACCGCCGACCAGTCGCCGATGGCGATGGCGCGGGACAGGCCGTCGGCGCCGAGCGTGCCGAGGATCGCCATCGACGCCTTGGCGCCGATGCCCTGCACGGTCATCAGCAGCCGGTGCCACTCGCGCTCCTGCAGGGTCGGGAAGCCGAAGAGCTGCAGCAGGTCCTCGCGCACCAGAAGGTCGGTCCAGAACGCCGCGGCCTCTCCCACCGGGGGCAGGCCGGCCAGCGTCCGGTCCGAGACATGGACGACGTAGCCGACGCCCCGCACGTCGAGAAGCACGTGCCCCTCGCCCTTCATCTCGATCCGCCCCGACAGCCGGCCGATCATGCGCCGGCCCGTGCCAGCGCGGCGCGGTAGCGCGTGGCGGTGGCCATGTGATGGGCATGGCAGATCGCCACCGCCAGCGCGTCGGCCGCGTCCGGCCCGGCGATGGTGACGCCGGGCAGGTACATCCGCACCATGTGGTCGATCTGTGCCTTGGCGGCGTGGCCGACGCCGACCACCGCCTTCTTCACCGCGTTCGGCGCGTATTCCCCGACCTCCAGACCCGCCTGCGCCGGGACCAGAAGGGCGATCCCGCGCGCCTGGCCGAGCTTCAGCGTGCCGGCGGCATCCTTGTTCACGAAGGTCTCCTCGACCGCGGCGGCGTCGGGGGCGTGGCAGGCCACGACCTCGGCCAGCTGGCGGTGGAGCGCGAGCAGCCGCGCGGCGAGACTGCCCTCGCCGGACCGGCAGACGCCGTTCGCGACATGGCTGAGCCGCCCGCCATCGGCGACGATGACGCCCCAGCCGAGCTGCCGGAGCCCCGGATCGATGCCCAATACCCGCATGCTGCCCTCGCCGTCGCGCGCCGTTCTGTGGCGTCTTGGCAACGGATTAGCACGAAGCGCGAACACCTGCCAGCGCCATGGCGCGGGACCGGCCGCCGCAGCGCCGGCCCCGGCCGGTCGGATTGCGTCATCCGGCAGCCTGAAAGCGACGTCGTCGGTGGCGGATTCATGGTTTTGTTACAGCCGCTTAACACATTCCTGCCGCATTGCAGCAAACGCATGAGAGCTATGCAGCCGGCAGTGCTTGTGGCCGGTTCGCAGACCGCCTAATTCCGCAGCATCGGACCGGGGGATCGCCCCCGGCACAATCAAGGACAACGGACATGACCTCCCTGAACCAGACCCGCCCCGTCGCTGGCGACCGGGTCTTCGGCGCCAACCTCGGCTCGGCCATCACGGCCGTCGTCGGCCGGCTCGCGCAGTGGAACGATGCGCGCGTGACCCGCGCCACGCTCGCCCGCCTGACGGACCGCGAGCTCGACGATATCGGGCTGAGCCGCGCCGACATCGACAGCTTCCGCTGAGCGTCCCCGGCGCCATCGGCGCCGCAGGACAGGATAAAGGCCGCGCGGGGCAACCGTCGCGGCCTTTCGATTCTGCAGGACCGGGTGCGGCCGCAGCCGCAGCGCTCACCGGGCGAGGAGCGACGCCTGCTGCGCCACCCAGCGGGTCAGCGGATCGGCCTGCATGACCCATGCGGCGGCCTTCTCGACCTGTGTGCCCTGGGCCAGGCCATCGATGCGGGCCTCATACTCGGCACCGCCGGCCTGTGCCAGCACCACGCCCTTGAAGGCGATGATCCCCACGGCGAGCAGCGCGATCCCCGCGAACGGAACGCGCAGACGGCGCCGGCGCGGCACGGCGATCAGCAGGCCATCGCTGTTCATCGTGGCGGCGTAGCCGTCGGACATCTTGCGGTGGCGCCGGTCGATCTTCTTCACGCGCGCACCGAACTGGCGGTACTGGTCGTTCATCTGGCAGCCTCCAAACCCTCGCATCGCACGCGGGAGCCCCCAGTGACCAATCATCGATCGAAATATGGCCAAAATGGGGCAGTTACATCAAACCCTGCCGGGAAATCTGCAACCCGCCGCCTCATTTCGCAAGCGTCAGCGTGCTCCACTCGGCGATTTCGTCCACGTCGAGGACAGTCATTCCCAGGGAGCGGTATTTGTTCACGACCTCTGTGGCCTGATCGTGCAGGATCCCCGACAGGACGGCCCGGCCGCCCGGCGCCAGTGATTCGGCGATGGCCGGGGCCAGGTCGAGCAGCGGTCCCTTGAGGATGTTGGCGAAGACGAGGTCGACCGGCGCCAGCGCCGCGAGGGCCGGGTGGTCGAGCCCGGCGGCCTCGAGGCACTCCACCCGGCCCTGCAGGCCGTTCGCGGCGACGTTGGCGGCCGCGACCTCGACGGCGAGGGGGTCGTTGTCGGAGGCGATGACCGCGGCGGCGGGCCAGACCTTCGCCGCCGCCATCGCCAGCACCGCGGTACCGCAGCCGATATCGGCGACCCGCCCGGCGCCGAACCCGGCCGCCAGCATCCGCTCGAGCGCCCGGAGGCAGCCCTGCGTGGTGCCGTGGTGGCCGGTGCCGAAGGCCATCGCGGCCTCGATCAGGAGCGCGACGCGCCCCGGCGGGACCTGGCCCGCATCGTGGCCGCCATGGACGAAGAACCGGCCGGCCTCGACCGGCTTCAGCTCGCGGCGGACATGGGCGACCCAGTCCGTCTCGGGGAGTTCCGAGACGGCGAACCCGGCCGCCCGGTGCGCCGCCGAGAGCAGCGCGAGCGCCACCTCGTCGGGCGGCGCGTCGAAATAGCCGGCCACCTCGTGGCGGCCCGAGCCGTCCTCGATCTCGAACACGCCGACGCCTTCGGGGGCGAGCCGCTCCAGCGCCGCGCCGAGGGCGGTGGCGGCCTCGCGGCCGGCGAGCGTGGTGAAGGCGGTCCAGGTCGGCATGCGCAGGCTCCGTCCGTCGGCGGCGGGATGGCCGGCCTAGGCGGCGCGGCTGCCCTCGTCAAGCGCAGCGACCGCGGCCTCGGTCAGTTCGGCGACCGGGCGGGCCGCGTCGAGGCGGATCACCGGGCAGGGCAGCCGCGCCAGCCACTCCTCGTGCATCCGGCGCGAGCGGCCGGAGAAGCCGTCGTCGTCGTAGCTCATCGCCCAGTCGAGGAAGCCGCGGAACTTCTCGGCCAGCGCGCCGCCCTCGGCGATCGCCGCGCCGTGGCGCCGCCGTTCGCGCGCCCGGAGCCGGGCGAGCCGCGGGCCGGCCGCCAGCGTGAGGAAGACGACATGGGTGAGCCGCGGGATCACCGGGTCGCCCCAGCCGGCGAACGAGCCCGACAGCACCCAGTCGCCGCGCGGCAGGAACACCTCCTCCATCAGCGCGAGGCGCTCGGGCACCGAGCGCTTTGCCCGGAACGGCGGGTCGGAGGGCTTCCAGTAGAAGTCGTCGGTGTCGAAGGCCTGGCTGTCGAGCCGCGAGGCGAGCGCGCGGGCGAGCGTCGAGGTTCCCGCGCCGCTCGCCCCGGTGATGTGGACGCGCCGGGCCAAGGGCGGTCAGGCGCCGGTGCCGATCGGGCAGCTGACGCCGGTGCCGCCGACGCCGCAATAGCCGCGCGGATTCTTGGCCAGGTACTGCTGGTGGTAGTCCTCGGCGTGGTAGAAATCGGGCGCCGGCAGGATCTCGGTCGTGATCGGGCCGTAGCCCGACGCCGCGAGGCGCTGCTGGTAGGCCGCCCGGGTCCGCTCGGCGGCGGCCTGCTGGGCGTCGTCGTAGACGTAGATGCCCGAGCGGTACTGCGTGCCGCGGTCGTTGCCCTGGCGCATGCCCTGCGTCGGGTCATGCCCCTCCCAGAACACCTGCAGCAGTTCCTCGTAGCTGATCCGGCTCGGGTCGAAGACGACGCGGACGACCTCGTTGTGGCCGGTGCGGCCCGAGCAGACCTCCTCGTAGGTGGCGTTCGGGGTGTAGCCCGCGGCATAGCCCGCCGCCGTCACCCAGACGCCGGGGAGCTGCCAGAACTTGCGCTCCACCCCCCAGAAGCAGCCCATGCCGAACATCGCCTGCTGAAAGCCGGCCGGCACCTCGGCCTGGAGCGGCCGGCCGTTCACGAAGTGCGTCTCGGCCGTCGGGATCGGCGTCGGCCGGCCGGGAAGCGCGTCGTCGCGGCCCGGCATCTCCAGCTTCCTTCCGAAGAGCGTGCTCAGC
The DNA here is from genome assembly GCA_964645155.1 of uncultured Rhodobacterales bacterium. Lineage (GTDB taxonomy): Bacteria > Pseudomonadota > Alphaproteobacteria > Rhodobacterales > Rhodobacteraceae > CAZYBG01. Next base: position 1,720 of record CAZYBG010000149.1, on the reverse strand, counting down.
ATCGGCGGGTCTCCTTGCATGGGTGACGCGGGCGGGGCGCGCGCGTCGCAGCGCAGGATATAGGATGCCCGGGCGGCGACGGAAGGGCGCGCTATTCGGCAGGGGCCGGCGCGGCGAGGCGCGAGAACACCGTCTCGTTGCCCTTCTCGGGGTGGCGCGGGATCAGCGCCGCCAGGACGACCGACAGCGCGGCGAGGCCGGCGGCGAGGCCGAAGACCGCGGTGGGCGAGGTGACCCAGAGATAGCCCAGCGCCGCCGGCAGGAAGACCGCCGCGATGTGGTTGATGGTGAAGGCCACCGCCGCCGTCGGCGCGATGTCGCCGGGATCGGCGATCTTCTGGAAGTAGGTCTTGAGCGCGAAGCTGAGCGCGAAGAACAGGTGATCGAGGATGTAGAGCGCCGCCGCCACCGCGACGCCCCAGCCGAACCAGTAGATCCCGCCATAGGCGAGAAAGACCGCCGTCAGTCCAACATATTCGAACACCTGCACGTTGCGTTCGCCGTAGCGCGCAACCGCCACGCCCATCGCCGGGGCGAGCGCCATGTTCGCCACGAAGTTGGCGATGAAGAGCGCCGTGACCTCGTGCACCTCGAAGCCGAAGCGCTCGACCATCATGAAGGCGGCGAAGACGACGAAGATCTGCCGCCGGGCGCCCGACATGAACTGCAGCAGGTAGTAGAGCCAGTAGCGCCGGCGCAGGACCAGCCGCTTGATCTGCGGGTCGGGCGCCTCGAACTGCGGATAGGCGAAGGCGGCGAAGAGCGTCAGCGCGATGGCCGCCCCGCCCGCCAGCAGGTAGACGAAGTCGTAGCCGAGATCGAAGGCCTTCCACGTCACCACCAGCAGCCCGTAGGCGAGGAGCGACGCGGCCGAGCCGACCGCCACGATCCGCCCCAGCACGATCGGCGCGCGGTCCTTCGGCAGCCACTGGAGCTGCAGGCTCTGGTTGACCGTCTCGTAGTAGTGAAAGCCGATCGAGGACAGGAGCGTCACGAAGAGCAGGCCGCCGAACGAGGGGAACATCGCGGTGATCGCGGTCGCCGCGCCCAGAAGCAGCAGCGAGACGATCGCCAGCACCTGCTCGCGCATCACCAGGAGGACCGCGATCACCCCGATGGCGAGGAAGCCCGGGACCTCGCGCACCGTGTGCAGCCAGCCGATCTCGACCCCGGTGAAGCCCGCCGCCTCGATGACGAAGTTGTTGAGCAGCGCCGACCAGGTGGCGAAGGCGATCGGCATCGCCGCCGCCATCAGGTAGAGAAGCGCGACCGGCCGCCGCCAGGGCGGCAGGTTCCGGGCTTCGGCGAGGGGGACGACGGTGCGGTACATCACCCCACCCGATACGCCCGTTCGGCGCGAAGCGCGAGGGGGCGCGAGGGGGCGCGACGGGGTGGAAGGCGGCGGGTCCCGGCCGTGGCGGGGTCAGGTTATTCCTACTCGCGCCAGCCGTCCGCGCCGCCTACGCTGACCGCCGGGGGCGAGGGAAGCGGAGACGATGGCATTGGGCAGCCTGATCCTTCTGGGCCTCGCGCTCCTCGCGATTCCCGTCGCGGTCGTCGTCCTCGTCTTCAAGGTCATCGCGCAGAACCGCCGGATCGGGGCTCTGGAGCGGGCCGTCGGCGAACTCCGCGACCGGTTCGGCGCCGCCGCGACGGCCGCGACGGTCGCGACGGCGGGCCCGGCACCCGAGCCCGCGCGCCCGCAGGCCGCGTCGAAGGC
>CAZYBG010000148.1:0-6020 GCA_964645155.1 uncultured Rhodobacterales bacterium | reverse complement strand
GGCACCACGATCAGCGTCGACGGCGGCTGGACGGCGCTCTGAGCGGGCGGGCTTCGGGCATAGCAAAGGGACGGGCGCGATGGGCAGGGCGGAGCGGATCAACCTGGCGCTGCAGGGCGGCGGCGCGCATGGCGCCTTTACCTGGGGCGTGATCGACCGGCTGCTGGACGAGCCCGAGATCGAGATCGCCGGAATCTCGGGCACCTCGGCGGGGGCGATGAACGGCGCGGCGCTGAAGGTCGGCCTGGCCCGCGGCAGCCGCGAGGCGGCGCGCGAGAACCTCGACTGGCTCTGGACCCGCATCGCCGCGGTCAGCGATCTGAGGATGACGAACTGGATGGCCTCGCTGGGGCCCGGCTTCCGGCTGTTCCCGCGGCTCTTCGCGCCGCTGACGCCGTATTCCTTCACCGATGCCCTGACGCGGATGTTCAGCCCCTACGACCTCGGCTGGGTCTATCGCAATCCGCTGGCGCCGATCGTGGCGCAGTTCCGCTTCGACGAGGTCTGTTCCGATGCCGGGCCGGCCCTGTTCGTCTCGGCGACGAACGTCCGGACCGGCAAGATCCGCGTCTTCTCGGGGTCCGAGATCAGCGACGCGGCGATCCTCGCCTCGACCTGCCTGCCGACCCTGTTCCGGGCGATCGAGCTTGTGGACCCCGCGACCGGGACAAGCGAGGCGTTCTGGGACGGCGGCTATGCCGGCAACCCGGCGCTGTTCCCGCTGTTCGATCCGGCGCTGCCCGACGACATCGTGATCGTGAACATCAACCCGCTGCGCCGCGAGGAGGTGCCGCGCACTGCGCAGGAAATCCAGAACCGGATCAACGAGATCAGCTTCAACTCATCGCTGCTGCGCGAACTCAGGGCGATCAACTTCGCCAAGAAGCTGATCGCGGACGGGAAGGTCACGAAGGGGGCGATGAAGGACGTGCTGGTGCACATGATCGCCGACGATGTGCTGATGACCGAGCTTTCGGTCGACACGAAGCTATCGCCGACGCCGGTCCTGCTGAACCGCCTGAAGCTGGCCGGGCGCGCCGCGGCCGAGGCGTTTCTTCAGCAGAGCCGCGGCGACCTCGGCCGCCGCGGCAGTGTCGATCTGCCGATGATGTTCGGATGACGCCCTAGTTGCCGGCGGCAACCACTCCGCCACCGTTTTCGATAACCTCCCCGTCGCCGCCGCCGCCCGACATCGCCAGACCGATCAGCAGGATGGCGAGGATCGGCACCAGGATGCCGGCCTGCGAATTGTTGGCGGTGTCTTCCTCGATCGCGGCGGGCGCGATCACCGGCTCCTCGATCGGTTCGGACAGTCCGCCGGCAAAGGCGGGCGAGGCGAGCATCACCGCAAGCGCGGTCGTCTTGAGCAGCTTCATTGGCAGACTCCCTTGCAGGCAAGGCGCACGGATTCCCGCACGCAACCTGTGAACGATAGCGCCCGTTCCCTGCCGGGGAGGAGGCCGACGGCCCCGGAACCCCGCATTTTTCGCCGATTGTCGCGTTTTCGCACCGCTGGCGGCGGCGCCGCTCAGTCCAGGCCGTTGCCCATCATCGGCGGCGGCCGGTCGTCGCCGCCGTTCGACATGGCAAGGCCGATCAGCAGGACGGCAAGGATCGGCACGAGGATCCCGGCGCGCGAGCCGGCGGCGGTGTCTTCCTCGATGACGGTCGGGGCGACCACCGGCTCGGTGATCGGTTCGGAGAGGCCGCCCGCGAAGGACGGCGCGGCGATCAGGGCCGCAAGCGCGGCAGCGGTCAGAAGCTTCATCTTTCCCTCCAGGTCGGGCGCAGCACACAGGGTCTGCGCACGGACCCGGCGTACCGCGCCGCGCGGCTGCGCCGAAGTCAAGTGTCGCCGCTTCCAGAACGATCGACGCCCACTGTTTCCTGGCTGCCGCAGATTTCTCGGCGCGGCGCAACCGGGACGTGAGGGGGCGATTTGCGCTGCACGCTAAGGAAAGACGAAGGGCGCACTCGGCCGAGTGCGCCCCTCCATCACGTACGAATCGATGGTTACTCGCCGGTCGGCGCGTCGTCACCGTTGTTCGACAGGGCGAGCCCGATCAGCAGGATCGCCAGGATCGGCACGAGGATGCCGGCGCGCGAGCCGGTCGCGGCCTCTTCCTCGATCACGGTCGGCTCGACGATCGGGTCGGCGAGGCCGCCGGCGAAGGCGGGCGTGCCGGCGAGCAGGGCGAGCAGAGAGGTCTTCAGGGCTTTCATGGGTGTCTCCAACCGCAGCAACCCGTGCGCTCCAACTGCACGGTCCCTTCCTCCGTTGCTCCCGATTGCGTGATCGCGCAAGCGAAAAGTTGCGGCCGCCCGGAAAAATCGCCGCAGCGTAACGCACTAGCCCGTCCGGCGGGGGCCGGCTGCGTCGGTTCAGGCGCTCAGCCGCTCCGCCGGCGGTGCCGCCGGGCCGATCTCGGGCTGCACCGGCCTCGGCGGCGGGTAGACGAGGCCGGCCGAGATGATGAGCTTGGCCGCATCCTCGACCGACATGTCGAGCTCGATGACCTCGGAGGCGGGGACATAGAGCAGGAAGCCTGACGTCGGGTTCGGCGTGGTGGGCAGGAACACGCTCATGACCTGCTCGCCGGGCGGAACCGGCGTGCGGCGCGCGATCTCGCCCTTTGCCGCGGTCGAGACGAAGCCGATCGCCCAGAGGCCGCGGCGCGGATACTCGACGAGGCAGGCGCGGTCGAACGAGCTTTCCGACTGTGAGAAGACCGTCTCGGCGATCTGCTTCAGGCCGTTGTAGATCGAGCGCACGACCGGCATCCGGTCGACAAGCTGCTCGGCCGAGCGCAGGAACGACCGGCCGATGATGCCCTTGGCAAGCCATCCGGCCAGCACCGTGAAGACGAGGAACACCACGACGCCGACGCCGCGGATGTTGATCGCCACCCAGTCGTCCGAGGCGGGGTCGGCGTTGCCGAGCAGGCGGTTGACGAGTTCCTCGGGCAGGTAGGCCTGCGGCACCAGCGGCAGCACCCAGCCATCGATCCAGCCGGTGACCGTCCAGATCAGCCAGATCGTCAGCCCGATCGGCAGCACCACGACGAGGCCGGTAAGGAAGTTGCTGCGCAGGCGGCCGAGCATGCCTGGCTTGCGGCGCGGTTCAATCAGATGCGGTATCTTGTCTTCGGTCATCGGGCGTACTCCAGCCGTTCCCAATCTAGGGGGCCGCGACCCCCGCAACAATCGGCATCGGCGTTCAGGCCGACGGATTGCCGCCCGGCATCGCGAGTTCGCGCGCGATTGCCGCCGCCAGCCGCGCATTGGCGAGGACGAGGGCGATGTTGGCGGTCACCGACCGGCCCGCGGTCAGCTCGGCGATCCGCGCCAGGAGGAACGGCGTCACCGCCTTGGCGGCGATGCCCCGCTCGGCGGCCTCGGCGACTGCCCGGTCGATCAGCGGCCCGAGCTCGGCGGCCGGGATCTCGGCTTCGGCGGGGATCGGGTTGGCGACAAGCTGGCCGCCGGGCAGCCCCAGCCGGCCGCGCATCCGGTGCGCGGCGGCGATCTCGGCCGCGCCGTCCATCCGGAGCGGCGCCCGGAGGCCGGAGGAGCGCGACCAGAAGGCGGGGAACTCGTCCTGCCCCACGACGATGACGGGCACCCCCAGCGTCTCGAGCACCTCGAGCGTCTTTGGCAGGTCGAGGATCGCCTTCGCACCCGCCGCGACGACGGTGACGGGCGTCTCGGCCAGCTCGCGCAGATCGGCCGAGATGTCGAAGCTGGCCTCGGCGCCGCGATGCACGCCGCCGATGCCGCCGGTGGCGAAGACCGCGATGCCGGCGAGGCGGGCGCAGATCATCGTCGCCGCGACCGTCGTCGCGCCGGTGCCGCCCTGCGCGACGCAGGCGGCAAGGTCGGCGCGCGACAGCTTGGCGACGCCGGTGGCGCGGGCGAGGCGCTCGGTCTCGGCGGCCGAGAGGCCGATGCGGATGCTGCCGTCGATGACCGCGATCGTGGCGGGAACGGCGCCCGCGGCGCGGATCTCGGCCTCGACCCGGCTGGCCATCTCGAGATTCGCGGGCCAGGCGAAGCCGTGGCTGATGATGGTCGATTCCAGCGCCACGACCGGCGCGCCGGCGGTGCGCGCCGCGGCGACCTCGGGCGAGACGGCGAGGGGGCTGGTCATCCGATGTCTCCCGAGACGTGGTCCGCCGCGGCACGGAGGGCGGCGGCGAGCGCCGCGGCGCCGGCCGCGCCGCCGTGCTCGGCGGCGATGTGGGCCGCCATGAACGTGTCGCCCGCGCCCGTCACGCGCGTCACCAGCACCTCCGGCGGCGTCGCCGTCAGCACGCCGGACGCGTCGGCCATCGCCGCGGTCCGCGCGCCGTCGGTCACGAGCGCGCGGGCCGCGCCGCGGGCGCGGAGCGCCGCTGCGGCATCGGCGGCGGTGTCGAACCGCGCCTGCAGGAGGAGCCCCGCCTCCTCGAGGTTGACGTAGAACGTCGCGCGCGGGTGGCCGAGCAGCGGCAGCAGCCGCTCGGCCTTGCCGGGCGAGGCCGGCGCGACCCGCAGGTCGGCCGCGGCGAAGGCGGGGGCCGCGGCGATGTCGGCCAGCAACGCCTCGGTCAGGTTGCCGTCGAGCGCGATGGCGCCCGGCCAGGGCGCCGCCGCCGACCCGAGTGTCCCGTCGCCCAGCGGGCGGAGGATCTTCGCCCCCGCCGCTTCCAGCGAATGGGCGTCGGCGATCGCCGCGACCAGGCCGTTCGCCCCCTCGATCGCGATGTAGCGGTCGGTCGGCAGGTCGTCGGAGCGGTAGACGTGCCGGGTCACGAGGCCGAAGGTCTCGCAGGCGGCGACCAGGTCCTCGCCCTCGGCATCGCGGCCGATCGCGGTGAGAAGCGCGGGGACGAGGCCGAAGCGGCGCAGCGTCATCGCGATGTTCATCGCGACCCCGCCCGGCAGCCGCGTGATCCGCCCCGGCACGTCGGCGCCGGCGCGCATGTGCGCGGGCGACCGGCCGATCACGTCCCAGAGGACGGAGCCGATACAGAGGATGTCGGGCCGGGGCGCCATGCGCGCTTCATGGCGCGGCGGTGGCGCGGCGGCAAGGGCCGCGGTACCGCCGGCGAAACATCCTTGCGCGCCGGCGACACACCGCTAGGTTGTAGATCTTTCATCGAGTCGAACTTTTGCGAGAGCGACGGGTTGAATTCGCGGCAATGGCGACGGGAGGGTGCTGGATGCCGAAAGGGTATTGGGTGGCGCTGGTCGACATCAAGGATCCGCTGCGCTACGGGCAGGCGATCGAGATGGGCATGGACGCGATGGACCGGGTCGGCGGCCGCGTCATCGTCCGCGGCACCGGCGAGGTGCGCGTCGGGTCGCCGAAGACGCGGGTGGTGATCGTGGAGTTCGAGAGCCTCGCCGAGGCGCGCGCGCGGTTCGAGGAGCCCAGCTACCAGGCGGCACGCGACGTCTTCGCCGACATCGCGGAATACGACCTGCTGATCGTCGAGGGACTGTCCGATCCGCTCCGCGGCAGCCCGTAAGGCGGGCCGTGAGACTGGCCGCAAGACGGGCTGGGCAGGAGCGGGCCGCTCGCACCGGGGTTGCGCGGCCGGCGGAAACCGGCTAGACGCGCGCCACTTCACAGGCGGAGTGCGGGCCTTCCGGGGGAGACATCCCCGGCGGTCCACCGGTTGCCTCGGACCAGGTCCGGGGTGAATCACTTCGCCGAGGCGCGAAACCGGAAAGGAAAAGGCATGGCGCTCCCCGAGTTCTCCATGCGTCAGCTGCTGGAAGCTGGCGTACATTTCGGCCACCAGACACAGCGGTGGAACCCCCGCATGGAGCCGTTCATCTACGGCGACCGCAACGGCATCCACATCATCGACCTGACCCAGACGGTCCCGATGCTCGATGCCGCGCTCAACGTCATCCGCGAGACGGTCGCCAAGGGCGGCCGCATCCTCTTCGTCGGCACCAAGCGGCAGGCGCAGAAGCCGATGGCCGAGGCCGCCGAGAAATGCGCGCAGTACTACATGAACCACCGCTGGCTG
>CAZYBG010000147.1:0-6116 GCA_964645155.1 uncultured Rhodobacterales bacterium | reverse complement strand
GCCGCCGCGACCGCCGAGGCGCTCTCGGCGCTCGTCAACCTCGGCTACGGCCAGGGCGAGGCCGCCGCCGCGGTGGCCGAGGCCGGCGGCGCCGCCCCCGAGGCCGACACGCCCGCGCTGATCCGCGCCGCGCTCCGCAGGCTCGCGCCGCGGGGCTGAGCCGAGGCGCCGAGTGGCGAGGCCGAGCCGAGGGCCTTGCCGGACGCCGACCGGGCGCCGATATCTTTGCGCGGGGAGGGTCCAGGCGATGGCAACGGCACGTACCTTCATGCTGATGGCGGCGATGACCGCCCTGTTCCTCGGCGTCGGCTGGCTGATCGGCGGGCAGGTCGGGATGCTCCTCGCCTTCGGCTTCGCCGCGGCGACGAACGCCTTCGCCTACTGGAACTCCGACAAGCTCGCGCTGCGCGCGCACAACGCGGTCGAGGTCGACGCCCGCAGCGCGCCCGACCTCGTCGCCATGGTCGGCGCGCTGGCCGGCCGCGCCGGCCTGCCGATGCCGCGCGTCTACCTGATCGAGGCCGACCAGCCCAACGCCTTCGCCACCGGCCGCAACCCCGAGAACGCCGCGGTCGCCGCGACCACCGGCCTGCTGCGCGCGCTCACCCGCGACGAGGTCGAGGGCGTGATGGCCCACGAGCTTGCCCATATCCGCAACCGCGACACGCTCCTGATGACGGTGACGGCGACCTTCGCCGGGGCGATCTCGATGCTGGCCAACTTCGCGCTGTTCTTCGGCGGCCGGCGCGAGGGCGGGCTCGGCATCGTCGGCGCGCTCCTGATGATGATCCTCGCGCCGCTGGCCGCGGCGCTGGTGCAGATGGCGATCAGCCGGACGCGGGAATTCGAGGCCGACCGCGTCGGCGCCGAGATCAGCGGCGCGCCGCTGGCGCTCGCGGGGGCCCTGCGCAAGATCGCGGTCCTCGCCGGGCGGATCGACCTGAACTCGGCCGAGCGCAACCCCGCGACCGCGCCGATGTTCATCATGAACCCGCTTCACGCGCATGCCCATGACAGCCTGTTCTCGACCCATCCGGCGCCACAGAACCGGATCGCCGCGCTCGAGGCGATGGCCGGCGGCGGCAGCGCGCGGCCCGGCCCCTGGCGCTGACGGCGCGGGCCGGGGGCTGCCCCCGGACCCGGCCGTTCCCCGCGGCGGCGAGATTCTTGTCATTCCAGCCGTTCCGCGCGACAGTCCGCCCGGCCATGACCGAGCCCGATCCCCTGCTTCGCCCCGCGCCACGCCCCGAGGACGCCGACCGCGCGCTCCGGCCGCAGCGCCTTGTCGAGTTCATCGGCCAGGCCGAGGCGCGGGCGAACCTCAGGGTGTTCATCGAGAGCGCGCGCCGGCGCGGCGAGGCGATGGACCACACGCTGTTCCACGGGCCGCCCGGCCTCGGCAAGACGACGCTGGCGCAGATCATGGCGCGCGAGCTCGGCGTCAACTTCCGCATGACCTCGGGGCCGGTCCTCGCCCGGGCCGGCGACCTCGCCGCGATCCTCACCAACCTCGAGGCGCGCGACGTCCTCTTCATCGACGAGATCCACCGCCTGAACCCGGTGGTGGAGGAGGTGCTCTACCCCGCGCTCGAGGATTTCGAGCTCGACCTCGTGATCGGCGAGGGGCCGGCGGCGCGGACCGTGCGGATCGAGCTGCAGCCCTTCACGCTGGTCGGCGCCACCACGCGCCTGGGGCTTCTCACCACGCCGCTGCGCGACCGCTTCGGCATCCCCACGCGGCTGACCTTCTACACCGAGCCCGAGCTTCTCGAGATCGTCACCCGCAGCGCCCGGCTGCTCGGCGTCGCGGCCGAGGCCGACGGCCTGGCCGAGATCGCGCGGCGCGCGCGCGGCACGCCGCGCATCGCAGGGCGGCTCCTGCGCCGGGTCGTGGACTTCGCGCTGGTCGACGGCGACGGGCGCATCACCCGCGCGCTTGCCGACGACGCCCTGACCCGGCTCGGCGTCGACCATCTCGGCCTCGACTCGGCCGACCGGCGCTACCTCGCGCTCATCGCCGAGAACTACGGCGGCGGGCCGGTGGGGGTCGAGACCCTGTCGGCCGCGCTGAGCGAAAGCCGCGACGCGATCGAGGAGGTGATCGAGCCGTTCCTGCTGCAGCAGGGCCTGATCCAGCGCACGCCGCGCGGGCGCGCGCTGGCGGCCAAGGCCTGGCGGCATCTCGGGCTGCCCGCGCCGCGGCCCGCCGGGACCGACCTGTTCGGAGAGGCCGAGTGACACCCGACGAGGTGCGGGCCTACTTCACCGGCGACGACGGGACCTACCGCTTCGCCCGCTGGACGGTGCCGGTCCGCGCCACGATCTTCGGCGCCGGTCCGGTGACCGAGGCGCTTCTCGCCGCCGCCCTCGCCGAGGTCGGCGCGCTGTCGCGCCACCCCGCTGCGGTCTCCGGCCTCGCAGGGATGACCTGGGGCCTCGGCATCGTCCGCGAATGGCGCGACCTCGTCGACCAGCCCGGCCTCGGCCAGCTGCTGCCCGGCGTCGCCCGGCTTGCCGCCGATGCCGAGCGCTGCGGCTGGAACCAGGTCCGGCGGTTCGGCCACGCCGCCGCGGGCGGCATCGTGCGCTGCACCGGCCTGGTGCGCCTCGGCGGTCCGCTCGGCCGCCAGGCGCCGGCCGCGCTCGCGCTCCGCCAGGCGGTGCTGGCGCATCTGGCGTGGTCGATCCCGACGCTCACGCGCACCGGCCTGATGGCGCCCGGCCCCGACGGAACCGAGCGGTTGCGCGACGACATCCGCGCGCTCCTCGCCGCGGCCTATGACCCCGCGGTTCCCGCCGTGTCGACCGATCCCGGCCATGCCCGGCTGATCGCCGAGCGCATCGCCGCAGCGGCCTGAACGCCCCGATCCGGGCGGGCCCGCGCGCCGCACCTTCGCCGCCGGTCAGCGGCGCCCCAGCGCCGGCCGGCCGTGGCCCGACCTGGCCGCCGCGCCGCGCGCGGCGACCGCCGCCATCCCGAGCACCGCCCCGCCGAGCAGGATCGCCATCGTCGCCGTCGGGTTGGTCTGCGCCCAGGTATAGGGGCTGACCGCGATCGGGCGGTCGTCCTGGTCGCCCAGGATCCGCCCGTCCGAGCCCGACTCGTGCAGCCCCCGGTTGTCGCTGCGCTTCGGCCGCTCGTGGTCGAGCGCGGTCTTGTAGAACGCCGCCGAGAACACCCGGTCGGCCAGCCGCGGCATCAGCTTCGCCAGCCCGACCTGCAACAGCCCCGCCTCGCCGATCCGCACGTCGCGCGTCGGGCGCTGGGCCGCATGCAGGATCGCGTCGGCCACGAGCCGCGGGTGATAGACCGGCACGGGCACCTTCGACCGGGCGTCCATGTAGTTCCGGGCGTGCTGTCCGAACGGCGTGTGGATGCCGCTCGGCTTGATCAGCGTGACCGAGACCGGCGCGCCCTCGTGCATCAGCTCGAGGCGGAGCGAGTCGGTGAAGCCCTTCACCGCGTGCTTCGAGGCGGTGTATGCCGACAGGATCGGCGAAGGCATCTCCGACGAGATCGAGCCGATGTTGATCAGCGCGCCGCCTCTCTCCTTCAGGTGCTTCAGCGCCTCCAGCGAGCCGTTCACCACGCCGAAGTAGTTGGTGCGGAAGATCCGCTCGTGGTCCTCGTCTGGGGTGTCCTCGAGCCGGGCATAGATGCCGACGCCGGCGCCGTTCACCCAGGTATCGAAGCCGCCGTGGCGGGCGACGACCTCCTCGACCACGCGGCGCACCGCGGCGCGGTCGCCCATGTCGGCCACGCAGTGGTCGGCCTGGCCGCCTTCGCCGCGGATGCGCGCGACGACCTCCTTCAGCACATCCTCGTTGCGCGCGACGACGACGACCCGCGCGCCGCGCCGCGCCGCGCGGAGCGCAGTGCAGAGCCCGATGCCCGAGCTGCCGCCGGTGATCACGATCGTCTGCTCGTCGAGGGGTTTCAGATGGTGGTGATGTGACATGTCCGCTCCTTTGCGCTGGGTCAGCGGGGTCAACCGCCGGCACGTCCCGGTGTTCCGGCCGGCCTCCAGGGAAGGCCGCCTCCCGGGGCGCATTCCCTGCTGCGTTCCGGCGCGTGCTCCGGGGCGCATCCGGGGGCGGGAACCGCCTGGCGCCATGGCTGGCCGTCGCCCCCGGCAACACCTTGCCCGCCCGCCGCGCCGGCGCTAGAGGGGCGGGATGCCGCCCGAAACCCATTCCTTCCCCGTCCGCGTCTACTACGAGGACACCGACCTTGCCGGCATCGTCTACTATGCCAACTACCTGAAGTTCATCGAACGGGCGCGGACCGAGTGGGTCCGCGCGCTTGGCATCGACCAGCGCCGCCTGCGCGCCGAGGCGGGGGTCGTCTTCGCGGTGCGGCGTGTCGTCGCCGACTACCTCGCGCCGGCCCGGTTCGACGACGCGCTCGCGGTCGAGACGGCGGCGGTCGCCGTCACGCCGGCGCGCGCGGTGCTGCGGCAGGTGGTGCGCCGGGGGCCCGACCCGCTCTTTGTGGCCGATGTCACGCTGGTCGCGCTGACGGCGGCGGGCCGGCCGGTGCGGCTGCCGGCGGAACTTCGCCGGGCCCTTGAAACAAAGGCCTCCTCGCAAGCTGGGGTTGGCGTCTCCCCGCAATTCGGGTAATAACCCGCGCTAACAGAAGCTGCGCAACGCAGCCCGGTCACGAGCAGAAAACGAGCACGCCCATGGAAACCGAAGCCCTTGCCGCGGCGCAGGAGATTGATTTCTCGCTGCTTGCCCTCTTCGCCCGCGCCACCTTCACGGTGAAGCTGGTGATGATCGTCCTCTTCATCGCGTCGTTCTGGAGCTGGGCGATCATCGTCCAGAAGTTCATCAACTACCGCCGCGCCAAGCGCGAGGCGGCGACCTTCGACCAGGCCTTCTGGTCGGGCGAGCCGCTCGACGAGCTCTACGAGAAGATGGGCCAGGAGCCGCGCGGCCCGTCCGAGCGCATCTTCTCGTCGGGGATGCTTGAATGGCGGCGCAGCCACCGCGACGACGGCCGGCTGATCGCCGGCGCCCAGGCGCGCATCGACCGCAGCATGGACGTGGCGATCGCGAAAGAGGCCGAGGAGCTGAACTCCGGGCTGTCGTTCCTCGCCACCGTGGGCTCCACCGCGCCCTTCGTCGGGCTGTTCGGCACGGTCTGGGGCATCAAGCATTCGTTCGAGCAGATCGCGATCAGCCAGAACACCTCGCTCGCCGTGGTGGCGCCCGGCATCGCCGAGGCGCTGCTGGCGACGGGGATCGGCCTTGTCGCGGCAATCCCGGCGGTGATCTTCTACAACAAGCTCTCGGCCGACAGCGACCGCATCATCGGCAACTACGAGGCCTTCGCCGACGAATTCGCCACCATCCTCTCGCGCCAGCTGGACGCCTGAGATGGTCGCATCCGTCATCAAGTCGGGCGGCGGCGGGCGCCGCCGGGGGCGCCGCAGGGGCGGCCGCGCCGCCGCGATGAGCGAGATCAACATCACGCCGATGGTCGACGTGATGCTGGTGCTTCTCATCATCTTCATGGTCGCGGCGCCGCTCCTCACCGTCGGCGTGCCGGTCGAACTGCCGCGCACCGCGGCGCAGTCGCTGCCGCAGGAGCCCGAGGAGCCGCTGACGATCACCCTGACGGCCGAGGGCCAGATCCTGATCCAGACCAGCGAGGTCCCCGAGGGCGAGCTGATCGGCCGGCTGACGGCAATCGCGGCCGAGCGCGCCGACAACAAGGTGTTCCTGCGCGCCGATGGCGCGATCCCCTACGAGCGTGTGGTCCAGGTGATGGGCGCCCTCAATGCCGGAGGCTTCTCGGATATCGGTCTCGTCACCGAAAGCGGCGGGCCAAGGTTCGACGGGGCGGACGCGTCAGAGACCTCGGGCGGGTAGCGGGCCGGGGCGGCGATGGACACGGGCCAGAAAATCTCGGCGGCAGGGCATGTGGCCCTGATCGGCTGGGTCATGGTCGGGGACTGGCTGTTCCCCGCAAGGCCGCCGTCGTTCGAGTTCACCAACGTCTCCGTCATCTCGTCCGAGGAGTTCGCCGCGCTGCAGGACGCAGCCGCGCCGCGCGAGACGGCCGAGGAGCTGGCCGCCCCCGAACCCGCCCCCGAACCCGCCCCCGAACC
>CAZYBG010000146.1:0-6230 GCA_964645155.1 uncultured Rhodobacterales bacterium | reverse complement strand
CCCTACGACATGAAGGAACTGATCCTGAAGGTCGCCGACGAGGGCGACTTCTTCGAGGTGCAGGCAGGGTTCGCGCGCAACATCGTCACCGGATTCATCCGTCTGGAGGGGGCGACCGTGGGCGTGGTCGCGAACCAGCCCATGGTGCTGGCCGGCTGCCTCGACATCGATTCGAGCCGCAAGGCCGCACGATTCGTCCGGTTCTGCGACGCCTTCGAGATCCCGATTCTGACCTTCGTCGACGTGCCCGGCTTCCTTCCCGGCACCGGGCAGGAGCTTGGCGGTGTCATCAAGCATGGCGCGAAGCTGCTCTTCGCCTACGGCGAGGCGACGGTGCCCAAGGTCACCGTCATCACCCGCAAGGCCTATGGCGGGGCCTACGACGTGATGGCCAGCAAGCACCTGCGCGGCGATTTCAACTATGCCTGGCCGACCGCCGAGATCGCGGTGATGGGCGCGAAGGGGGCCGTCGAGATCCTCTACCGCGCGGAGCTGGCCGACCGCGGCAGGATCGCGGCGCGCACGAAGGACTACGAGGACCGCTTCGCAAACCCCTTCGTCGCGGCCGAGCGCGGCTTCGTCGACGAGGTGATCATGCCGCACTCGACGCGCCGCCGCGTCGCCCGCGCCTTCGCCTCGCTCCGCGGCAAGCGATTGCAGAACCCATGGAAAAAACACGACAATATCCCGCTGTGAGCGGCCACTTCGCGGCCGTTCTCGTGGCTTTCGCCGCATGGACCGCGGCGGCGGCGCCGCTGCCGTCGGGCCTCGAGGCCGAGGTCTACGATGCCGGCATCGAGGTGCAGCCGGACGGCGCGCGCTGGTATGTGATGCGCTATCTCGCGCCCGAGATCGGCGGCATCGGCTACGAGGCGGTCGTCGCCGATCTGCAGCATCTCTGCGAGACCGAGGGGCTGGCGGCGCTTCAGCCCGGCAATCCGGGCGAAGACGCCGAGGAGATCGTCGTCATCCTGATGGATCGACCCGTGCCCCGCGGCACGCCCGACGCCGACGCGACCCAGTTCATCGGCGCATACCTGCCGACCGACGAGGGTTGCGAATGGTACTGACGACTGTCGTTTTCCCCAAGGCCTCAATGGCATGCGACAGGTTCGTGACGGATGATGCAATTGCGTCACAGCCGCCGCGGATACCCGAGGTCACTCGTGATTTCCCATTTGAAATGCGTATTCTGGCGCCGGGTCAAACCCAAGTAACCGCAAACGCGGAAGGGGCAGTGTCGATTCGTTGGCATGTCTGCGCTTCGCCGTGTTGCAGCAGGAGAGAAGTATGTCGACCACCGTCAAGACCATCCTCGCCCTCAGCCTCGTCGCTTTCGTGGCGGCTTGCGCCCAGCAGGAAGAGCCCGCTCCGGCCCCGACGCCGATCCCGGCCGAACCGGTCAGCGGCAAATTCTGATCGACCTCCCGGCGGAGCGCGGCATGCCGCGCTCCGCCCACCCTCCGGTTTCGCAGGATGCCGCTACGTCAATTGCGGCCTAGCGGATTCGCACCGGGCGCGGTATCGTCCCCCGCACAACAACACGCGACGGGGGAATTATTCATGTCAGCGAAGCTCTTCAGTGCCGCCCTGCTGGCCGGCATGTTGGCCATCTCCGGCTGCGCCCAGCCGGAACCCGACCCGGTCTTCTCGCCACCTGTCTACGACAAGTACGGCAATGTCTCGGGCGGCGGCCCCTGCGTTCCGGCCGATGCCGACCCCAACTCGACCTACGATCCGCAGCTGCCGCCCTGCGAGCCGCCGGGCTGCCCGCCCGGGCAGCAGGCGGTCGGCACCGCCGCCGGCCAGACCCGCTGCATCCCGATCGACCGCGGGAACGAACCCGACCAGCCGGGCGGCCGTCAGCCCGGGCCCAACGATCCGCCCACGGCCGCGGCCAACTAGGGCATCGGTCCCCGCCCTCTCCCGGGGAGGGCGGGGATGCTGAAGCATCGCGGCTTTCCCGGCAGGCTGCCGGGGACCGACCATCAGTTCGTCATCCGGCGTGCCAATGCCGCGGGCGCGACGCCGATCGTGCGCCGCGAGCGGCATCAGGACCGCAGGCCGGGCGACCGCGCGGCCGACGCAGCCTTTCTCGCGGCGCTCCTTAACCATTTCGGCGAAGAGCCGTTCGAGCGCGGCAACCTCGATGCAGGCCGGCTGTCCTGGCTTTTCGGGCGCGAAGTCGTGCCGGCCGAGCAGCCGTTCGACCCGGCCAGCTATACGGCACTGCTGCGGGTCGATGCCGAACGGGCTGCAGTGGCTTTCCCTGAGGTTTTCACGGGAAGATCGGCATGATTTCGCGCATAGGTTGTTATTCCGCGCGGATTTCGGCTGACGCTAGGGCAACCCCGAAGATGGCCCTTTATCGACTCGGCAGTTCGGTCAACGATCAAGACGCGGCGAAACCCTCCAGCAAGACACTTCGCCGCGATTGTCAAAACCGTTACCCTTCCCCTTCTCTACGGCCTGGCCCCTTCGGGGTCAGGCCGACTTTCTATGCGCGGTCGGGGTGCGGCAGCGCGGATCGGCGGCCTTCCGCACAAGCCCGTGAAGGATTTTGCTTTCGCTTTGACAGCATTCCGGGCCGGCCGGATAATCGTGACATAACAAACCTTGTTGGAGGCAGTTCACTATGCAGATCCTTAAGCTTGCAGCCGTGGCGGCACTGGTCGTGCCGCTTGCGGGATGTCTCGAGAACGATACCGAGCGTGCGCTTGCCGGCGCGGCCGCGGGGGCTCTCATCGCCGACGCGACCGACAACCCGGTGGGCACCGGCGCCATCATCGGCGCGGGTGTTGGCGCGTTCTGCGACGATCTCAACGTTCCGGGCTGCGTCAACCGCTAGGCGAGGGTCCCCGCGCGGGGGCGGGGACGCGCGCCCGGACGGGCTGATCCTTCGGGACGGCTTCGCAGGAAGACGCTATCAACAACCATATGGCCGAGGCCGCCGGAGCACACGTTCCGACGGCCTGTTTTCATGCGCAGCGCCCGGTCGGCCGCGCCACGGTTCACGCTGCGGAGGACGGGCATGTTCAAGAAGATCCTGATCGCCAACCGCGGCGAGATTGCCTGCCGGGTCATCAAGACGGCGCGCAAGATGGGGATCGCAACGGTCGCCGTCTACTCCGACGCGGATCGCAACGCGCTGCATGTGAAGATGGCCGACGAGGCGGTGCGCATCGGCCCCCCGCCGGCGGCGCAGAGCTACATAGTTATCGACAACATTCTGGACGCGGTCCGCCAGACCGGCGCCGAGGCGGTGCATCCGGGCTACGGCTTCCTCTCCGAGAACCGCCTCTTCGCCGAGGCGCTCGACCGCGAGGGGGTGGCCTTCGTCGGCCCGCCCGCCAGCGCGATCGAGGCGATGGGCGACAAGATCACTTCGAAGAAGCTGGCGCAGGCGGCCGGCGTCTCGACCGTGCCGGGCTGGATGGGCCTGATCGCCGATGCCGACGAGGCCGTGAAGATCGCCGGAGAGATCGGCTATCCGGTGATGATCAAGGCCTCGGCCGGCGGTGGCGGCAAGGGCATGCGCATCGCCTGGAACGACACCGAGGCGCGCGAGGGCTTCCAGTCCTCGAAGAACGAGGCGGCGGCGAGCTTCGGCGACGACCGCATCTTCATCGAGAAGTTCGTGACCCAGCCCCGCCACATCGAGATCCAGGTGCTGGCCGATGCCCATGGCACCTGCGTCTACCTGCACGAGCGCGAATGCTCGATCCAGCGCCGGAACCAGAAGGTGATCGAGGAAGCCCCGTCACCGTTTCTCGACGAAGCGACCCGCAAGGCGATGGGCGAACAGGCCTGCGCCCTGGCGAAGGCGGTGGGCTATACCTCGGCCGGCACGGTCGAGTTCATCGTGGACGGTGAGCGCAACTTCTTCTTCCTCGAGATGAACACCCGGCTTCAGGTCGAACATCCGGTGACCGAGTTGATCACCGGCGTCGATCTCGTGGAGCAGATGATCCGCGTGGCCGATGGCGAGCCGCTGCCCTTCGGCCAGGCTGACCTCAAGATCAACGGCTGGGCGATGGAAAGCCGTCTCTATGCCGAGGACCCGTACCGCAACTTCCTGCCCTCGATCGGCCGGCTCACCCGCTACCGCCCGCCTGGGGAGGGCAAGACCGAACGCGGCGGCGTCGTGCGCAACGACACCGGGGTCTACGAAGGCGGCGAGATCTCGATGTTCTACGACCCGATGATCGCCAAGCTCTGCACCTGGGGCCCTGACCGTGCCACGGCCATCGAGGAGATGCGGCTGGCCCTCGATACCTTTGAGGTAGAGGGGATCGGTCACAACCTTCCTTTCGTGGCCGCCGTAATGGACCATCCGCGTTTCACCGACGGCAAAATCACGACGGCCTTCATCGCCGAAGAATACCCCGATGGCTTCCAGGGCGTCATGCTGCCCGAGGTCGACCTGCGCCGGGTGGCTGCCGCAGCGGCTGCCATGTTCCGCGTGGCCGAGATCCGGCGTACACGGATTTCCGGCACGATGGACAATCACACCCGCAAGGTCGGCACCGACTGGGTGGTGGTGGCGCAAAGCCGCGAGTTCCCGTTGTCGATCGACGCCGACAAGGGCGGCTCGACAGTTCGCTTGGACGACGGCACCGAAATGCGCGTGACCTCAGACTGGACCCCAGGGCAGCCGCTCGCACGCCTGACGGTTGATGGGACGCCGCTCGTACTCAAGGTTGGCAAGATTCCGCAAGGCTTCAAGATCCGTACTCGCGGTGCCGACCTCAAGGTGCACGTTCGCACCCCTCGGCAGGCGAACCTCGCCCGGTTGATGCCAGAGAAGCTGCCGCCCGACACCTCGCAGTTCCTACTGTGCCCGATGCCGGGCCTCGTAGTGAAAGTCGAGGTGGCCGAGGGCGATACGGTGGAAGAAGGTCAGGCGCTCGCCACCATCGAGGCCATGAAGATGGAGAACATCCTGCGGGCCGAACGCCGCGCGGTGGTCAAGGCGGTCAAGGTCGGCCCGGGCGCGAGCCTCAAGGTCGATGATGTGATCCTGGAGTTCGAATGACCTACCGACCCGACAGCCTGCGGTCGCGCAGCTCCTGTTGCATCAGGGGAGTGCGGTCTATCGCGCGGGTAATCTCTCGCACGTCCCAGGGACTGGGCTTGCGGGTGATGACCTCCCCTTCCTTACCCATGACCACGAGCGAAAAACCCCTCGGCCGCAGCGCGGTTCGTACAGCGCTGCTCGCGGCCGGATCGGTATCGACGATCACCACGATGTCACGGTCGGCAAGGGGCTGGGGGCGGTCGAGCAGGAGTTCGATCTGCCGCTGGAACGCCGGGTCGGCAACGCTGTCGGCGAAGACGACCAACGGACGGGCAACCCATTGGAACTGCTCAAGCGTCACGTCCGCGCCCAGGTATGGCAAGTTCGGTGCGCCGCGTGGGGCGAACTCCTCGGTGGTCGCCGCCGGAACGAGAGGCTCGGACGCCGCAAGCGTCTCGGCCCACGCGGTGATCGGCGAAGCTGCCACCGCCAGAACTATTGCAACGATCCGTTTCATGCCACCTCCTGCCACTGCCGATATAGGCCGGAACGATGCCAAAGCGAAGGGCAGACGGGCTATTCGTCGCTCTTTCGGAGCCGAAAGGACGACCCGATGACCGACGACCGTACCCGCTGGGCGGAACTTGCCCGAAAGGAACTGAAGGGCGCCGACCCCGATACGCTGGTCTGGAACACGCCCGAGGGCATTCCAGTGCTTCCGATCTACGGCGAAGGCGATGCGCAGAGTCTGGCACATATGGGCTCGATGCCGGGGCTTGCTCCGTACACGCGCGGCCCGAAAGCCACGATGTACGCCGGGCGCCCCTGGACGATCCGCCAGTACGCCGGTTTCTCCACTGCCGAGGAATCAAACGCCTTCTACCGCAAGGCCCTGGCTGCCGGGCAGCAGGGCGTGAGTGTGGCCTTCGACCTTGCCACGCACCGCGGCTATGACAGCGACCATCCGCGCGTGGTGGGCGATGTCGGCAAGGCGGGTGTCGCCATCGACAGCGTCGAAGACATGAAGGTGCTGTTCGACGGTATCCCCCTCGGCGAGGTCTCGGTCTCGATGACGATGAACGGTGCAGTAATCCCGGTGCTGGCCTCGTTCATCGTGGCGGGCGAAGAGCAAGGGGTGCCGCGCGCGAAGCTGTCGGGGACGATCCAGAACGACATCCTCAAGGAGTTCATGGTCCGCAACACCTACATCTAT
>CAZYBG010000145.1:0-6305 GCA_964645155.1 uncultured Rhodobacterales bacterium | reverse complement strand
GATCTTCTACCGCGAGAACTGCGCCGACATGGCGCTGTGCGAGGACGACATCGACCCCGCCTTCATCGCCGAGGCGCGGGCGGTGGTGGCGACCGGCACCCATCTGTCGCACCCTCGCACCGAGGCGGCGGTGCTGAAGGCGCTGCGGCTGGCGCGCGGGGCGGGGGCGCAAACGGCGCTCGACATCGACTACCGGCCGAACCTGTGGGGGCTGGCCGGGCACGGCGCGGGCGAGGCGCGGTTCATCGAGAGCGCCGAGGTGACGCGGCGGCTGCAGGCGCACCTGCCGCTGTTCGACCTGATCGTCGGCACCGAGGAGGAGTTCCACATCGCCGGCGGCAGCACCGACACGACGGCCGCGCTGCGGGCGGTGCGGGCGCTGACGCCGGCCACGCTGGTCTGCAAGCGCGGGCCGATGGGTGCGGCCGCCTTCGCCGGCGCGATCCCTGCCAGCCTCGACGATGGCGAGACCGGCCCCGGCTTTCCGATCGAGGTCTTCAACGTGCTCGGCGCCGGCGACGGGTTCTTTGCGGGCCTGCTGAAGGGCTGGCTCGACGGTGAGCCCTGGCCGAAGGCGCTGGAATATGCCAATGCCTGCGGCGCCTTCGCGGTCAGCCGCCACGGCTGCACGCCCGCCTATCCGTCATGGGAGGAGCTGCGTTTCTTCCTGAAGCGGGGCGTGACGGTGCCGGCCTTGCGCAAGGATGCCGCGCTGGAACAGGTGCACTGGTCGACCAACCGCAAGGGCGACTGGACGACGCTGAGGGTCTTCGCCTTCGACCACCGCGCGCAGCTGGAGGAGCTGCCGGGCGCGACGCCGGAGCGGATCGCACGGTTCAAGGAGTTGTGCCTCGACGCCACGCTTCGGGTGGCGGACGGGCGGCCCGGCCACGGGCTGCTGTGCGACAGCCGGCTGGGGCGGCGGGCGCTTTATCGCGCGGCGGGGCAGGGGCTCTGGATCGGCCGGCCGGTGGAGTGGCCCGCCTCGCGCCCGCTGGCGCTGGAGCCCGAGATCGGGCCGGATTTCGGCGGGCTGGCCGAATGGCCGGCCGACCATGTGGTGAAGGCGCTCTGCTACTGCCACCCCGACGACGATGCCGCGATGTGGGCGCGGCAGGAGGAGACGGTGCTGCGGCTGTTCCATGCCGCCCGCCGCAACCGGCTGGAATTCCTGCTGGAGGTGATCCCCTCGAAGGTCGGCCCGGTCGGCGACGACACCACGGCCGGTGTGATCGAGCGGTTCTATGCGCTCGGCATCCACCCCGACTGGTGGAAGCTCGAGCCGATGCGCTCGCGCGCGGCGTGGGAGGCCGCCTGCCGCGCCATCGAACGCCACGACCCCCACACCCGCGGGATCGTCGTCCTCGGCCTCGGCGCGGGCGAGGCCGAGCTGGCGGCGAGCTTCGCCGAAGCCGCGCGGCACCCGCTGGTCAAGGGCTTCGCCGTCGGGCGGACGATCTTCGGCGAACCCGCGCGGGACTGGCTGGCAGGCGGGATCGCCGACGAGACCTGCATCGCGCGGATGGCGGACAGCTACGCCCGCCTCTGCGGCATCTGGGACCAGGCGCGCAAGCGCAAGGAGGACGCGGCATGAGCACCGTGAGACTGACCGCCGCGCAGGCCATGGTCCGCTGGCTGACGCGGCAAATGACCGAGGAGGGCGCGCCCTTCATCGCCGGCGCCTGGGCGATCTTCGGCCACGGCAACGTCGCGGGCATCGGCGAGGCGCTTCATGCGCACCGCGACACGATGCCGACCTGGCGCGGCCACAACGAGCAGGGCATGGCGCATGCCGCCATCGCCTATGCCAAGCAGCTCGGCCGGCGGCGGGCGATGGCGGTGACCTCGTCGATCGGGCCGGGGGCGACGAACATGGTCACCGCGGCGGCGCTGGCGCATGTCAACCGCCTGCCGGTGCTGCTGATCCCGGGCGACGTCTTCGCCGGGCGCGGGCCCGACCCGGTCCTCCAGCAGGTCGAGGATTTCGGCGACGGCACCATCAGCGCCAACGACTGCTTCCGCCCCGTCAGCCGCTATTTCGACCGCATCACCCGCCCCGAGCAGCTTCTGACGGCGCTGCCGCGGGCGATGGCGGTGATGACCGACCCGGCCGACTGCGGCCCCGTCACGCTCGCCTTCTGCCAGGATGTGCAGGCCGAGGCATGGGACTGGCCCGAAAGCTTCTTCGAGGCGCGGACCTGGCATCGCCGCCGCCTCCGTCCCGATGCGCGCGAGCTCGCAGCCGTGGTCGCGGCGATCCGCGCCGCCGATGCGCCGGTGATCGTGGCGGGCGGGGGCGTGCACTATTCGGGCGCCACCGGGGCGCTGCGCGCCTTCGCCGAGGCGCATGCGATCCCGGTGGTCGAGACGCAGGCCGGCAAGTCGGTCCTGCCTTGGGACCACCCCCTGAACCTCGGCCCCGTCGGCGTCACCGGCGCGTCCTCGGCCAATGCCGTCTGCGAGGGTGCCGACCTGGTGCTCGGCGTCGGCACCCGCTTCCAGGATTTCACCACCGGGTCCTGGGCGCTTTTCAGGCGGCCCGGCCGGCGGCTCGTCTCGATCAACGTCGCGGCCCATGACGCGATGAAGCACGGCGCGATGCCGCTGCAGTCGGATGCCGAGACGGCGCTGACCGAGCTTGCCGTGCAGCTCGACGGCTACGCCGCGACGCCGCCCGACGCCGGCCTGAAGGCAGGGTGGTTTGCGAGCGTCGATCCCCTGACCGCGCCGCCGAAGGATGGCAACGCGCTGCCGACCGACAGCCAGGTGATCGGCGCGGTGCAGCGCGCCGCCGGGCCAGACACGGTGGTGATGTGCGCCGCCGGCACCATGCCGGGCGAGCTGCACAAGCTCTGGAAGGCAGGGCGGCCGGGCAGCTACCACATGGAATACGGCTATTCCTGCATGGGCTACGAGATCGCCGGCGCGCTGGGCATCAAGATGGCCGAGCCCGAGCGCGACGTGATCTGCATGCTGGGCGACGGCAGCTACATGATGATGAACTCCGAACTGGCGACGGCGGTGACGATGGGGGTCAAGATCACCGTCGTCCTGACCGACAACCGCGGCTATGGCTGCATCAACCGCCTGCAGAAGGCGACCGGCGGGGCCGAGTTCAACAACCTCCTCGACCACGCGGCGCACGTGACCCCCTCGAACATCGACTTTGCCGCCCATGCCGCGGCGATGGGGGCGGCGGCGGTGCATGTCGGCTCGATCGCCGAACTGGAGACCGCGCTCGCCCGCGCACGCGAGGCGGCTGGCCCCTTCGTCGTCGTCATCGACACCGACCCCTACCCCTCCACCCCGCATGGCGGCCACTGGTGGGATGTCGCCGTTCCCGAAGTTTCCGACCGCAGCGAGGTTCGCGCCGCGCGCGCGGCCTACGAGGCGCAGCTCAAGGAACGCACATGATCCGCTACGGCACCAACCCCATCGCCTGGGCCAACGACGACGACCGCTCGATCGGCGCCCATATCCCGACCGGGCAGATCCTGCACGAGGCCGGCGAGGTGATCGGCTTCGAGGGGATCGAGAACGGCCACCGCTGGCCCGACGACCCGGCCGAGCTGAAGGCGCTTCTCGGCCGCCACGGGCTGACCTTCATCGGCGGCTGGTACTCGACCGAGCTTCTGGTCCGCTCGCTCGACGACGAGATCGCCGCGTTCCAGCCGCACCTCGCCCGGCTGAAGCACAACGGCTGCAGGGTCGCGATCACCTGCGAGACCTCGAACGCGATCCACGGCGACGCATTGAGGCCGCTCTCCGCGCGCCCCCGCCTGTCGGCCGCCGGGATGGCCGAGTTCGGCCGGCGGATGGAGGCGTTCGCGGCCTATGTCGCGGGGCAGGGCCTGACGCTCGTCTACCATCACCACATGGGCACGGTGGTCGAGGGCCCCGACGAGATCGACGCCTTCATGGCCGCGACCGGCCCGGCCACGCATCTCCTGTTCGACGCCGGCCACTGCTTCTTCGGCGGCGGCGACCCGGTGGCGGTGCTGCGCAGGCATGTCGGCCGGGTGCGGCACTTCCATGCCAAGAACGTCCGCCCTGCGGTGATGCAGCAGGTGCGCGGTGCGGACTGGAGCTTCCTCAGGGGGGTCCGCGAAGGTGTCTTCACCGTACCCGGCGACCCCGAAGGTGCCGTCGACTTCGAGCCGCTGCTGAAGATCCTCGCCGCGGCGGGCTACGAGGGCTGGATCGTGATCGAGGCCGAGCAGGATCCGGTCGTCCGCGATCCGGTCGAGTACCAGACGCTCGGCCTGAAGACGCTCAAGCGCCTTGCCCGCGCAACGGGGCTGGACACCGCCGCGGCACCTGCGTGACGATGGGCCGATGAAGTTCCTCGACGTCCAGCACCCGTTCTTCCGGCCGCTCTGGCGGCGGGTCGCGGTCGTGGCGGTCTGCCTCGGCTGGGCGGTCGTGGAGTTCGTCCATGACGCGCCGTTCTGGGGCATGCTCTTCGGCGCGCTCGGCCTCTATTGCGGGTGGCAGTTCTTCGTGGCGTTCGACCCGCCGCCCGAGGACCCGAAGGGATAGGCGCGATGAGCCCGTTGCTGCGCAAGCCGACCGGCACGACCGGGAAGGTCCACGACATCACGCCGGCCACCGCGGGCTGGCGCTATGTCGGCTTCGGCCTCTGCCGCCTGAGCCCTGGCGAGACGGTGGCCGAGCCGACCGGCGCCACCGAGGTCATCCTCGTGCTGGTCGAGGGCCGGGCCGAGATCGGGGCGGGGCAGCGGAGCTTCGGCGAGCTGGGCGGCCGGATGGACGTGTTCGAGAGGACCCCGCCGCACTGCGTCTACGTTCCGATGCGAGCGGACTGGTCGGCCACCGCGACGACGGCCTGCACCCTCGCGATCTGCGCCGCGCCCGGCGGGGAAGGCTACGCCGCGCAGGTCATCGGCCCCGCGGGCATCGGCCAGGTCACGCGCGGCAGGGGCGCGAACACCCGCACGATCCACCCGATCGCGATGGAGGAGCGCGACGTGGCCGGTTCCCTCCTCGTCACCGAGGTGTTCACGCCGCAGGGCAACTGGTCGTCCTATCCGCCGCACCGGCACGACGAGGACCGCTATCCCGACATGACCTATCTGGAGGAGACCTACTACCACCGGCTGAACCCCGCCCAGGGCTTCGGCCTGCAACGGGTCTGGACCGAGGACGGCACGCTGGACGAGACGATGGCGGTGCAGGACCACGACGTGGTGCTGGTGCCAAAGGGCCATCATCCCTGCGGTGCGCCCTACGGCTACGAGATGTACTACCTCAACGTCATGGCCGGGCCGATCCGCAAGTGGCGGTTCCAGAACCACCCCGACCACGACTGGATCTTCCAGAGGGACAGCCGGGAAGCCTGAGGCCGCGATCCGTGCTAGGCTCCGCCGCGGAGGTGACCCGATGCGCCTGAACGTTCCTTCCCTCGCCGCCCTGATGCTTGCCGCCGCCTGCGCGGCGCCTGAGCCGCGCAGCATGACGCTGCTCGGCGGCTACCGCGACCCGGCCGATCCCTGCCGCCGGGTGGCCGAGAACGCCTATACCAACCAGTTCCTCGACGATGCGGCCGACCTCGTCGCCTGCCCCGCCGACATGGAGAACCTCGGCGTCTTCCTCACCGAGACGGGGGCGCTGCAGGTCGACACGCTGGGCGGCTACATCCTCTATTCGGTGCCGGTGCGGTAGGCGGCGGTCAGACCCGCCGCCCCCAGAGGTCGTATTCCCCCGCCTCGTCCACGACGGCGGTCACGATGTCGCCCGGGGCAAGTCCCTCGAAGCCTTCGTCGATGAAGAGGTTGCCGTCGATCTCAGGCGCGTCGGCACGGGTGCGGCAGGTCGCACCCTCGGCATCGACCTCATCGACGATGACCTGGAGGCGCTGGCCCAGCTTTGCGGCCAGCTTCGCGGCCGAAATGCCCTGGGCCTTTTCCATGAAGCGGTGGAAGCGGTCTTCCTTCACCTCGTCCGGCACATGGTCGGGCAGCGCGTTCGACCGCGCGCCCCGCACGTTCTCGTAGCGGAAGCAGCCAACCCGGTCGAGCTGCGCCTCGTCGAGCCAGTCGAGCAGCGTCTGGAACTCGGCCTCGGTCTCGCCCGGATAGCCGACGATGAAGGTCGAGCGCAGGACGATCTCGGGGCAGTCGCGCCGCCACGCGGCGATCTCGTCCAGCGTCCGGGCCGCCGCGGCGGGGCGCGCCATGCGGCGCAGCGTGTCGGGATGGGCATGCTGGAACGGGATGTCCAGATACGGCAGCAGCCCGCTGTCCGGGTCGGCCCAATGCAGCTGCCAGGGCACACAGACCAGCCTT
>CAZYBG010000144.1:0-6352 GCA_964645155.1 uncultured Rhodobacterales bacterium | reverse complement strand
ACAAGGTGGTGCTGATCAACGCCGCCTGGGGCCTCGGCGAGAACGTGGTGCAGGGCGCGGTGACGCCCGACGAATACCAGGTGTTCAAGCCGTTCCTCGACGATCCCGCGCTGAGCCCGATCCTCGAGAAGAAGCTCGGCGCCAAGGAAAAGAAGATGGTCTATTCCGGCGGGCAGGCGGGGCCGACGCGGAACGTGCCCACCTCGAAGGCCGAGCGCGCGTCCTTCGTGCTGTCGGACGCCGAGATCCTCGACCTCGCCCGCCAGGCGGCCACCATCGAAACGCACTACGGCCAGCCGATGGACATGGAATGGGCGAAGGACGGCCTCGACGGCAAGCTCTACATCGTGCAGGCGCGCCCCGAGACGGTGCAGTCGCGCCTGAAGGCCGGCGCCTTCCGCAGCTACACTGTCGGCAAGGGCGGCCGGCGGCTGCTCACCGGCCTCTCGGTCGGCTCGGCGGTGGCGGCGGGCCGCGTCTGCCTGATCGAGCACGCCTCCGAGATCGGCAAGTTCGTCGAGGGCTCGATCCTCGTCACCGGCACGACCGACCCCGACTGGGTGCCGATCATGAAGCAGGCCGCGGCCATCGTCACCGACCATGGCGGCCGCACCAGCCACGCCGCGATCGTCAGCCGCGAACTTGGCCTGCCGGCCATCGTCGGCACCGGCAACGCGACGCACCTGCTGCATGACGAGCAGGAGATCACGGTCGACTGCACAGGCGGCGACGAGGGCGCGGTGCTGGAGGGCATCGCCGACTACGAGGTCGAGGAACTGTCGGTCGCCGACATCCCCGGGACGCGGACGAAGGTCATGCTGAACCTCGCCAATCCCTCGGCCGCGGCGCGCTGGTGGCGGCTGCCGACCGACGGGGTGGGGCTGGCGCGGATGGAGTTCGTGGTGGGCAACGTGATCCGCGCGCATCCGCTGGCGCTGACCCGGTTCGACGAGGTGACCGACGAGGCCGCGCGCGCCGAGATCGAGGCACTGACCATGGGCTATGCCAGCAAGCCCGACTACTTCGTCGACCACCTCGCCATGGGCCTGTCGCGCATCGCGGCCTTCTGCCATCCCCGCCCGGTCATCGTGCGGATGAGCGACTTCAAGACCAACGAATATGCCGAACTGCTGGGCGGCCGGCAGTTCGAGCCGCACGAGGAGAACCCGATGATCGGCTGGCGCGGCGCCTCGCGCTACTATGCCGAGGGCTACCGCGACGGCTTCGCGCTGGAATGCCGGGCGATCCGCAAGCTGCGCGAGGAGATGGGGTTTGCGAATGTCATCGTCATGATCCCGTTCTGCCGCACCCCGGCCGAGGCCGACCGGGTGCTGGAGGTGATGCGGGCCGAGGGCCTGGAGCGCGGGAAGAACGGCTTGCAAGTCTATGTGATGTGCGAGATTCCCTCGAACGTCATCCTCGCCGAGGAATTCTGCAGGCGGTTCGACGGCTTCTCGATCGGCTCGAACGACCTGACGCAGCTGACGCTGGGCATCGACCGCGATTCGGACGCGCTCGCGGGGCTCTTCCGCGAGGATGATCCGGCGGTGCTCTGGATGATCGGCGAGATCATCGCCCGGGCCCATGCGCATGGCTGCAAGGTCGGGCTCTGCGGCCAGGCGCCGTCGAACGACCCGGTCTTCGCGCGCTATCTGGTCGAGCGGGGGATCGATTCGATCAGCGTGACTCCCGATGCCTTCCTCGCCGTCAAACGCCACGTGGCGGAGGCCGAGCGGGGGTAGGCGCCCCGCCCGCCGCCGGCCAGGCCCGCCCCTCGACGCGCGCGGCGAGCTTGCCGAGCGTCTGCTGGCCTAGCCTGACCGCGCCGAAGCCCACGGCCTGCAGGTACTCCCCGGCGGTGACGAAGGTCATCGAGAGCGTGACGCGGGTGCGGCCGCCCAGATCCTCGAACCGTGCCGTGGCCTCGGCGTGCTTCGGCCCGTTCTCGCCCCGGAGGAGCGTATAGTCGATCCGCGCCTCGCGCTCCATCCGTGTGTAGCGGTGGTGGTTGGGATGGACCGTGCCGTCGGGGGCGATCATGTCGAAGACCCACTCGCCGCCCTCGCGCAGGTCGATCCGCCCGGTGCGGCACGAGAAGCCCTCCGGTCCCCACCATTTCGGCAGGCTCTCCGGGTCGGCCCAGGCCGCCCAGACCGCCGCGACCGGCGCGTCGATGACGCGCTCCACCACCATGGTTCGGTCGGAGAGATCGGCATCGGTCATGTCATCAGCCCCTTGGCATAGTCCTCGAGCTGCGTGACCACCGTGCCCCAGCCGTCGTGAAAGCCCATCTTCTCGTGCGTCTCGCGGCTTTCGGGGCTGCGGTGGCGGGCGATCGCGGTGTAGACGGTGCCGCCCCCGGCATCGTCCGACAGCAGCAGGATCGCGGTCATGAACGGGTCGGGGGCGGGCTTCCAGCCCTCGGCATAGGCGTCGGTGAAGACCAGCTTTTCCTGCGGGATCACCTCGAGGTAGACGCCGATGTTCTGCATCTCGGCGCCGTCCACCTCGAAGGTCGTGTTGAACCGGCCGCCGACGCGCAGGTCGATGTCGCAGGCCGTCACCCGGTGCGGCCGGGGGACGAAGAAATGCGGGATGTGCTCGGGCGAGGTCCAGCATTCCCAGACCAGCGCGCGGGGCACAGCGAGCGTGCGGGTGAAGCTGAGGTCAGTCTTCGGATCGAGGGTCATCGCTGCGTTCCTTCATCAGTTGCGTCACATAGGTGTCGAGCCGGTCGAGCCGCCCCTCCCAGATCCGGCGCTGCGCCTCGATCCAGGACCCGGCGGCGGCGAGGGGTTCCGGATTGGCCCGGCAGATGCGCGTGCGCCCCGCCTTCCGGGACGAGACGAGCCCGGTCTCCTCCAGCACGGCGATGTGCTTCATCACGGTCGGCAGCGCCATGCCGGTGGGCGCTGCAAGGTCCGAGACCGAGGCCGGGCCCGTCAGCAGGCGCTCCACGATCTCGCGCCGGGTCGGGTCGGAGAGGGCGTGGAACAGCCGGTCGAGGGCGGGATCATGTTTAGCCATTCGGCTTAGTATCACCGGCGCCACTCGGCGTAAAGCCCGGTTGCGCGCCATTCGCCCGCCGGATTGGTCAGATTTCCGGACCATGAGTTGCCGAGCGGCGGCTTTTTCACTATCCGGAACCCGAAGGCCGTGCACCACGGCATGCAGGCAGGAGCGAAGGAGGCCGCGACGATGGCGCAGAGGGTCGAGCGGGCGGGGCTGCAGGTGGACGGCGTGCTCGCCGCGTTCATCGAGGACGAGGCGCTGCCGGGCACCGGCGTGGCCGCCGGGCCGTTCTGGACCGGCCTCGCGCAGATGCTGGCCGACCTGACGCCCAGGAACCGCGAGCTCCTCGCGATCCGAGAGGACCTGCAGGCGCGGATCGACGCCTGGCACCTGCAGCGCCGCAACACCCCGCACGATCACGAGGCCTACAAGGCGTTCCTCGCCGGCATCGGCTATCTCGGTCCCGAGGGCGGCGATTTCGAGATCGAGACCGCGAACACCGACCCCGAGGTCGCCAGCGTGCCGGGCCCGCAGCTGGTGGTGCCGGTGACGAACGCGCGCTATGCGCTGAACGCGGCGAATGCGCGCTGGGGCAGTCTCTACGACTGCCTCTACGGCACCGACGCGATGGGCTCGCCGCCGCCGGCAGGGGGCTACGACCGTGGCCGCGGCGCGCGGGTCGTGGCGCGGGCCCGGGTGTTTCTCGACGAGGCCTTCCCGATCGAGGGCACCAGCCATGCCGACGCGCGGCGCTACCACGTCAAGGGCGGGCAGCTCCTGGTGGACGACCTGCCGCTCGTCAGCCCCGCGAAGTTCGTCGGCTACCGCGGCCATCCGCGGGCGCCCGAGGCGGTGCTGCTGCGCAACAACGGCCTGCATGTCGAGCTTGTCTTCGACCGCACGCACCCGATCGGCGCCCGCGACCAGGCCGGGCTCGCCGGCGTGTGGCTGGAAAGCGCCGTCTCGGCGATCATGGATTGCGAGGATTCGGTCGCCTGCGTCGATGCCGAGGACAAGGTCGCGGCCTATCGCAACTGGCTGGGCCTGATGCGGGGCGACCTGACCGAGACCTTCGAGAAGGGCGGCCGCAGCGTGACCCGCGCGCTGGAGCCCGACCGGAGCTATACCGCGCCCGACGGCACGGGCGAGGTGACGGTGAAGGGCCGGGCGCTGATGCTGGTGCGCAATGTCGGCCACCTGATGACCAACCCAGCGATCCTCGACGCGGCGGGCGACGAGGTGTTCGAGGGGCTGATCGACGCGATGGTCACGGTCGCGATCGCGCTCCACGACCTGCGGAAGACCGGCGGCCTGCGCAACTCGCTCCGCGGGTCGGTCTACGTGGTGAAGCCGAAGATGCACGGCCCCGACGAGGTCGCCTTCGCCGACGAGATCTTCACCCGGGTCGAGGCCGTGCTGGGGCTGCCGCGCCACACCGTCAAGCTCGGCGTGATGGACGAGGAGCGGCGCACCTCGGTAAATCTCAAGGAATGCATCCGCGCCGCCAGGCACCGCGTCTGCTTCATCAACACCGGCTTTCTCGACCGGACGGGGGACGAGATCCACACCTCGATGGAGGCCGGGCCGTTCAGCCGCAAGGACTTCATCAAGCGCAAGGGCTGGATCACCGCCTACGAGAACCAGAATGTCGACATCGGCCTTGAATGCGGCTTTTCGGGGAAGGCGCAGATCGGCAAGGGCATGTGGGCCGCGCCCGACCTGATGGCGGCGATGCTGGAGCAGAAGGTCGAGCATCCGAAGGCCGGCGCCAACTGCGCCTGGGTGCCGTCGCCCACCGCGGCCACGCTGCACGCGCTGCACTACCACCGGATCGACGTCTTTGCGGTGCAGGCACGGCTGCGGCAGGGCGGGCGGCGCGCCTATGTCGACGCGCTCCTCGACATCCCGCTCGCGAGCTACCGCAAGTGGACGCCCGAGCAGGTCCGCCGCGAGGTCGAGAACAACGCGCAGGGCATCCTCGGCTACGTGGTGCGCTGGATCGATGCCGGGATCGGCTGCTCGAAGGTGCCCGACATCAACGATGTCGGCCTGATGGAGGACCGCGCGACCTGCCGGATCTCCAGCCAGCACATCGCCAACTGGCTGCACCACGGCGTGGTCGGCCGCGAGGAGGTCATGGCCGCGATGCGGCGCATGGCCGAGGTCGTCGACCGCCAGAACGCGGCCGACCCGGCCTATGTGCCGATGGCGCCGGGCTTCGACGGGCTGGCCTTCCGCGCCGCCTGCGACCTGGTGTTCGAGGGCCGGTCGCAGCCCTCGGGCTATACCGAGCCGGTGCTGCACGCGCGGCGGCGGGAACTGAAGGACCGACTGCGGGCGCAGGCGGCGGCGTGAGGGGGCGCGGCATCTAAGGCATGATCACGCTGAAGAAGGCACAGGCGATCCTGAAGGTGGCGCTGGCCCGCGGTCGCGAGATGGACCTGAAGCCGCTCACCGTCGTCGTGCTTGACGTGGGCGGCCATGTGATCGCCGCGGCGCGCGAGGACGGCGCGAGCCCGGGGCGGTTCGAACTGGCGCAGGCCAAGGCCTACGGATCGGTCATGCTGGGGCTGGGCGGCAGCGCGCAGCGCGACCGGGCCGAGGCGCAGGGCTACTTCATGCAGGCGATGAACGGCCTCTTCGGCGGCCGCGTCGTGCCGGTCCCGGGCGGCGTGCTGGTGCGCGACCGCAAGGGCGCGGTGATCGGCGCCGTCGGCGTGACCGGCGACACCTCCGACAACGATGCCGCGGCCGCGGTGGCGGGGATCGAGGCCGCCGGGTTCACCCCCGAGGCGTGAGGGCGGCGTTTCTGCCACGAAAACGGGCTATTGCCGCCGCACGGCCGCTGTGCGGCATTGCCATGCTTGCCCGCGCCGCCCGACCCTATATTGTGGACTGGAAGCGACGAGGACACCATGGCAAGGCCGGTCGTCGGCATCATCGGCAACCATTACCTGATCAACGATCAGTATCCCGCCCACGCGACGGGAACGATCAACTCGCAGGCCGTCGCCGAGGTGGCGGGCGCGCTGCCGATGCTGATCCCGGCCGATCCGCGCTACGTGACGGTGCCCGAACTGCTCGACCTGTGCGACGGGTTCCTGCTGACCGGCGGGCGGCCCAACGTCCATCCCGAGGAATACGGCGAGGCCGAGACCGAGGCGCATGGCGCCTTCGACCGGGCGCGCGACGCGGTGGCGCTGCCGCTGATCCGCGCCTGCGTCGACCGCGGCCAGCCGTTCCTCGGCATCTGCCGCGGCTTTCAGGAGGTCAACGTTGCGCTGGGCGGCACGCTCCACCCCGAGATCCGCGACCTGCCGGGGCGGATGAACCACCGGAT
>CAZYBG010000143.1:0-6429 GCA_964645155.1 uncultured Rhodobacterales bacterium | reverse complement strand
CCTGCGCTACCTCGGGACCTGCGATGGCAACATGCAGAACGGCAACCTGCGCGCCGACGTCAACGTGTCGGTCTGCCGGCCCGGTCAGTACGAGAAGTACCAGCAGACGCAGGATTTTTCGCATCTCGGCACGCGCTGCGAGATCAAGAACATGAACTCGATGCGGTTCATCCAGGCCGCCATCGACTACGAGGCGCGGCGCCAGATCGCGATTCTTGAGGACGGCGGCAGCGTGATGCAGGAGACCCGCCTCTACGACCCCGACCGGGGCGAGACGCGGAGCATGCGCTCGAAGGAAGAGGCGCACGACTACCGCTACTTCCCCGACCCGGACCTGCTGCCGCTGGAGCTGGAGCAGGACTGGGTGGATGCGATCGGGGCCGCGCTGCCCGAGCTGCCAGACGCGAAGAAGGCGCGCTTCGTCGCCGACTACGGCGTGACCGAATACGATGCCGGCGTGCTGACCGCCGAGGCCGAGAACGCCGCCTGGTTCGAGGCCGTCGCGCAGGGCCGCGACGGCAAGCAGGCGGCGAACTGGGTGATCAACGAGCTTTTCGGGCGCCTCAACAAGGAAGGCCACGGGATCGGCGAAAGCCCGGTCTCGGCGGCGCAGCTCGGGCAGATCCTCGACCTGATCGCGCAGGGCGAGATCTCGGGCAAGATCGCCAAGGACCTGTTCGAGATCGTCTACACCGAGGGCGGCGACCCGGCGCAGATCGTGGCAGAACGCGGCCTGCGGCAGGTGACCGATACCGGCGCGATCGAGGCCGCGGTCGACCAGGTGATCGCCGACAACCCCGCGCAGGTCGAGAAGGCGCGGGCGAACCCGAAGCTCGCCGGCTGGTTCGTCGGCCAGGTGATGAAGGCGACCGGTGGCAAGGCGAACCCGGCCGCGGTCAACGCGCTGCTCAGCCGCAAGCTCGGCCTGTGACGGCCGCGGCGGGCGGCCGTTCGCTGGCAGAGCGCGCCGTCGAGGTGCTGACCACGGCCGATGCGCGGGCGAAGGCGGCGCTGTCGCGCGCCCATGCCGCCGCGTGGTTCGCCGCACGGCAGGCCGACCCGATGGCGCAGGGCATGGCGGTCGGCACCGCCACCCCGCCCGACCGCCCTGCCCGGCCCGACCGGCCGGAGCTGCTGCCGCCGCGCGACGTGCCGCGCCGGCGCCCCGGCTCGCCCGAGGGGCGGATCGCGCTCCTCCACGCCGTCGCGCATATCGAGCTGAACGCAATCGACCTGCACTGGGACATCGTCGCGCGCTTCACGCATGTGCCGATGCCGCTTGGATTCCACGACGACTGGGTGAAGGCTGCCGACGAGGAAGCCAAGCATTTCAACCTTCTGGCAGATTGTCTTGAGGCGGAGGGCAGCCATTACGGCGCGCTTCCCGCCCATGCCTTGATGTGGCGGGCGGCCGAGGACACCGCGCAGGACCTGCCCGCCCGCCTCGCCGTCGTGCCGATGGTGCTCGAGGCGCGCGGCCTCGATGTCACGCCGGGCATGATCGCGGTCTTCCGCAAGGCCGGCGCGGCCCAAGCGGTAGCCGCGCTCGAGACGATCTATGCCGAGGAGGTGGGGCACGTCGCCTATGGGCAGAAATGGTTCAACTTCCTCTGCGGTCGCGACAACGCCGACCCGAAGGAGCGGTTCCACGCCCTCGTCCGGCGGCACTTCCATGGCCGGCTCAAGCCGCCGTTCAACGAGGAAAAGCGGGCCGAAGCGGGCATTCCGCCCGATTTCTACTGGCCGCTTGCCGGTCAGGGCGCTGCTTAATTCCTGCTTAAGACCCTGCGGCATCGGCAAGATTCTGCCGCGCCGGGCGTCGATGCCGCAAATTCGCCCAAACTCGTTGCGTCGCAGACACATCCTGCGGTAGCACCGGGTGCGGCGACCTGGCTGGGGGCGGGGTAGCTGCAGAACAAGGGCTCACGGGACGGGACAAGACATTGCCGCATCGTCTGACGAGATCGCTCAACGCTGTGCTTGAGCGGCATCTGCCGGAGCGCCGGCTCTTCCTCAAATCCGACACCGAGACGCGGTTCATCCGCCTCCGGCCGGCGACCCAGGCGGTCGCCATCGTCGGTACCGCGATGGTCTTCAGCTGGACGGTGATCGCCACCGCGGTCCTGCTGATGGACTCGATCGGTTCGGGCAGCGTCCGCGAACAGGCGGCCCGGCAGCAGACCACCTACGAGGCGCGGCTGAACGCGCTGGCCGCCGCGCGCGACGCCCGCGCCGCCGAGGCCCATGCCGCGCAGGAGCGCTTCAGCCTGGCGCTCGCCGAGGTCTCGGCCATGCAGGAGCGGCTCCTCGCCTCGGAAGACCGCCGGCGCGAGCTCGAGACCGGGATCGAGGTGATCCAGGCCACGCTGCGCCGCACCATCCAGGAACGCGACGGCGCCCGCGCCGACACCGAGGCGCTGATCGCCGAGGCCGCGGGCGAGGCGAACCCCGACGCGGTGCTCGGCGCCGATGCCGAGGAACTGGCCGCCACGGTCGGCTTCCTGACCGATGCGCTGGCCGATACCGCCGCCGAACGCGCGATCATCGCCGCCGACGCCGAGGCCGCGATGACCGAGGCCGAGGACCTGGCGCTCGAGCTCCAGCTCGTCGCCGAGCGCAACGACCGCATCTTCGGCCAGCTCGAGGAGGCGGTGGCAGTGTCGCTCGAGCCGCTGGACGAGATGTTCCGCTCGGCCGGCCTCGAGCCCGACAACCTGATCGACGAGGTGCGCCGCGGCTATTCCGGGCAGGGCGGGCCGCTGGTGCCGATCGCGATATCGACGATGGGCGAGGAGCCCGATCCCGACGCGCTGCGCGCCAACGACATCCTGCGCCGCCTCGACGAGATGAACCTCTACCGGATCGCTGCCGAGAAGGTTCCGTTCGCGATGCCGGTGCGCGACGCCTTCCGCTTCACCAGCGGGTTCGGCTACCGCCGCGACCCGAAGGGCGCGGGCACCCGGATGCACGAGGGCACCGACCTCGCCGGGGCCAGCGGCACCCCGATCTACGCCACCGCCGACGGCGTCGTGACCCATGCCGGCTGGGAGGGCGGCTACGGCCGGCTGGTGAAGATCGAGCATGCCTTCGGCCTCGAGACCCGCTATGCCCACATGTCGCAAATCCGGGTGAGCGAGGGCGATAGGGTCTCGCGCGGGGACCGCATCGGTGATATGGGAAATACAGGACGCTCCACCGGCACGCACCTGCACTACGAGGTGCGCGCGGGCGGTGAAGCGCGTAACCCCATGAACTTCATCAGGGCGGCCAGAGATGTTTTCTAAATCGCGTATCAACGAGCCCGGCCCGAAGACGGCCCCCGAGGCGGAGAAACCGAAGATGCTCGAACCCGCGACCGCGAAGCCGATGGGCGACTACATGCCCGCGACGACGCCGAAGCCCAAGCCCTCGCCGTCGATCGTGTCGTCGGACCTCACGATCACCGGAAATGTCCGGACCAGCGGCGACATCCAGGTCGAGGGCACGGTCGAGGGCGACATCCGCGCGCATCTGCTGACGGTCGGCGAAGGCGCGACGATCAAGGGCGAGATCGTGGCCGACGACATCGTGGTGAACGGCCGGGTGATCGGCCGGGTGCGCGGCCTCAAGGTCCGCCTCACCTCGTCGGCGCGGGTCGAGGGCGACATCATCCACAAGACGATCGCGATCGAATCCGGCGCCCATTTCGAAGGCTCGGTGCAACGCCAGGACGACCCGATCTCGGGCGGCGCCAAGGCGGCGCTGGCCGCGCCCAAGCCGGCAGAGATTCTGAAGGGCTGAGCCGGCAGCGATGACCGATTTCGCGCGGGCGCCGGACACTCCTCCGGCGCCCGCAGCGATTCCGGGGTTCTGCGATGCGGCCAACCGCAAGTGGGTGCTGATCGCCGCGATCCTCGCCTCGGCGCTCGGCTTCATCGACGGCACGATCGTCGCGATCGCGCTGCCGGCGATGCGCGACAGCCTCGGCGCCTCGCTGCCCGAGGCGCAGTGGATCTCGAACAGCTACATGCTGACGCTCTCGGCGCTGATCCTGGTCGGCGGCGCGATGGGCGACCGCTTCGGCGTCGCGCGGATCTTCGGCGGCGGCATCGCGCTGTTCGTCGCGGCCTCGGCGGCCTGCGCCCTCGCCCCCACGCCGGGCCTGCTGATCGCCGCGCGCGCGCTGCAGGGCCTGGGCGCGGCGTTCATGGTGCCGGGCTCGATGGCGATCATCGCGCGGGCCTATCCGCGGGCCGAGCGGGGCCGCGCGCTTGGCATCTGGGCCGCGGCCTCGGCGGTGACGACCGCGCTCGGGCCGATCGCCGGCGGGCTCCTGCTGACCACGGGCGGGCCGGAGGCCTGGCGGCTGATCTTCGCGGTCAACCTCCCGCTCGGCGCCGTGGCGCTCTGGCTCCTCGCGACCCGCGTTGCCCGCGACCCGGGCCAGCCGGGGCGCGGCGTGGACTACGCCGGCGCCCTGCTGGCCACCGCGGGGCTCGGGCTGATCGCCTGGGCGCTGACCGGCGCCGAGCACGGCGCGGCCGGCGGCCTGCGCGACCTCGCGCTCGGCGGCGCCGGCCTCGGCCTTCTCGGTGTCTTCGTCCTCTGGGAAAGGCGGGTGGCGCATCCGATGATGCAGGTCGCGCTGCTGGCCGATCGCAGCTTCGCGGCGGTCAACATCGCGACGTTCTTCCTCTATTTTGCGCTCTCGGCCATCTTGTTCTTCCTGCCGATGGCGGTGATCGGTGGCTGGGGGGTGCGCGAGATCGCGGTGACGGCGGCCTTCGCGCCGCTCTCGGTCTTCATCGGCGGGCTGTCGGCGCGCGCCGGCGCGCTGGCCGACCGGGTGGGCGCGGGGCCGGTCATCGCCGCCGGGGCGGCGGTCGTGGCGCTGTCCTTCGCCGCGCTCGGCCTCGCCGCACCGTTCCGGCAGTTCTGGCCGCATGTCTTCCCGGCGATGATCGCGATGGGCCTCGGCATGGCGGCGGTGGTGGCACCGCTTTCGGCCGCCGTCATGGCGGCGGTCGAGGATGCCGACACCGGCTCCGCCTCGGGCATCAACAACGCGGTAGCGCGGATCGCGGGCCTCGTCGCGGTCGCGGCGATGGGCAGCCTCGCGGTGGCGGTCTACGGGGCGGCGGGCGGCGAAGGCAGCTTCGGCAGCCCGCCGGCGACCCCGGCCGACGCGGCGGCAGCCGACCGCGCCTTCGCCGCCATCGCCTTCACCACCGCGGCGCTCGCCGCGCTTGCCGCCGCCGTCGCGGGCTTCGGCATCAGGCCGCCGCCGGGCCGGGCAGCAGCCGGCGATAGAGATGCCAGCTCGCATGGCCGAGAACCGGCAGCACCAGGAACAGCCCGAGGAATGCCGGCGCCATGGCCAGAAACAGCGCCCCGCCGATGAACGCGGCCCAGAGGAGCATCGGGCCCGGGCTGGCCTGCACGGCCTGCCACGACACGATCATCGCCGTCACGAAGTCGACCTCGCGGTCGAGCAGCAGCGGCAGGCTCAGCACGCTCGTCGCGTAGAGGACGAGGGCGAAACCGGCGCCCACGACGGTGCCGACCGCAAGCATC
Organism: uncultured Rhodobacterales bacterium; assembly: GCA_964645155.1. Lineage (GTDB taxonomy): Bacteria > Pseudomonadota > Alphaproteobacteria > Rhodobacterales > Rhodobacteraceae > CAZYBG01. Next base: position 876 of record CAZYBG010000143.1, on the reverse strand, counting down.
GCAATCCCGTTGGGCGTGAGGAACAGGCCGAACGAGGACGACACCTCGGTCATCGCCGAGAGGCCGAGGAACAGCGCGAAGATCATGTGGCCGAGGAAGTTCCAGAACAGGAAGAAGATCACGATCACCGCCGCCATCGACGGGATCTGGCGGTCCTTCTGGCGCAGGATCACGCCCAGCACCCCCGGCCAGTCGAGCGCCTCGCCCCGCTCGAGCCGGCGGCTCACCTCGTAGAGCCCGACGGCGACGAAGGGGCCGAGGAGCGGAAAGCCGAGGGTGATCGGGATCGTCCACCAGAGCTGCCCCGCCGCGGTGAGCGACCAGACGAGGAGGAGCCCGCCCGCCACGTAGACGGCCGCGAAGAACAGGCCGAAGGCAGGCGCGGCGCGGAAGTCGCGCCAGCCGGCGCCGAGCGCGGCGCGCAGGTCGGCCATGGTCGCCGACCCTGGCGCGGGAACGGAATAGTGCGGCAAGCCGGCGGAATCGGACATCAGCCCCCCGGGAAGTCGCGCGCAGCGCCGAGGCTAGTCCAGCCGCCCCGCTCCCGCAAGCGGCGGCGGCGCGCGACAGCCGCCCTAGTCGAGGTCCGGGCCGACCTCGCCGCGGCGCTTGCCGGTCGCGTTCAGCGCCAGCGTCGCGGCCATCAGCCCGTCGAGGTCGCCGTCGAGCACGCCGCCGGTGTCGGAGGTCTCGTAGCCGGTGCGGAGGTCCTTCACCATCTGGTAGGGCTGCAGCACGTAGGAGCGGATCTGGTTGCCCCAGCCGGCATCGCCCTTGGCCTCGTGCTGGGCGGCGATGGCGGCGTTGCGCCGGTCGAGCTCGCGCTGGTAGAGCCGCGCCTTGAGCGCGTTCATCGCGATCTCGCGGTTCTGGTGC
>CAZYBG010000142.1:0-6455 GCA_964645155.1 uncultured Rhodobacterales bacterium | reverse complement strand
ATGGGCCGGCAGTTGACAAGCGGTCTACCTCGTCACACCCCCCGGCAAAGCCGCGCCAGCGACCCGGGCAGCGGCTGACCGCCCCCGGGTCAGCCGCTTCGTCACCGCCAGCGCGACGATCGAAGGCGGATGCGGCTTGACCATAAAGCGGCGACCCCGGCCGTTGCAGCGGCCGCCCGCGGTCAGCCGATGCCCTCCGGCGCTCTCGGCGCCACGTCCCGCTTTCCGGGCTCGGGGCCCCGGCGCATGGCCGGGGCGGGGTCAGCAACGGCTTCCGCCGCCCCTACCACCGCCGCAGCGCCGCCTCGTCCGCGTCCGTCGCGGCGACCCACGCCGCGCCGTCGGCGCCGATCTCCTTCTTCCAGAACGGGGCGCGGGACTTGAGGTAGTCCATCAGGAACTCGGCGGCGGCGAAGGCTTCGGCGCGGTGCGGGGCGGCGGTGGCGACCATCATGATCGGCTCGCCGACGCGGAGGGAGCCGTGGCGGTGGAGGACGAGGCTGGCGGTGAGGTTCCAGCGGGCCGCGGCCTCGGCCTTGATCGCGGCGATGGCGCGTTCGGTCATGCCGGGATAGTGCTCGATCTCCATCCGGTCGAGCCGGCGGCCGCGCAGGTCGCGGACGAGGCCGGTGAAGGTGACGACGGCACCGGCGCCGGCGAGCCCCGCGGCGAAGCGCCCCGCCTCGGCGGCGAAGTCGAACGGCCCGGCCTGGACGCGGACGGCCATGGGCCTAGCCGCCCGTCATCGGCGGGAAGAACGCCACCTCGCGCGCGCCGGCGAGCGGCGCGTCCCACCCGACCAGCTCCTGGTCCACCGCGACGCGCAGCGCCGCGAGGTCGGCGAAGGCGGCGGCGTAGCGCTCCTCGCGGGCGCTGAGCTCCTCGACGAGGGCGGCGGGGGTGGCGGCGGCGGTCTCGACCCGCTCCCTCGGCAGGCCGATCCGCTCGCGGACCCAGGCGAAATAGAGCACGTCGATCATCTGCGCACCTCGTCCTTCAGGAAGGGCAGCGCCTTGCGGAAGTACTCCCACCCCGTCAGCAGCGTCAGGACCGCGGCGATCCAGATCAGCACGTAGCCGATGATGCCGGCGAGCGAGGCGCAGGAGCGGTCGCCGCAGGCGCGGACCGGATCGGCGATGCCGGCGGCGACGGCTTCGGAATACTGCTCGGGCGTCATGCCCTGCCGCGCCACCCCGTTCAGATAGTCGAGCCCGGTGCCGAGGAAAAGGACCGCGATCGCCACCATCTGCGCGGTGGTCTTCCACTTGGCGAGCTGGGTGACCTTGAGGAGCCGCGCGCTGTCGCCGAGGAACTCGCGCAGGCCCGAGACGAAGACCTCGCGGAAGACGATGACGGTGGCGGGCAGGATCAGCCAGGGGTTCATGCCGGAATAGCCGGTGAGGACGACGAGCGCGATCAGCACCATCGCCTTGTCGGCGATCGGATCGAGCATCGCACCGAACTTCGATTCCTGCTTCCAGAGCCGGGCGAGGTAGCCGTCGAACCAGTCGGTGACGGCGGCGCCGACGAAGAGCGTGAGCGCCAGCCAGTCCGCCCAGGGGCGGTTGAAGTAGAGAAACATCACCGCGACCCCGGGCGCGGCGAGGAGGCGGAGCAGGGTCAGCGTGTTGGGGATCGTCCAGATCATGGGTCTGGATAGACCGCCGCGGGGTGGAAGGGGAAGGGGGCAGCGGCGAAGGGCCGCCTAGGCCTGGGCGCGCCAGAGCCCCTCGTAGTCGCGCACGATGCCGTGGCGGTCGACCTCGAGGCGGGCCGAGACGCCGAGGTCGGGCGCGGTGAAGCGGTAGGTGCCGGGCGCGGTGCGGCGATAGGCCTGGCGCACCGGCTTCAGCCGCTCGTCGTCGGGGTCGAACCAGGCGGCGGTCAGCTGCGCCTCTTCGCCGACGGCGAGCGCGAGGCGGCGGATCGCGAGAGTGGTCGTCGCCGGCGTGAAGCCGAGGTCGATGTCGAGGGCGCCGGCGACCTCGGGCACCGGCGCGCCGTTCAGCGTCCAGGCGCCGTCGGGGGCGCGGCGGATGAAGATCCGGCTGGCCTCGCCGATGCGGGCGCGGCGGGTGGTGCCGTCGTCGCGCGCGCGGACGCGGTAGCGCAGCGGCGTCCAGCCTGCATCGGTGGCCGAGCCGTCGATCAGGTAGCCGCCCTCGGCCTCGGCGAAGCGGCAGGCGTCGTTGCCCGGCCGGTCGAGCCGGACCCAGAGCACGGCATGGGCGCCGGCGATCATCGCGGGGCGGCGGCGGCGGTCATTGCGGCGATGATGGCAGGAATCGCGGCGCGGGGGAAGCGGCGGGGGCTCAGCCTTTGCCGACATTGTCGGCAAAGGCCTTGTCGAAGGCGGCCTGCCGGCCGGCATCGGCCGGCGTCTGGTGCGCGGCGACCCAGTCGGCATAGGGCATGCCGTAGAAGATCGCGCGCGCCTCGTCCTTCGTCATCGCGATGCCGCGGGCCTCGGCCGCCTCCTGGTACCAGCGGCTGAGGCAGTTGCGGCAGAAGCCGGCGAGGGTCATCAGGTCGATGTTCTGCACCTCGGGGCGCTGGTCCATCAGGTGGTGGCGCAGCGCGCGGAAGGCCGCGGCCTCGAGCTCGGTCCGGGTGGCGTCGTCCATGGCGGGTCTCCTCGCCGGTCAGGGTGGGGCGGGCGGCGGCCGGGGTCAAGCCGCGACGGCCGGCGCGACAAGCTCGACCAGGAGGGCGGCGAGCCAGGCGACGCCGGCATCCTGCAGCGCGGCGGCGGTGGCGACGACCGAGATGTCGCTGGCCGTCAGCTCGATCGGCAGCGGCGAGGCGACGAGGCCGAGCCGGGCGCCCTGCACGGTGACGAGACGCTCGGGCACCGCGGTGATGAGGTCGCTCTCGGCGGCCATCGCGAGCGCTACCATGAAGCTCGGCACGGTCAGCACCACGTCGCGCGTGCGCCCGAGGGCGGCCAGCGCGACATCGGTGATGCCGGCCGGGTCGCCGCGCAGCGAAACGAGGATGTGGCGGCCGGCACAGAAGGTGTCGAGCGTGGGGTCGCGCACGAGCGGGTGGTCGGCCCGCGTCGCGGCGACGAGCGGGAGGCTGCCCAGCGTCCGCACGACGAAGCGGGCCGGAAAGTCGGACGACGGCACGACGGCGATGTCGATCTCGCGCGAATCGAGCATCTCGATCACCCGGTTCCAGGCCTGCGTGTCGGGCGCGAGCCGGAAGGTCGGCAGGATCTGCAGGAAGACGATGCCGATCCGGGGCGCCTCGACGGCGAGGCGGGAGACGAGGGCCGGCCCGCACATGCCGAAGATCGCGTCGCCGGTGCCGATGCGAAACCGGCGCGTCGAGGTGGCGGGGTCGAACGGTTCGGCCGAGGCGACGACCTGGCGGATCGCGGCGAGAACGCCCGCCACGGCGGGTTCGAGCGCGAGCGCCCTGTCGGTCGGCACCATGCCGCGCGGCGTGCGCAGGAACAGCGGGTCGCCGAGCATGGCGCGCAGCCGGCCGAGGCCGTGGCTGACCGCCGAGGGCGAGAGGTTGAGCCGCTGTGCGGCGCGGCCGACATGACGCTCGGCCATCACCGCCTCGTAGAGCACGAGGAGGTTCAGGTCGATCCGGGAGAGATCGATTTCATTCAGCATATCCCTGAAATCATATCACTGGCTTCAGCACGAGCCCAGTGGCATCTGTGCCGCCCGCACAGCCTTCGGGCGGCGGATTGATGGAAACTTTGCTGGAACCTTTGTCATGCTTCGTAATTCGCATCTTCATCCGCGGCTCGCGCAGCTCATGCTCGAGCCGGTCGAACTTCTCGCATTTTGGCGAGACGCCGGGCCGGAGCGGTGGTTCGCCAAGGACCCCGACTTCGACCGGCGCTTCGCGGCGCGGTTCGCCACCGTCTACAGCACGGCCCGGGCATACGGGCTGGACCGCTGGGAGTATTCGCCGGCCGGGGCGCTGGCGCTGACCATCCTCCTCGACCAGTATCCCCGCAACGCCTTCCGCGACCGGCCCGAGATGTACGCGACCGACGCCGAGGCGCGCCGCGTGGCCGAACGGGCGATCGGCCGCGGCTTCGACCGGATGGTCGACCGCACCCTGCGGGTGTTCTGCTACCTGCCGTTCGCGCATTCCGAGGCGCTCGCCGACCAGGACCGGTCGGTGTCGTTCTGCATGCCGCTCGGCGACCCGCATTCCGGCCGGGCGCGGCACCACCGCGACATCATCCGCCGCTTCGGCCGCTTTCCGCATCGCAACGCCATCCTCGGCCGGGTGAGCACCCCCGAGGAAGCCGCCTGGCTCGAGGCCGGGGGCTATGCCGGCTGACCGGCCGGCGGCATCGCGACCATTCACCTGAACGGGACATATCGACATGAGACTTCACGACATCTGCTTCGTGGCGGCGGTCCTTGCCGGCCTGACCGGCATGAGCGCCGGCATCGCCATGGGCATTGCCGGGGATTTCACGCTGGCACCTGCCCACGCGCACCTGAACCTTCTCGGCTGGGTCAGCCTTGCGCTGATGGGCCTCTATTATCGCGGCGCGGGCTATTCCCGGCGGCGGCTGGCCCTGGCCCAGGTGACGCTGGCCGTCGCCGGGTTCTGGGGATTTCCGGTCACGCTCGGCGGCTACCTGTGGACGCACAACGAGGCGGTCGTGCCGCTCGCCATGGCCTTCAGCCTTCTCGCGCTTGCCGCGATGGCCCTGTTCGTTGTGATCGTGGTGCTCGACGTGCGCGACCGCACCCTGGTGTTCGGCCGGCTGCACCCCGAATCGGGCTGACCGGTCAGACGCCGGCATCGGCCAGCGCCGCCTTCAGAATGGGCGCGAGCCGGTCGGCCCAGGCGCGCTGACCGTCCGCCGTCGCGATCAGGTCGTGGCGGAGTTCGATCAGCACGTGGGGCCGGCCGGTCTTGAGCCCGTGGCGGTCGAGCGAGTCGCCCGGCAGGTGGCCGGCATAGGGTTCGTTGTCGCCGATGCAGAGATCGGGCTCGGCCGTCAGCCGGGCGAGGAGCGGATGGGCGAGGCGGTGATCCTCGGCATGCAGGATGCCGACATGCCACGGCCGCGGATGCCGCCCGACGAGGCGCGGCGTGAACGAATGGACCGCGCAGAGCACCGTGTCGGGCCGGCGCGCGGCAAGCCGCGCCAGCGCGTCGTGATACGGCCGGTGGAACAGCGCGAGGCGGCGCTCGGTCTCGGCCGCGCCGACGTCGCGGTTTCCGGGCACGAGGGTGCCGTCGTAGAGCTTCATCACCAGCGTCGGGTCGTCCTCGCCCCGGTTGGGGTCGATGACGAGGCGCGAGAACCGGCCGAGGATCGCCGGCGCGTCGAGCAGCCCGGCCAGCCGCCGGGTGACGCCGGCGGCGCCGATGTCGTAGGCGATGTGGCGGCCCATCTCGCCCTCGGACAGCCCGAGGGTGCCGCCGACCTCGGCGGGGACGGCGTTCGAGGCGTGGTCGCAGGTGACGAGCCAGCGGCCGGGCCGGTCCGCGCCGGCGATCTCGTAGGGCTGTTCCATGGCGCTCCGTCCGCTTCCCCGGCCCCGCATAGACCGAAGCGCCGCCGGGCGGAAGAACGCCGCGCGCCATCGCTGCCACGGCCAGGCAACAGGGCGGCCACAGCCGGGCCGAAGGCGCCCCGGCGCGCCGTTCCGGCGGTTGCCGGCCGCGGCGATTTCGGCCATAGACGGGTGAGTTTGCGCTAACGAAGGTTCGGGGAAGGAACGGCATGCGACGGCACCGCAACGTGAAGATCGTCGCGACCCTCGGGCCGGCCTCGGACAGCTACGCGATCATCCGCGCGCTCTACGTCGCCGGGGCCGACGTGTTCCGGCTGAACATGAGCCACGGCACGCATGACGACATCGCCCGGCGCCACGCGATCATCCGCCAGGTCGAGGCGGATGTCGGCCGGCCGATTGCGATCCTGGCTGACCTGCAGGGCCCGAAGCTGCGCGTCGGCACCTTCGCGAGCGGCGAGGAGGAACTGGCCGAAGGCGCGAAGTTCCGCTTCGACCTCGACCCCGCGCCGGGCGGCGCAGAACGGGTGTCGCTGCCGCATCCCGAGATCTTCGCGGCGCTCGAGGCGGGCGCCACGCTGCTCGTCAACGACGGCAAGATGCGCTTCCGCGTCGATGCCTGCGGCCGCGACTTCGCGAACTGCACGGTGCTGACGGGCGGCACGATCTCGAACCGCAAGGGGGTGAACGTGCCCGACGTGGTGCTGCCGCTGGCGGCGCTGTCGGAGAAGGACCGCAAGGACCTGGAATTCGCCTGCGAACTGGGGATCGACTGGCTGGCGCTGTCGTTCGTGCAGCGCCGCGCGGACGTGGACGAGGCGCGCGAGCTGGCCCGCGGGCGGGCGGCGATCCTGTCGAAGATCGAGAAGCCGGCGGCGGTGAAGGCCTATGCCGAGATCCTCGCCGCGTCGGACGGCATCATGGTCGCGCGCGGCGACCTGGGCGTGG
>CAZYBG010000141.1:0-6479 GCA_964645155.1 uncultured Rhodobacterales bacterium | reverse complement strand
TCAGGTTGATCAGCGCGCCGGGAATGAAGAACGGGCTCACCCGCTTCGGCCCGCGCTCCTTGATCAGCACCGCGGTCTCGGCGATCGAGGTCAGCCCGCCGATCCCCGAGCCGATCATCACCCCGGTGCGCAGCCTCTCCGCCTCCGAAGGGCTCTCCCAGCCGGCGTCGCGCACCGCCTGCACCGCGGCCGCCATGCCGTAGAGGATGAAGTCGTCGACCTTCCGCTGGTCCTTCGGCTCCATCCAGTCGTCGGGGTTGAAGCTGCCGCCCGAGCCGTCGCCCCGCGGCACCTCGCAGGCATAGGTGGTCACCACGTTCGCGGTGTCGAACCGGGTGATCGGCCCGGCGCCCGACTGCCCGGCGATCAGGCGGCCCCACGTCTCCTCGACGCCGCATGCCAGCGGCGAGACCATCCCGAGCCCCGTCACAACTACGCGCCGCATGGCGTTCCCCCTGCCCTTTTCCTGCCCGTTGCGGTGATTACCCGCTCGGGCGGGGCGGTGCAACAAGGCCCCCGCCTTGCAGCGGGGGCCTCGGCGGGGAACCGACTACGCTCAGGCGCCCGAGGCGATCTCGACCTGCATGTCGTCGGGCACGCGGCGCGTCGCGTCGAGTGTGCCGTCGTGCAGGCTGTTGATCTCGTCGGCGGTGGTGCCCTGCACCATCAGCCGGCCGCCCTCACCGACCCGCATCGCCTCGACGGGGATCACCAGCGTCTCGCCGCCGATCCCGAGGAAACCGCCGCGCTCGATCACCACGGCATGGCCGTCCGCCGCCTCGACGACGGCGTCGACCGAGCCGATCTCGTCGCCGCCGGCGCCGAACACCGCGACGTTGCGCAGCTGCGCCACGGTCAGCCTCACCGGCTCGGCCCCGCCGGCCTGCCCGGTCTCGCCCGGCCCGTCCATCTGCGCCTGCTCCTGCGCCGCCGGATCCTGCGCACCCGGCGCCGGCTGCTGCTCGCCGGTGACGGCCGCGTCCTGCTGGCCGGCCCGCGGCTGCTGCCCGCCGGCCGTGCCGCCCTCGACCGCCACCCGCGCGTTCTCCGCGGCCGCGATCTCGATCTGCGGCTCGCCCACGAACTCGACCGACACTTCCGGTTCGGCCGACTGGAACACCACCTCGGGCTCGGCCCGGCTCAGGTTCACCACCGGCGCCTGCTCGGCGTCGATGCGGCGGAGCACCGGCTCGGCGCTGTTGACGCTGATCCGCGGCTCGAGCTCCTCGGGCGCCGCCTCGCGCGGCACGTAGCGGCCCTGCTCGTTCCGGACGAGCTGGCGCTCCTGCGCCTCCTGGCCGGCCGCGAGCTGCAGCTCGACGATCGGCTCGGGCATCTCGACGCTGACCTGCGGCTCGCCCATGCGCACCGCGACCTGCGGCTCGCTCTCGGCGACCGCGACCTCGGGGTCGGGATAGGTCATCACGATCTCGGGCTCGGGCATCTCGATCCGGATCGTCGGTTGCGCCATCTGCACGGTGATGCGCGGCTGGCCCTGGCGGACCTCGACCCGCGGGGCGGCCTGGTTGACGGTGACCTCGGTCTGGCCCTCGCGCAGCTCGACCTCGGCGCCGGGCTGCTCGACGCTGATCTCCGGCGGCGGCTGGTAGACGGCCGCCGCGCCCTCGACGTCAATCTCCTGCTCGATGGTGATGGTTTCCTGCGCGCGCTCGGTCGCGACGACCTCGGCGCTCTCGTCAACAGCGGCCTGCGAGAACTGGCCCTCCTGCTCATAGGTGGTCACGACGATGGCGCAGCGCGCCGCATCCGCCTCCTCGACGATGCTCTCGAGTTCCGCGCGGAGCTCGTCCGCACCGGCGGCATTCTCGGCCAGAAGTTGCGCCAGGTCCTCGCAGCCCGCCTCTGCGGCGGCGCCGGCCTGATCCTGCTGTTGCTGCTGTTGCTGCTGTTGCTGCGCGACCGCAGGCGGCGCGCTCGCCAGCGCGGTGCCGCCCATCAGCGCGGCCACGAGGTAGGTCGATCGCATGGCTTCTCTCCATCGGGTTCGCGTGGGGGTGTGCATGGCAGTGCGAACCGGAGGCGCCGCGAACTGTTCCCGTCTTTTCCGGCAGACGGCGGCCCGACGGCGGCCCGACGGCGGCCGTCCGGCGCCCGCGGGCGTCCGGAAGTCCGGCCGCGCGGCCGCCGCATCCGCGCGCTAGCCTCGCGGCGGAAGGCGGCCACCGAGGCCGCCAGGTCGCGCATGGCGCCCCACGATCACCCCCGACCGGTCGGCGCCGACGCCGGGCAAGCCGTCGCCCCTCACCCCTGCCGCGCCACGATCCCCAGGATCGAGGTCAGGAGCTGCGCTGCCGTCAGCGCGCCCATCCCGTCCACGTCGCGTTCCGGCATGAACTCCACGAAGCCGACGCCGCCGATCCGGCCCCGGCCCGCGGCGCCGGCGACCAGCTCGAGCACCTGCCAGTAGGACAGGCCGCCCGCCGTGCGGCCGATCACCGCCGGCATGATCGCGGGGTCGAGCGCGTCGAGGTCGAGGCAGACGACCACCTCGGCGCCCGCGGGCAGCAGGTCCACCGCGCGGCCGACGCCCGACCGCGCCACCTCGCCCGCCGGCACGAAGGCGACGCCCGCGGCTTCCGCATCGGCCCGGTCGGCGGGCCGGGCCGAGCCGATCCCGCGTGCGCCGACCTGCACGATCTGCACCACATGCGCCATCTCCGCGGCGCGCCGCATCGTCGAGGAGAGGCCCATCCGCTCGCCGTCCACCTCGTCGCGCCAGTCGATATGGGCGTCGATCTGCAGGATCGCGATCTCGCGCCCCGCCGCGCCCCAGGCCTCCAGCATCGGGATCTGCACGCTGTCGTCTCCGCCGACCAGTACCGGCACCGCGCCGCGGCCGAGGATCGTGCCGACCGCCGCGGCGATCCGCGCGCGGTTGCCCGCCGGGTCGGCCTCGTCCTGCGCCACGTCGCCGGCATCGACCGCGGCCACCGCCTCCGGCAGGACCGGCCCGCCGAGGTCGAAGTTGACATGGCCGAGATTGGCCGCATAGGCGGCCGAGGCGGCGCGCAGCACCGCCGGCGCCGCCGCGCAGTAGGGCCCGACGCTCGCATAGGGCGTGGCCATCGGCGCCCCGAGCACGGCGACCGCCGCATCGAGGCGGCTGAGGTCGCGGCAGCGCGGCAGGCCGAGGAAGGTCTCGACCGCGGCCGCGCCGAACATCGTCTCGAGTGTCGCCATGGCTGCCTCCCGCCGCTCCGGCCGCCAGCATGCCCGCCGCGGCGCCGGAACGCCAGCCGCAGGCCGCCCGGGGCCGACCCGGCCGCAGGCATCCCCGCGCCTGTCTCCCGCCCCCCCGAACGAAAACGGCGCCCCGGAGGGCGCCGCGTCCTTCCGTGGCTCCGGCCCGCTCAGGCGGCGGCGGCGTCGGAGATGAACTTGACCGCGTCGCCGAAGGTCTGGATCGTCTCGGCCGCGTCGTCGGGGATCTCGATCCCGAACTCCTCCTCGAACGCCATCACAAGCTCGACCGTGTCGAGGCTGTCGGCGCCAAGATCATCAATGAACGAGGCGTTCTCGGTCACCTTCTCCTCCTCGACGCCCAGATGCTCGACGACGATCTTCTTCACGCGGTCGGCGATGTCGCTCATGTCCGTTCCTCATCTCTGCCGGGGCTGTCGCGCCGGTCTCTTGGTTATCCCCGGCCCGCCCCCCGGCGGACCCTTCGGCTGCGGCGGGCCGCCACCTGGATCGCGCCGCCTATAGCACAAGCGATGGCCGAGGCAAACGCTTTCCCCCGGCGGCCGGGGGCGGGTACCGGCAGCCGGTCGGGCCACCCGCCGGGCGCCCGCCGGCGGGTCAGAACATGTCGCCGCCGCCGTTGATGTTCAGCGTCGCACCGGTGACGTAGGCGGCCTCCTCGCTCGCGAGGTAGAGCACCGCCGCCGCCACCTCCTCGGGCCGCCCCATCCGGCCCGCCGGAACACCGGCGAGGATCCGCTGGCGCTGCTCATCGGTCAGCTTCTCGGTCATCGCGGTCTCGATCAGGCCGGGCGCGACGCAGTTCACGGTGATGCCGCGGCTGCCGATCTCGTGCGCCAGCGACTTCGACATGCCGAGGACGCCGGCCTTGGCGGCGGCGTAGTTCGCCTGCCCGGGGTTGCCGGCCTGCGCCACCACCGAGGTGACGTTGACGATCCGCCCCCAGCGCGCCTTGGCCATGCCGCGCAGCACCGCCCGGCAGAGCCGGAAGGTGGCGTTGAGGTTGACCTCGATCACCGCCGCCCAGTCCTCGTCCGACATGCGCATCAGAAGGCCATCGCGGGTGATGCCGGCATTGTTGACAAGGATGTCGATGCCGCCCATCGCCTCGGCCGCCTGCTTCGGCAGCGCCTCCACCGCCGCCGCGTCGGCAAGGTCGCAGGCCAGCACATGGACCCGCCCGCCAAGCGCCGCGGCAAGGTCCTGGAGCGGCCCGGTCCGGGTGCCGGAGATGCCGACCGTCGCCCCCGCGCCGTGCAGCGCGCGCGCCACCGCGGCGCCGATTCCGCCCGAGGCGCCGGTGACCAGCGCCGCCCTTCCCGTCAGGTCGAACATCATGCCTCCTCCCCTGGGAACGCGCGGCCCAACGCGCGGCCTCCCCCTCCCGATCCCCGTACCGATTCCGCTCCCCGTCCGGCCGGCGGCGTCAGCCCGCCACCGCGGCCCGCACCTCCTCCGGCGTGCCGACGGTCCGCACCGCCACCTCCGGCGCGATCCGCCGGATCATCCCCGAAAGCGCCCGGCCCGCGCCGATCTCCCAGAACTCGGTGACGCCCTGCCGCGCCATCCAGGCGACCGACTCGCGCCAGCGCACCCGGTGCGTCACCTGCTCGACCAGCAGCGCGGCGATCACCGTCGGCTCGTCCACCGCGCAGGCCCGCACGTTGGCGACCAGCGGCACCCGCGGCGGCGCAAGGGTCACGTGGCTCAGCGCCTCGGCCATCGCCCGGCCGGCCGGCGCCATCAGGCTGCAGTGGAACGGCGCCGAGACCGGCAGCAGCACCGCCCGCCTGGCGCCAGCCGCCCTCGCCAGCTCGCAGGCCCGCTCCACCGCGCCGCGATGGCCCGAGACGACGACCTGCGCGGGGTCGTTGTCGTTGGCCGCCTCGCAGACCTCGCCGCCCTGCGCCGCCTCGGCGGCGACCGCGGCCACCGCCTCGTAGCCGAGCCCGAGGATCGCGGCCATCGCGCCGATGCCGACCGGCACCGCCGCCTGCATCGCCCGGCCGCGCAGCCGCAGCAGCCGCGCCGTGTCGGCGAGGCCGAGCGCGCCCGCCGCGCAGAGCGCCGAGTACTCGCCCAGCGAATGGCCCGCCACGAAGGCCGCCGTCTCGACCGTCCAGCCCTCGTAGGCGAGCGCCCGCACCGCCGCGACCGAGGTCGCCATCAGCGCCGGCTGGGCGTTCTCGGTCAGCGTCAGCCGCTCGATGTCGCCGTCCCAGACCAGCGCCGAAAGCTTCTCGCCCAGCGCCTCGTCGACCTCGTCGAACACCGCCCGCGCGGCCGGATAGGCGGCGGCGAGGTCGCGGCCCATGCCGATGGCCTGGGCGCCCTGCCCGGGGAAGACGAATGCACGGCTCATGGCGGCTCCTGTCGCGGTTCCTGTCACGGTCCCTGTCGCGGGTCTCTCTCGCGGCCCCCGTCGCCGCTCCTGGGGCGCGGCATAGCGCCTGATCGTGCGCATCGCAAACCTTTCGCGCAGAGCTTGCATGACCGCCGCGGCGCTTTGCTTCCGCGGGCATCCGCGCTAGCTTCCTGCCGCGCCCCGGCCCCGCCCCCAGCCCCGCCGGAGCCCTGCGGAGCCCGCCGATGCCGATCGCCAACACCCCGGCCCGCTACGGCAGCGTCGCGCGGGCGTTCCACTGGCTGACGGCGCTGCTGATCCTGGCGCTGGCGCCGCTCGGGCTCGTCGCGAACCGCCTGCCCGCGGCCGACCCCGGCGAACTGGCGCTGAAGGCGCAGCTCTTCTCGGCGCACAAGACGCTCGGCGTCGCGGTGCTGCTGGTCGCGCTGGCGCGGATCGGCTGGGCGCTGGCGCAGCCGCGACCGGCGCCGCTCCACCCCGACCGGCGGGCCGAGACGGCGCTCGCCGCCACGGTGCACTGGGCGCTCTATGGCGGGCTGGTGGCGGTGCCGCTGTCGGGCTGGGTCCACCATGCCGCGACGACCGGCTTTGCGCCGATCCTCTGGCCCCTCGGCCAGGGCCTGCCGCTGGTGCCGGAAAGCGCGGCGGTGGCGGCGGCGTTCTCGGCGCTGCACGGGGTGGCGACGAAGGTCCTCCTCGCCGCGATCGCGCTCCATGTCGCCGGCGCGCTCAGGCACGCGCTTGTCGACCGCGACGGCACGCTCGGGCGGATGTGGTCGGGCACGGCGGCGCCGGCGCCAGCCGCGCCGGTAACGCAGGCTGCGTCGCGGGCTGCGTCGCGGGTGGGGCCGGCCCTGGCGGCGGCTGCGCTGTGGCTCGCCGCCGCCGGGTC
>CAZYBG010000140.1:348-6486 GCA_964645155.1 uncultured Rhodobacterales bacterium | reverse complement strand
CGGCCGGCAGGCCGCGCAGCGCGGGCGGCAGCGGCAGCAGCCGGTCGGACCAGGCGCCGGCGCCGGCCCGGCTGACCGCCGCGCCTGACTTGGGCGAGACGTAGGCGAGATCGTCGGTCGCCCCGGTCGCGGCGCAGCGCGACAGGTCGAGGCCGAAGCCGAGCTCCTCCAGCAGCGCGAGTTCCCACAGCAGGTAGTCGCGCGGCCAGACGGGCGTGGCGCCGAGCGCGTCGAGAAGCGCCACGGTGCGGGCGTAGAGCGCCGGATGCGCCTCGCGCTCGGGCAGCGCGAAGCCGAGAAGCGCGGTGATCGCGCCGAGCGCCGCCAGCGCCAGCCGGTCGGCCATGATGACCGCGCTGCGCGAGCGGATCGGCTCGACCGTGAAGGCGCCGATATGGTCGTCGAGCCGAGCCCGCCAGGTCACGTCGAGCTGCGCCCCCGGCTGCAGGATCGGTGCGATCCTCCGGCTGACGCCACCGCGCACGACGCCGGCGTGGCGGCCGTGCTCGGCCGTGAAGACCTCGATGATTGCCGAGGTCTCGCCGTGCTGCCGGACGCCGAGCAGCGCCCCCTGGTCGCGCCATTCCATGCCGGTCACTCTCGGCGCCCCGCGGCCCCGCCGCAAGGGGCGCTCAGGGCAGCAGGAGGTCGACCCAGACCAGCCGGTGCCGCGAGGCGGCCTCGACCGTCTCGGCCATCGGAGTGCCGGGCTCGGGCCAGAACACGCCCGACGCCACGACGGCAAGGTCGCGCGAAGGCAGCACATAGTCGACGCGGAGGTTGCCGGGGCCGTCATCCGGCCAGTCGACGGTGTCGAGCGCGGGGTCGCCCGACTGCGCCGCGTTCGCGCCGCCCTGGGCGGCGGACGCGGCCGCGCCGCCGGCCCCGGAGGGCGCGGGGTCGCGCAGCGCGGGGTGGGCGAGAAGCGCGCGAATCGCCGCGCCGCGCCCGTCGCCGTCGGCAGGATCGAGGTTGGCATCGCCGAGGATCACGAACGGGGGGGCCGGCGCGGGGACGCCGAGCCTGTCGTCGATCAGCGCGGTCCAGAAGGCGGTCTCGTCGTGGTTGCGGCGGCCGTTCCGGTCCTCCGGGCCGTCGAAGACGGGCGGCGACCCGTGCCAGGCGAGCAGGCGCATGCGCTGGCCCGACGGCAGGATCACCGGCACCTCCCAGTGGCCCGTGGTCGAGAGCCGCTGCGCCTCGATCGCCGCCGCGGACGGAAACGGCGCACCGTCGCGCTCGGGGATCAGCGCGCCGGGCAGGTCGCGCCAGAGGAAGGCCGAGAAGTCGCGCGCCTCGGCCGCGGCGATCGGCAGCCGGGAAAGGATGGCCATGCCGCCCTGCCCGGCGAACGCGCCATAGCCCTGCGCATCGCCCGGCCCGCCGAGCCGCCCGTCGCCGTCGAGGTCGAGACCGCTCGCGAGCCCGGAATTGGGGCGCAGCGCGAAGCGGTGGGCAAAGCCGGCGCCGGCCTCGGCGAAGCGTGCCGCGAGCGCGTCGAGTGCGGCAAGCCCGTGGTCGTAGTCGACCGAGAGAAGGAGGAGGATGTCGGGCCGGGCCTTGGCCACGACCGCGGCGACGGCGGCGACCTGCGGATCCTCGCCGCCCTCGATGTCGCGCAGCAGGAGCCCCGGGCCGCGGCGTTGGAGCTCGACGTTCCAGACCGCCACGCGCAGGGTTTCAGCGCCCGCGGGCGCCGCGGTCGCGGCCAGAAGGGCCAGGGCGAGCGTGCGCAGGATCAGGCGGTGACGAGCCCCGTGTTCTCCTGCTCGCGCCGCCGCCGCCGCTCGGCGATCATGTCGGCGACACGCGCCATGGCGACGCCGCGCATGAGCAGGCTCGACGGCAGGAAGCCCCAGGCCGCGATCGTCCAGATCAGCGTGTGGGTCGAGTTGAACTCGAGCGGCTCGAACAGGAAGGCGCCGGCCTTCACGGCGAGCGGGATGAGGAACGGCAGGAGGATGCCGAAGGCGAGGTTGATCCGGGCGTCGCGGTTGAGCCGCTCGACCACGTCGGCGCCGGCGGTGGGGTCGAATGTCGGCAGGTTGATCCAGACGTTGAAGCCCGCCAGCCCGCGCGGCCATCCGGCGAAGCGCAGCACGAGGATGAAGATGCAGAGCGAGATGAGCGAGATCAGGTAGCTGATGCCGGCGGCGGCGCGGACAAGCTCGACCCGGTAGGGCGCGGTCTCCTCCGAGACGATCTGCATCATCAGCCAGACCGGGCTGTAGGGAAAGTCGATCGCCTGTCCGATCATCATCCCGATGCCCTGGACGAACCCGGTGAAGCCGCCATCGGCCGGGCCCCGGCAGACGATCGAGATCAGGAGCACCGAGACGAAGAGCGACAGGAAGCGGATCCGGTTGAAGGGCGGCGCCTCGCGGAACTCGACGATGCTGGGATAGCTCGAGGCGTATTCGATGATCGTGAGCGCCGCGGCGAAAAGCGCGACCAGCGAGACGATCTCGGCGGTGTCGGGGTTGACCTGGGGCAGCAGCAGCGACGGGGCCACGACGAGGAGCGCGACGAGAAGGCCGCGCACGGTGGCCGATGTTACGCGGGAAAGCATGTGAGCGCCCTCCGCGATATCGCTGGTCCGTACCAGCGGGGCCCCACGTCCCTGACCAGAATCTGCACCTTCGTGCCCCGCTTCAAATTGCAGTCCCGTCCCAGCGTGCCGCAATTTGACCTTGTTATCGCCCAAATCCGGCCCGACTCCCATCGGTAACCGCATATAAACGTTAACAAACCGGCGTTTTCGCGGAAACACTGTCGCCGCTTTGCATCAATGCCGGGGCAGAATTGTGACGCCCTTCGGAGCAACCCCAAGATGTAGCGTGCCTGTGGACTCTACACCCAAGGGCGCTCGGTCCGGATCCGCGTCTCGAACGACCGGATGGCGTCGGCCTTGTCGAGGGTGAGACCGATGTCGTCGAGGCCGTTCAGCAGGCAGTGCTTCTTGAAGGGATCGACATCGAACGCGAAGCTCCGGCCGTCGGATGCGGTCACCGTCTGCGCCTCGAGGTCGACGCTGATCCGGGCATTGGCGCCCTTGCGGGCATCGTCCATAAGGTGATCCAGCGCGTCCTGCGGCAGGACGACCGGCAGGATCCCGTTCTTGAAGCAGTTGTTGTAGAAGATGTCGGCGAAGCTCGTCGAGATCACGCAGCGGATGCCGAAGTCGAGCAGCGCCCAGGGCGCGTGCTCCCGGCTCGACCCGCAGCCGAAATTGTCGCCCGCGACCAGGATCTGCGCGTTGCGGTAGGCGGGCTGGTTCAGGACGAAGCCGGCGATCTCGGTGCCGTCGGTGTCGTAGCGCATCTCGTCGAACAGGTTCTTGCCCAGCCCCGAGCGCAGGATGGTCTTCAGGAACTGCTTGGGGATGATCATGTCGGTGTCGATGTTGACGAGCGGCATCGGTGCCGCGACGGCGGTGAGGGTGGTGAACTTGTCCATGGGATCGACCTCGGGGCTGCGTGGCGCAGATATGGCAAAACCGGCGCAAGGTAAAGCCGGGCGGTTGCGCCGCACCCGGCTGCCGGGCAAACATGGTGGCCATGTTCGACGGCTTCGAGCCCTTCCAGATCGATGCGAGCGGCGTGCGGATCGCGGGCGTCGCGGGTGGTGCGGGGCCACCGCTGCTCCTGCTGCATGGCTACCCTCAGACGCATGCCATGTGGCACCGCGTGGCGCCGCGCCTGGCACGCAGCTACCGAGTCGTGTGCGCCGACCTGCGCGGTTACGGCGCCTCGGACAAGCCGCCGACCTCGGCCGACCATGTCGCGTACTCCAAGCGTGCGATGGCGGCCGACATGCTGGCGGTCATGGCCGCGCTTGGGCACGACCGCTTCCTTGTCGGCGCCCATGATCGCGGCGCGAGGGTCGCGCACCGGATGGCGCTCGATCATCCCGAGAAGGTCCGCGCGCTCGCGCTGCTCGACATCGCCCCGACGCGCGAGATGTATGCCGGCACGACCGACGCCTTCGCGCGCGCCTACTGGCACTGGTTCTTCCTGATCCTGCCGGCACCCTTCCCCGAGCAGATGATCAGCGCCGACCCGGAGGGCTACTGGCTGAAGAAATGCGGGTCGGGCAGCGCCGGGCTGACGCCCTTTTCCGACGCCGCCCGTGCGGCCTACATCGCCGCCTTCACGCCCGAGACGATCCACGCCTCGTGCGAGGACTACCGTGCCGCGGCCGGCATCGACATCGCCCACGACGACGCCGATGGGACGCGGCGCGTGCATCAGCCGCTGCTCGCGCTCTGGGGTGCGCACGGAGTGATCGGGCGCTGCTTCGACCCACTGGCACTGTGGCGCCTGCGTGCCGAGCGGGTCGCAGGCGAAAGCCTTCCGGGTGGCCACTACCTTGCCGAGGAACTGCCAGACCTCGTCGCCGGCCGGTTCGAGGCTTTCTTTGGAGATGTCGCATGACACGCAGCTACCGGATCGCCTGCATCCCTGGCGATGGCATCGGGACCGAGGTGATCCCGGTCGGCCAGCGCGCGGTCGACACGGTGGCGGCGTCGCAGGGCTTCGTGGTCGAATGGGTCGAGTATGACTGGTCCTGCCGCCGCTACGCCGAAACCGGCCGAATGATGCCCGACGACGGGATCGACCGGGTTCGCGACCACGACGCGATCTATCTGGGCGCCGTGGGCTGGCCAGGGGTGCCGGACCACGTGTCGCTGTGGGGCCTGCTGATCCCGCTGCGGCGCGCCCTCGACCAGTATATTAACGTTCGCCCGGTGCGGCTCCTGCGCGGGGTGACAAGCCCGCTGGCCGGTCGCGGACCCGCCGACATCGATTTCGTCGTGGTGCGCGAGAACGTCGAGGGGGAATACTCCGAGGTCGGCGGGCGGCTCTATGCCGGGACCGAGCAGGAGCTTGCGGTGCAGGAAGCGATCTTCACCCGCCGAGGGGTCGATCGCGTGATGGACTTCGCCTTCGCCCTGGCCGCCACGCGGGGGGGCCACGTCACCTCGGCGACGAAGTCGAACGGCATCGTGCACACCATGCCGTTCTGGGACGAACGGTTCGCGGCGGCGCGGGCGCGCCATCCCGACATCCGGACCGCGCAATACCACATCGACATCCTGACCGCCCATTTCGTCCTGCATCCCGACTGGTTCGACGTGGTCGTCGGCTCGAACCTGTTCGGCGACATCCTGAGCGACCTCGGACCAGCGGTGGCGGGGTCGATCGGCATCGCGCCGGGGGCGAACCTCAACCCCGAGCGGCGCTTCCCCTCAATGTTCGAGCCGGTCCACGGC
Source organism: uncultured Rhodobacterales bacterium (assembly GCA_964645155.1). Classification (GTDB taxonomy): domain Bacteria; phylum Pseudomonadota; class Alphaproteobacteria; order Rhodobacterales; family Rhodobacteraceae; genus CAZYBG01. Next base: position 1,214 of record CAZYBG010000140.1, on the reverse strand, counting down.
TCGGCGCCCGACATCGCCGGCAAGGGGATCGCGAACCCGGTTGCGGCTGTCTGGACCGCGGCGATGATGCTTGACCACCTGGGTGAGGGCGAGGCCGCGCGCCGGCTCGAGGCAGCGATCGAGAGCTCGCTGGAGCGGCCCGAGACGCAGACGCGCGACCTGGGCGGAACGGCCGACACGGCGGCCGCCGAACGCGCCATCCTTGCCGCGCTCGGCTGAGCCGCCGCGCGGTCCGGCGTCACATCATCGCCCGCACATCCGTCAGCCGCCCGGTGATCGCCGCCGCCGCGGCCATCGCGGGGGACAGCAGATGCGTCCGCCCGCCGCGGCCCTGGCGGCCCTCGAAGTTGCGGTTGGAGGTGGCGGCGCAGCGTTCGCCGGGGCTCAGCTGGTCGGGATTCATCGCGAGGCACATCGAGCAGCCGGCGAGGCGCCACTCGAACCCGGCGTCGATGAAGATCTGCGCCAGACCCTCTTCCTCGGCCTGCGCGCGGACGAGCCCCGAACCGGGGACGACCATCGCCCGCAGCCCGTCCTTCTTCTTCTTGCCCTTCAGGATCGCCGCGGCTGCCCGCAGGTCCTCGATCCGGCCATTGGTGCAGGAGCCGATGAAGACGGTGTCGATCTCGATCTCGCTGAGCTTCTGGCCGGGCTTAAGGCCCATGTAGTCGAGGCTGCGCTGCACCGCCTCGACCTTGCCGCCGGCAAAGTCGGACGGGTCGGGCACCACGCCGGTGATCGGCAGCACGTCCTCGGGGCTGGTGCCCCAGGTGACGACGGGGGCGATATCCTCGCCGCGGATCGTCACCACCTTGTCGAAATGCGCACCGTCTTCGGTGTAGAGCGTCTTCCACCAGGCGAGCGCG
>CAZYBG010000140.1:0-338 GCA_964645155.1 uncultured Rhodobacterales bacterium | reverse complement strand
AGCGCGGCCTCCCATGCCGCGCCCTTCGGCGCGTGCGGCCGGCCCGCCACATACGCGAACGTCTTCTCGTCGGGGGCGATCAGGCCCGCCCGCGCCCCGCCCTCGATTGCCATGTTGCAGACCGTCATCCGGCCTTCCATCGAAAGCTCGCGGATCGCCTGGCCGCAGTATTCGATGACGTGGCCGGTGCCGCCGGCCGTGCCGGTGGCGCCGATGACGGACAGGGTGATGTCCTTGGCGGTGACCCCGGGGCCGAGCGAGCCCGTGATCTCGACCTTCATGTTCTTGCCCTTGCGCTGGATCAGCGTCTGGGTGGCCAGCACATGCTCCACCTCGGA
>CAZYBG010000139.1:0-6503 GCA_964645155.1 uncultured Rhodobacterales bacterium | reverse complement strand
CCATCGCAGGTGCCGAGGTAGCGCAGGATCTGGCGCAGCTTCACGACATAGGCCGCCGCCTCCTCCGGCCCGCGGATGTCGGGGCGGCTCACGATCTCCATCAGCGCAACGCCGGTGCGGTTGAGGTCGACGAAGGACAGGCCGGGGTCCATGTCGTGGATCGACTTGCCGGCATCCTGTTCCAGATGGATCCGCTCGATCCGGACGCGGCGGGCGATGCCCGGCCCCATGTCGACGATCACCTCGCCCTCGCCGACGATCGGATGGTAGAGCTGGCTGATCTGATAGCCCTGCGGCAGGTCGGGGTAGAAGTAGTTCTTGCGGTCGAACGCCGAGAAGAGGTTGATCCTGGCCTTCAGCCCCAGCCCGGTGCGCACCGCCTGTTCCACGCAGAACGCGTTGATGACCGGCAGCATCCCCGGCATCGCCGCGTCGACGAACGAGACGTTGGAGTTCGGCTCGGCACCGAACGCGGTCGACGCGCCCGAGAACAGCTTGGCCTGCGAGGCGACCTGGGCGTGGACCTCCATGCCGATCACCAGCTCCCAGTCGGACCGGGCGCCCTGGATGATCTTGGGCTTCGGGGCCTCGTAGGCGAGATGGTCGAGCATGGCGGGTGCCTCCCTGATCGTCGCCCCCGCTTCTAGGCAGCGCCCGCGGCCGAGGCAAGCGGCCCGTCAGACCCCCCGTCGTGGCCCCCGTCATGGGGCCCGTCATGGCCCCGGTCATGGGGCCCCCGTCGGGGCTCCGTCCGGCTACCGCGCCGCGGCTGCCGGCGGCACGCCCTCGAGGCCCTGCGGACCGGGGCGGACGATCATGCCCTGGCCGAGCTCGGCCGCGAACTCGGCCGCGATCGCGGCGCGGATCGCGGGCACGTCCATCTGCCAGAGTGGCGCCTGGATCTCCCGCAGGTGGCGGCGGAGAAGCTGGCCGAAGCCGCGCCGCAGCCGGTCGCGCGCCGGTGCCGCGCGGGCGGTGTCGGCGGGCTCCTCGCCGGCGGCAGGGCGCGCCAGCCGCGCCAGAAGACCGGCGAGGTCGTTGGCGAGGTGCTGGCTCATCGTCGCCGTCAGCAGGCGCTCGATCCCGTCGAGCATCAGCCGGGTATCGACGCGCGCGACCTCCCACGGCGCGGCCTCGAGGGCGGCGCGCCAGAGATAGACATAGGCGCCCGCCTCGAGCCCCTCGACCGCGCGGGCCACCGCGCGGCGCGCCTCGCGCGCGATCGCGTCATAGCTGCCGTACCAGTCCGGCATCAGGAACCTGCCATGCGCCAGCAGCGTGAACGGGTTCGACGGGTCGAGGTCGGCCCAGTCCTCGTACCAGTCGTTCAGCACCTTCGCGCCGCCGTCGATGCCGGGGATCAGAAAGTACCGCGCCTCGGCCAGCATCGGCGAGTTCTCCTGGATCGGGTCGAACGCCTCGAGCACTTCCTCGGCGCGCGCGAAGAAGGCGCGGAAGCGCGCATTCGGCTCGGGCGAGGTGCGGCCCGGCGGTGCATCGCCGCGCAGCGCGTAGCCGATCTCGGTCAGCGCCCCGGCAAGGAGAACCGACGACATGTAGTCGTTGGAATGCGCCGCCCGCACTCGTTCGAACACCTGGAGCGCGGCCTGCGCGTCGGGCAGGTTCAGCTCGGGGCGCAGGTGCTTGGTCACCGGCGACAGCGCGCCGGCGAACGCGCAGTCGAGATATCGCTTGCCCGAGACGAACTGCTGGCGCGACTGATCGACGCCGCGGAGCCGCTCCAGCACCGAAAGCCAGAGTTCCTGCTCGGCCAGGATCGCGAATCCCGCCTGGATCTCCGCCCATTCGGCGGGTTCGGGGGCGGCCATGAGGACGGGCACGTCGATTTGCCGCACCAGCGCCTCGTCGCCGTCGGGGCCGGGCTGGCGCTGCAGCCCGAGGCGCATGAACAGGCGCGCCGCGCTCAGGGCGATCCAGCCACGGCCGTCGCCGTCCGCAGACGGCAGCGCCGGGGGCGTCTCGCGTTCACTCATTACCCGAATCCCAGAGGATTGCATCGATCTCACTAAATCTATGATCTGCCCTTCGAATATGGCTGCATCGTGGTCTCCGGATGATCGATTGCGGCTGCGCGCGAACGGCTTTGAAGGCGGCTCTCCGGATGGTTGCGGCGGGAACTCGCCGACGTCCTGCAGTGGAGATTGCACGGCGAAGCCTCGCCCGGCAAGTTCGCCGGCGCCGGCCAGCCAGGTCCGGTGCAACCCGACGTGCCAGATGCCATCCCACTCCGCTGCCCTTTCGCTGCGCTTGCGCATGCCGTTTGCCGCCATCGTCCTCGCCACGCTCCTCTCGGGCTGCATGGGCAGCACGGTCGACGAACCCGCGGTCGAGGAGCCGCCCGCGATGCGCTGGGACTTCCACCCCGAAGCCCCCGCCTGGACCGGCGCGACGCTCGCGGCGCTCGAGGATGACGGGGCGGTGCTGGCAAGCCTCGTGCCGTCCGACATCGCGACGTTCTGCCCCGGATATGCGGAAAACGGCATGTTTGAAAGGCGCGCCTTCTGGGCGGGCCTGTTCTCGGCGCTGGCCAAGCACGAGAGCACGTGGAACCCCGCGGCCTCGGGCGGCGGCGGCCGCTGGATCGGGCTGCTGCAGATCGCCCCGCCCACCGCGGCCAACTACGGCTGCGACGCGCGCAGCGCCGCGGCGCTGAAGGACGGCTCGGCCAACCTGTCCTGCGCGGTTCGGATCGCGGCGGTGCAGGTCGCGCGCGACCGCATGGTGGCGGGCGACGGCACCGACGGCGTCGGGCGCGACTGGGCGCCGTTCCGCAATGCCTCGAAGCGCGCCGACATCGCGGCCTGGACCCGCAGCCAGGATTACTGCCTCTAGGCCCGCTCGGGCGCCGTCCGGCGCACGCCCTACTCGGCCGAAACCGGCACGCCGCGCAGCGCCAGTTCGGCGCCAAGCTCGGTGCCGGGCGGCACCGAGGCCTCCGGCAGGTCGATCGTGGTGCCGTCCTCGAAGATCAGCGACACCCGGCTGCCGTTCACGATGGCGCGGCGGATCACGGCAAGCGGCGCCGCGCCCTGCTCGGTGCCCCGCCACCAGCCGAGCTTGCCGTCGCCGATCATCACGCCGGCAGGCATGCCCATCAAGCGCTCGAAGGCGAGGAAGGGGATCGGGAAGGCGAGGCCGAGCGCGGCGAGCCAGAAATCGCCCTTGACCAGCCCGACGATGACGAAGCCGAAGCCCGCGCCGATCGCGAGCCAGAGGCCCGGACGGCGGCCTCGACGTTCAAATCTGTAGGGTGCCTCAAGCATGATCGCCGGAGATGCCGGGGCAATGCGGCGGATTCGCGGCGCCGCCGCGCCGGACTTCAGCCGAGAAGGCGGGCACGCGCGATGGCCGGCCGGCGCGTGGTGCGCACCAGCGAGACGGTCGGCGCGTCGCGGCCGCCGAGGCCGAGCGTCGCGCGGCGCAGCATCTCGATGCCGGTCTCGTCGTCCTTCGGCAGCGATTGCGGCCGGATCGGCGCGCCGAGCGTCATCCGGTACGGCTGGCGGTGCTTGTTCAGCGTCTCGTGGAACAGGGTGATGTCGCGCAGCGTCGGGTGCAGCAGGTCGAAGAGGTAGAACAGCACCGAGTTGCGCGCCCGGATGTTGAGCGGGATCACCGGCACCTCGAACTTGCGGGCGATCATCGCGGCCGAGGCCATCCACGGCCGCTCGAAGAGGCGCAGGCCGCGGCGCTTGGCGAGCCGGCCGGAGGGGAAGATCACCCCGATGCGGCCGGCCTCGAGCGCGGTGCGGGTATAGGCCATTGTCTCGCGCGTCTTGGCGTGGGTGCGCTTGTCGGGGCGCCATTCGACCGGGGCGATGATGTCCTCCATCTGCGGCAGCACGCGCAGGATGTCGCGGTTGGCGAAGAAGAAGATGTCGGGCCGCAGCCGGGCCAGCGCGTGCCAGACCATCACGCCGTCGGCGATGCCGGTCGGGTGGTTGGCCACGATCAGCGCCGGGCCGGTGGCCGGCACCGCATGCAGGCCGTCGATCTCGACGTCGCGGGCGAGCAGCCGCGCCATGCTGTCCATGATCGCCGCGGCCGGCAGCGGTGCTACCGTCTCGCCGATCTTCAGCGTCCGGTCGTAGCCGAGTACGCGGTCGAGCGTGATGCGCACCGGCGCCGCGAGCGGGCGTCGGAGCCAGGGCGCGCGCTCGAGGATCAGCGGGTCGATACGGTCACGCATGCCGAGCAAATAGCCTTTGGGTCGCGACGGTTCCATGACGATGTCCGGCTCGGGCGGCTTTCCGCCCGGCATCAGGCCTCGAGCGGGATGCCCTGCCGGGCGAGCTCGCGCCGGAGCGGCTCGATCTCGGGCGACAGTTCCGTCGGCAGCACGTCGGTCTGGCCGTCGCGCAGCTCGAGCTCCAGCGCGTTCTCCCCGGTGACGCGGACGGCGGCGACATCGCGCAGCGCCACCGACCATTGCCGGTGGCCGACGAAGAACCGCCAGCGGCCATCGCGGATCTCCATGCCCGCGGGCTTCTGCCGGAACGCCAGCCAGACGACGGTGGCAAGGAAGAAGCAGATGCCGAACACTGCCGCGAGCGGCGCCTCGCCGTAGCGCAGTGTCTGCCAGAAGATCAACCCGACGCCGAAGGCGAAGTAGAACCGCCCCCGTCGGGGAATGTTGAGATGGATATAGCCCGGTCGCCGCGCCATCCTGCCCAGCCGGTCGCCCGGCCCCCCTCCTGCCTTACCGCAAGGTAATGTGGCCGGGGAGTTTTGGACAGCGCAACAAAGCCACAGGCGTCCCCCAAGGCCGTTTCCGGTGGCGAAACGGCCGGTCTTGGGCCAATTTCCGCCGACATGCCAGGCCGGCCGTGGCCGGCCGGGTCCCGTCAGCCGGCCTCGAGCAGCCGCGCCACCATCTCGCCGGTGTCGCGCGACAGGCCGGGTGCGTCGGCGATCCGCACCAGTTCGGCCCGGATCAGCGCCTTGCGGTCGGCGTCGTAGCGGCCCCAGGTCTCGAACGCGGTCGACATCCGCGCCGCGGTCTGCGGGTTCACCGGGTCGAGCCGGATCAGCCAGTCGGCCACCAGCCGGTAGCTTGCGCCCGAGGGGTCGTGGAAGCCCGCGGCGTTGCCCGACAGCGCGCCGATCACCGAACGGAAGCGGTTGGGGTTCTTCCAGTCGAAGTCGGGATGCGCGGTGAGGCCGCGCGCCGTCCCGGCGGTGGCGGCCGGGGCCGCCTCGGCGACCTGCAGCGTGAACCACTTGTCGATCACCAGCCGGTCGTGCTGCCAGCGGCGGTAGAACGACTGCAGCGCGTCCTGGCCTTTCCCGCGCGCCAGCAGGATGCCGAGGGCGCCGAGCTCCTCGGTCATGTTGTCGGCCTCGCGGAACTGCCGTTCCGCCCGCCGCCCGCCATCGAGCCGCGAGAGGCAGGCGAGCGCCGTCAGCCGCAGGGCGCGGCAGCCCGCGGCGCGGGCGTCGGGCGTGTAGGGGCCCGGCACCCGCATCGCCTCGTAGAGCCCGGGCAGGTCCTGCGCCAGCCGCTGCGCCACCGCCTCGGCCAGCCGCTCGCGCGCGGCATGGATCGCCCAGGGGTCGGGCGTCACGCCCGCATCGTGCAGCGTCTGCGCCATGTCGTCCTCCGACGGCAGGCGCAGCGCCAGCGCCCGGAACGCGGGGTCGAGCGCCTCGTCGCGGGCGACGCGGGCCAGCGCGTCGAGATAGGCGGGCCCGGGGCTCGCATTCTCGGTCACCATCCGGGTCAGCACGTCCTTGGCCAGCGCGCGGCCGGCCTCCCACCTGCTGAACGGGTCGGTGTCGTGGGCGAGGATGAAGGCGCGTTCCTCGGGCGTCGACGGCCGCTCGAGGATCACCGGCGCCGAGAACCCGCGAAGCAGCGAGGGGATCGGCCTCGTCGCGAGGCCGTCGAAGCTGAAGCTCTGCCGCGCCTCGGTCAGCTCCAGCACCTGCGTCGGCACCACCTCGTCGCCGTTCGGGTTGAGCAGGCCTATGGCCACCGGAATCATCAGCGGCAGCTTCTCGCGCCGGCCCGGCGTGGGCGGCACCCGCTGCTCCAGCGTCAGGGTGTAGCGGCCGTCGGCGAACGCCTCCTCGACCCGCAGGCGCGGCGTGCCGGCCTGCGAGTACCAGCGCTTGAACTGGGTCAGGTCGCGGCCGGTGGCGTCCTCGAACACCTTCAGCCAGTCCTCGATCGTCGCCGCCTCGCCGTCGTGCCGCTCGAAATAGAGGTCGAGCGCGCGGGCATAGCCGGCGTCGCCCGCCAGGCGCTTCAGCATGCCGATCAGCTCGGCGCCCTTCTCGTAGACCGTGGCGGTGTAGAAGTTGTTGATCTCGACATAGCTTTCCGGCCGCACCGGATGCGCGAGGGGGCCGTTGTCCTCGCGGAACTGCCGGGTGCGCAGCGTCAGCACGTCCTCGATCCGCTGCACCGCGGGGCTGCGCATGTCGGCCGAGAACTGCTGGTCGCGGAAGACCGTCAGCCCCTCCTTCAGCGACAGCTGGAA
>CAZYBG010000138.1:6182-6565 GCA_964645155.1 uncultured Rhodobacterales bacterium | reverse complement strand
GCGTGCTGATGATGTCGACCAACAATATCCTCTCGCCCGCCAACGGCAAGCCGATCATTGTTCCGTCCCAGGACATCATCCTCGGCCTCTACTACCTATCGCTCGACCAGAAGGGCGAGCCGGGGGAGGGGATGGTCTTCTCTGATGTGGCCGAGATCGAGCATGCGCTGGACGCTGGCCTTGTGACCCTGCATTCGAAAGTGCGGGCGATGTATCATGGTACAGATGCCGACGGCAAACCGATGCGAAGCATCATCGACACCACGCCTGGCCGCTTTATGGTGGCCAACATCCTGCCGCGCGCCAAGGGCATCAGCCCTGACCTGGTCAACACGCTGCTGACCAAGAAGGCCATCGGCAAGGTCATCGACGAAGTCTACCGC
>CAZYBG010000138.1:5826-6172 GCA_964645155.1 uncultured Rhodobacterales bacterium | reverse complement strand
GGAAGTCGGCTTCCGCGAGGCCTGCAAGGCCGGCATCTCGTTCGGCAAGGACGACATGGTCGTGCCGGAAGCCAAGAAGCGGCTGGTCGATGCGACCAAGGATCTCGTATCTGACTACGAACGTCAGTATTCGGAAGGGCTGATCACGCGCGGCGAGAAGTACAACAAGGTTGTCGATGCTTGGTCGAGTTGCACCGACAAGGTCGCTGATGCGATGATGGACTCTGCGTCCAAGACGCAGGCAACCCGCACCGGCGGCCAGCAGGTCAACTCGATCTTCATGATGGCCGATTCCGGCGCGCGCGGTTCCGCGGCGCAGATCCGCCAGCTGGCGGGTATGCGTGGG
>CAZYBG010000138.1:0-5816 GCA_964645155.1 uncultured Rhodobacterales bacterium | reverse complement strand
GCACGCGGTTCGAAGAACCAGATGAAGCAGCTCGCTGGGATGCGCGGCCTGATGGCCAAGCCTTCGGGCGAGATCATCGAGACGCCGATCATCTCGAACTTCAAGGAAGGCCTGACGGTGCTCGAGTACTTCAACTCGACCCACGGCGCCCGCAAGGGTCTGGCCGACACCGCGCTCAAGACGGCGAACTCGGGCTATCTGACCCGCCGTCTCGTCGACGTCGCGCAGGACTGCATCGTGCGCAGCAAGGACTGCGGCACCGACCGCTTCATCACGGCCAAGGCCGCGGTGAACGACGGCGAGGTGGTCTCGTCGCTGTCCGAGAGGATCCTCGGCCGCGTCGCGGCTGAGGATGTCCTGCGGCCGGCCGCCGACGAGGTTCTCGTAAGTGAGGGCGAGCTGATCGACGAGCGCAAGGCCGATCTCATCGACAACGCCGGTGTCGTGGCGGTCAGGATCCGGTCGCCGCTCACCTGCGAGGCCGATGAAGGCGTCTGCGCGATGTGCTATGGGCGCGACCTCGCCCGCGGGACCATGGTGAACGTCGGCGAGGCCGTCGGCATCATCGCCGCGCAGTCGATCGGCGAGCCGGGGACCCAGCTCACGATGCGGACGTTCCACATCGGCGGGATCGCGCAGGGCGGCCAGCAGTCGTTCCTCGAGGCCAGCCAGGAGGGCAAGGTCGAGTTCCGCAACGCCACGACCATCGCGAACGCGGCGGGCGACCTGATCGTGACCGGCCGGAACATGTCGGTCGCCATCATCGACGACAAGGGCCAGGAGCGTGCCGCGCACAAGATCGGCTACGGCTCCAAGCTGTTCGTCAAGGACGGCCAGGCGGTGAAGCGGGGCGCCAAGCTTTTCGAATGGGACCCCTACACGCTGCCGATCATCGCCGAGAAGTCGGGCGTGGCAAAGTTCGTCGACCTCGTCTCGGGCCTCTCGATCCGCGAGGATACGGACGATGCGACCGGCATGACACAGAAGATCGTGTCGGACTGGCGCAGCGTGCCCCGCGGCTCGGACCTCAAGCCCGAGGTCATCGTGATGGACGCCGCGACGGGCGAGCCGGTGCGCAACGACGCCGGCGCACCGGTCAGCTACCCGATGTCGGTCGATGCGATCCTGTCGCTCGAGGACGGCGCCGAGCTCCGGGCCGGTGACGTCGTGGCGCGGATCCCGCGCGAGGGTGCCAAGACGAAGGACATCACCGGCGGTCTGCCGCGGGTGGCGGAACTCTTCGAGGCGCGTCGTCCGAAGGACCACGCGATCATTGCCGAGATCGACGGCTACGTGCGCTTCGGCAAGGACTACAAGAACAAGCGCCGCATCACGATCGAGCCGACCGACGACACGTTCCAGCCGGTCGAGTACATGGTGCCCAAGGGCAAGCACATCCCGGTGCAGGAAGGCGACTTCGTGCAGAAGGGCGACTACATCATGGACGGCAACCCCGCGCCGCACGACATCCTGCGGATCCTCGGGGTCGAGGCGCTGGCCGACTACCTGATCGACGAGGTGCAGGACGTCTACCGGCTCCAGGGCGTGAAGATCAACGACAAGCACATCGAGGTCATCGTGCGGCAGATGCTGCAGAAGATCGAGGTGATCGAGTCCGGCGACACGACCCTGCTGCCGGGCGAGCAGCTCGACCGGATCGAGTTCGACGAGATCAACGCCAAGGCGGAAGGCCAGGGCCTGCGTCCCGCCAAGGGGGCGCCGGTGCTGCTGGGCATCACCAAGGCGTCGCTGCAGACCCGCAGCTTCATCTCGGCGGCCTCGTTCCAGGAGACGACCCGCGTCCTCACCGAGGCGGCCGTCCAGGGCAAGCGCGACAAGCTTGTCGGGCTGAAGGAGAACGTCATCGTCGGCCGGCTGATCCCGGCCGGCACGGGTGGCGCGACGACGCGGATCCGGCGGATCGCGTCGGAACGCGACCAGACGGTGATCGAGCAGCGCCGCGCCGAAGCCGAGGCCGCGGCGGCGCTGGCGGCGCCGATGATGGACGACGTGATCGAGACCGAGGCCGAGGACTTCCTCGTCGAGACGCCCGAAAGCCGCGACTGACACAAGGCCCTGCGGGCGGGCTCCGTGCCGGCCCGCAGCCTCCTTCACACCGGACTTGACGCCCGCCCGGCAGCCCTGCCGCGGCGGGCGTTGCCTCCTTGCCGGCCACTGGCGGCGCGGCGCGGGCGCTGCTATGGCCCGGGCGGCAGGGAGGCAACGGGATGCGACGGCTCGGCGACAATGCGCGCGGCGCATTGATCATGACGGCGGCGATGGCCTCCTTCACGCTGAACGACGCATTCATGAAGCTGCTTGCGGACGACCTGCCGCTGTTCCAGGCGATCTTCCTGCGCGGTGTCGCGACGACCGCCTTCCTCGTTCTGATTGCCCGCGCGCTCGGCGCCCTGCGGCTCAGGCTCGCGCCCGGCAGCTGGCGGCTGATCGGCCTTCGCAGCCTCGCCGAGATCGGCGCCGCCTACTTCTTCATCACTGCCCTCTTCCACATGCCGCTCGCCAATGTGACCGCGATCCTGCAGGCGCTGCCGCTCGCGATCACGCTCGCCGGGGCGCTATTCTTGGGCGAGCCCGTGGGCTGGCGCAGGTTTCTCGCGGTCTCGGTCGGGTTTCTCGGGGTGCTCCTGATCGTCCGCCCTGGGGCGGAGGGCTTCGACCGCTACGCGCTCTTCGCCATCGCCTCGGTGGCCTGCGTGACGCTGCGCGACATCACGACCCGCCGCCTCGACGCGGGGGTGCCCTCGCTGACGGTCGCCTGCGCGGCCTCGGCTGCGGTCACGCTGTTCGGCGCCGCCGGGTGCCTGACCGGGTCGTGGGTACCGGTCACGCCGATGGCGCTCGGGGTGCTTGCGGGCGCCGCAACGTTTGTGATGCTGGGCTATGTCTGCTCGGTTCTGGTGATGCGGACAGGCGACCTCGCCGTTGTCGCACCGTTCCGGTACACCAGCCTGCTCTGGGCGCTGCTGCTCGGCCTTGTGGTCTTCGGCGACTGGCCCGACGCCACGACGCTGGCCGGCGCCGCCATCGTCGTCGGAACGGGGCTTTTCACGCTCTACCGGGAACGGGCGCGGAGGGGCGTGGCGCCCGCGGCGACGGCCGCCGCGAGCCATCCGGCGGGGCCATCGCAATGACATAGCTTCGCCCTCGGCCGGTCGCGATCGTCCGGGCAAGATCGCCCGTCGCCAACGGACGGACCCGGGCCTGATGAACCTCGTACGCAACCGCGGAACGCTGATCGCGATCCTGCTGGGCGTCGAAGTCGTCGCCCTCGCGGCGATGTACCAGGTGCTGAACCTGGTCGAATGCAACGCCACCGATGCCTATGGTGCCTGCCGGTTCCTGCGCAGCCTTGCTGCGCGGGCGCTTGTCCTCTTTGCCGTCGCCGTGGTCTTCGCCTGGGCCCGGCCCGAGCCGGTCCGCGCGTTCCGCGCCGCATCGGATGCGGGTGGGCAGGGGCGCCTGTGGTTCGCCCTGCACCTGGCGGGGGTTGTCCTGCTCGTCCTCCCCGCGGTGCTGTTCGGCGCCGGCGGCCTGGCCGCCGCGTTCGGCATCGCCGGCCCGATACTCGCTGCCGGATCGGTGCTCGCGGCGGTCGGCGGGGCGTTCTGGCTGGCGCCGCCGCCAGCCTGGGCCGGGCTCCTGCGGGCCGAGCCGGTGGTACTGCCGGCCGCGGTGACGGCCGGGTTCCTCCTGCCCGATCTCGCCGGGCTCGCCCTGCCGATCTGGGATGTCGACCGTCTGACGGCGGCCACCTTCGCGGCGGTCGAGAGCGTTCTCTGGCTTCTCGGCGCCGCTCCCGAGGCCGATGCCGCCACGTTCGTCCTGGGTGTCGACGACTTCGTCGTGCAGATCGCGCGGCCGTGCTCGGGCGTCGAGGGGTTCGCCCTCGTCGCCGGGTTCGTTGCCATCTACGCGGGCCTGTTCCGGCGCGAGATACGACCGCTCCGCTTCGTTCTCGTTGTCCTGCCGCTGGGCCTTCTGCTCAGCTGGCTCTTCAACGTCACCCGGATCTCGGGGCTGATCCTGATCGGCGCGCGCGTCTCGCCCGACCTCGCCGTCAACGGCTTCCACAGCTATGCCGGCTGGCTGTTCTTCCTTGCGCTCGCCCTTCTGATCCTGGTCGTCGCGCATCGGATCGCATGGTTCCAGCGCGTACCGGTCGGGCCTGCCGTTGCCGGGCCGCCGCTCCGGGCCGATCCGGTGGCAGCCGCGATCCTGCCATTCGTGAGCTTCATGGCGGCGAGCATCGCGGTGGGCGCCTTCTTTCCGGAGCCCGAGCTCGGATATCCCGTGAAGGCAGCCGTGATGGCCATCGCGGTCGCCTACTGGTGGCCGGCGTTCCGCGCACTCGACTGGCGGCCAGACGCGGTGGCGATCGGCGCCGGGATTGTGGTGGGCGCGCTCTGGCTCGCATCGGCGGAGCGCGGCGGCGCCGGGACGGAGGTGGCCGATGCCCTTTCGGTCCTTGGTGGCCTCGCCCTCGCGGCCTGGATCGCGACGCGCATCATCGGCACGGTCGTCCTCGTCCCGATCATCGAGGAGGCGTTCTTCCGGGGCTACCTGATGACGCGAATGGCCGAAGCGGGCGGTCTCGGCGCCCGCGTCGTCGCCATCGCGGTGTCATCCGTGGCCTTCGGCATCCTGCACGGCCGCTGGGTCGCGGCCGGTCTCGCCGGCGTGGTCTTCGCTCTCGTCCTCCTCCGGAAGGGGCGGCTTTCCGATGCCATCGTGTCGCATGCGGTCGCGAACGGCATCGTCGCAGCCGGGGCGGTCTGGGAAGGCGACTGGTCGCTCGTCTGAAGTATCCCGGGCGGGGTTGCCGCCCGGGACGTCACATCAGTCAGGACGCCGAGCGGCGCCGGCGGATCTCGTAGGCGAACGCCAGCGCCGCGAACACGGCCGCGAGGGCGAGGATACCGGTCGCGGCGTCGATCTCCGGGACGGTCACATGACCGCCGCCACCACCACCGCCGTGATTGCCGCCGTGGTCTCCGCCGGACCCGCGGCCCGGCCGGTTCTGCCACCAGTGCAGGAACCCGCGGCGCCATTCGCTGAGCGATCCCGCCGAAGCGGGCAGCGCGGAGCCACCGAGCACCATCGTGGCGACGGAGGCACGAAGTATGAGGTCTTGCATTTTTGCTCCCAATCAACCTGCTGAGCTGGCCTTGAGTGTGAGCATGGCGGACGAAATTCGGCAAATAAAAACCATAGCTTAGTCATAATTCACCTGTCGCCTACGGTTGGTGTGCGACAATCGGGGCCTATCGCTTCAGTCTGTTTCGGACAGCCGAACGCCGTCAGGTCCGACCCTGCAACCGGCAGTTTACAAGCTGATCAAGCGCGCAATTTCCGGTGTCGAATCACCTGCACCGGCCCGGCCGGGGCAGGGGCAGGTCCGGGCTGTTGACACCCCTTGCGACTCCCCGTATATCGCGCGCACTCCGGACGACGGCCCTTGAGCCGTGACCGGAACCCGAAACTGAAGAAACTGAAGTGGTCACGATCCGGGCCCCTGCGCCCCGATCCTCTGGAATTCCACCGCGTCGTTCCCGCGAACGAGGGGACGCATGCGGTTTTGGCGTTTTCGCGGCTTCTCCGCGGCGCGCATCGAGACATGAACCGGTAAGAGCACGGGGAACCGTTAATGCCAACGATCCAGCAGCTGATCCGCAAGCCGCGGCAGCCCAAGGTTGCGAAGTCGAAATCGCAGCACCTCCAGGAATGCCCGCAGAAGCGCGGCGTCTGCACGCGCGTCTACACGACGACGCCGAAGAAGCCGAACTCGGCCCTGCGCA
>CAZYBG010000137.1:0-6662 GCA_964645155.1 uncultured Rhodobacterales bacterium | reverse complement strand
GCCCGCGGCGGCGGCGGGCGATGCCGTGGCCGAGGCGCTGGCGCTGGCCGGGGCGATGGCCGGCGCGGCGGCGAGCCTCGAGGCTCTGGCCGAGGCGATGGCGGCCTACCCGCATTGCGAGCTGAAGCAGGGCGCGCGCAGCTGCGTCTTCGCCGACGGCAACCCGGCGGCGCGGGTGATGATCGTGGGCGAGGCCCCGGGGCGCGAGGAGGACCTGCAGGGCAGGCCCTTCGTCGGCCGCGCCGGCCAGCTGCTCGACCGGATGTTCGCCGCGATCGGCCTGTCGCGCGGCAGCCCCGACCCCACGCACGCCCTCTACATCACCAACATGCTGCCCTGGCGCCCGCCCGGCAACCGCGACCCCTCGGCCGCGGAGCTGGCGATGATGACGCCGTTCCTCGACCGCCACATCGCGCTCGCCGATCCCGAGATCCTGGTGACGATGGGGCGCTTCTCGCTCGGCGTGCTGACCGGCCTGTCGGGCATCACCCGGGTCCGCGGCCGCTGGACCGAGGCGCGCGGGCGCCCCTGCCTGCCGATGCTGCACCCGGCCTACCTGCTGCGCAACCCGGCGGCCAAGCGCGAGGCCTGGGCCGACCTGCTGGAACTGCAGGCGCGACTGAGGGGGCCGAGATGATCGACCCGCTCGTCCTTCTCGCCTTCTTCCCGGCCGCCCTCGCCCTGGCGCTCACCCCCGGCGCCGACATGCTGTTCTGCCTGGCGCAGGGCGCGCGCGGCGGGGCGCGGGCCGGGATCGCGGCCTCGGCCGGCGTCTCGACCGGCGTCCTGGTGCAGGCGGTGCTGGCCGGCCTCGGGCTCGGGGCGCTGACGACGGCCTTCCCCGGGCTGCTCGACGTGATCCGCTGGCTGGGCGCGGGCTACCTGCTCTGGCTCGCCTGGCGGACGCTGCGCGCGCCGCTCGGCCCCGGCGCCGGGCCCGCGGTGCGGCCGGCGCGGGCGTTCCGCGACGGGCTGGTCGTGAACCTCACCAACCCCAAGGTGATCCTCTTCATCCTGGCCTTCGTGCCGCAGTTCGTGCGGGCGGCCGATCCCGTCCTGCCGCAGTTCCTGGCGCTCGGCGCCATCCTCGCGGCCTGCGGGTTCATCGTGAACGGCCTCGTCGGCGTGTTCTCGGGCGGGCTCGGCCGCGCGCTGGCGCGGAGCGCGACTGTCGAGAGGGTGCTCCGCGCCCTGACCGCGACGGTGTTCGGCGCGCTCGCGCTCCGGATCCTGATCGAGGGACGCAAGCCATGAGCGGGATCGACGAGAGCCGCGAGTTCATCGCCGTCCGCTTCGCGGTGCTGACCGTGTCCGACACGCGGACGCCGTCCGAGGACCGCTCGGGCGACACGCTGGCCGAACGCATCGCGGCCGCGGGGCATGTCCTCGCCCGGCGCCGCATCGTGCGCGACGAACGCGCGGAGATCGCGGCAACGCTGCGGGAATGGTGCATCGATCCGGGGATCGACGCGGTCCTCACGACGGGCGGCACCGGGCTCACCGGGCGCGACGTGACGGTCGAGGCGCATCGCGACGTCTACGAGAAGGAGATCGAGGCCTTCGCCACGGTCTTCACCATCGTCTCGATGGGCAAAATCGGCACCTCGGCGGTGCAGTCGCGCGCCTGCGCGGGCGTCGCGCAGGGCACCTACCTCTTCGCGCTCCCCGGCAGCCCCGGCGCCTGCCGCGACGCCTGGGACGAGATCCTCGGGCCGCAGTTCGACTACCGGCACCGGCCCTGCAACTTCGTCGAGATCTTCCCGCGCCTCGAGGAGCACCGCCGACGGAAATGACCCGCACGAACGTTTGACCCGCGAATGTTGGACCGCGGGCCGGGCGGGGTTACACTTCTGCAACGCCCGAACGGTCGGTGGTCGGCGCTCGGCGGTGGTCAGGGGACGCGGTAGGCACCATGCGGTTCATCAAGCGCAGCCTCGTCGGGCTGTTCCTCGTCGCGGTCACCGGCGGCCTCCTGGTCTGGGCGGGGGCGACGATCCGCGCCGCGGTCGAGGCGCGGATGGCGCGCGAGGGCGGCGCGCGGCCCGCCGAGGAGCGCGTCTTCGCCGCTGATGTCCTGACCGTCGAGCCCGCCACCATCGCCCCGGTCCTGACTGCCTTCGGCGAGGTGCGGAGCCGCCGGACGCTCGAGGTGCGCGCCGCCGCGACCGGCCGGGTCCTCGAACTGTCGCCCGGCTTCGAGGATGGCGGAACCGTGGCGGCAGGCGAGCTGCTGGTCGCGCTCGATCCGCGCGAGGCCGAGGCCGCCCTTGCCGTCGCCCGCGCCGATCTGGCCGAGGCCGAGGCGGGCGTCGCCGATGCCGCGCGCGAGCGCGTCCTTGCCGCCGAGGACCTCGCCTCGGCCGAGGCGCAGCTGGCGCTGCAGGCCCGCGCGCTCGACCGCGCGCGGCAGATCGCGACCCGCGGCATCGGCTCGGACGCGGCGGTCGAGACGGCCGAACTCGCCCAGGCGCAGGCGGCGCAGGCGGTGGTCTCGCGGCGCCAGGCGCTGGCGCAGGCCGAGGCGCTGACGGGCCAGAGCGCGATCGCGCTCGAACGCGCCGCGATCGCGCTGGCCGAGGCGGAGCGGACGCTGGCCGAGACCCGCATCGGGGCCGCCTTCGCCGGCACCCTCTCGGACATCGCCGCGGTCGAGGGCGGGCTCGTCTCGGCCAACGAGCGGCTGGCGCGCCTGATCGACCCGCAGGCGCTCGAAGTGTCGTTCCGGCTGTCCACCGCGCAGTATGCCCGCCTGGTCGGGCCCGACGGCCGGCTCGTCGGCGCGGCGGTCGAGGCGGCGCTCGATGCAGCGGAAGACACCGCGGACGGCGCCGTGCCGGTCGCCCGCGGCATGATCCGCCGCGAGGGCGGCGCGGTGGCCGAGGGGCAGACCGGGCGCCTCCTCTTCGCCGCGCTCGACGCGCCGGCGGGGCTGCGGCCGGGCGATTTCGTGACCGTCCGCGTCACCGAGCCGGCGCTCGAGGGTGTCGCACTGCTTCCCGCCGCGGCGGTCGACGGCAACCGGACGGTGCTGGCGCTCGGGCCCGACGACCGGCTGGAGGTGCTGCCGGTCGAGGTCCTCCGCCGGCAGGGCAACGAGGTGATCGTGGCCGCCGGTGCGCTGGCCGGGCGCGAGGTGGTGGCTGAACGCTCGCCGTTTCTCGGCGCCGGGATCAGGGTCCGACCGCTGCGCGGCGCGGGCGCCACCGCGGCCACGACCGCCGGCGAGGCGATGATCGCGCTGACGCCCGAGCGGCGCGCGGCGCTCATCGCGCTCGTCGAGGGCAGCGACAGCATGCCGGCCGAGGCGAAGGCCCGGGCTCTGGCCCAGCTTGCGGCCGGCGCCGTGCCGGCCGGCGTCGTCGCCCGGATCGAAGCCCGGGCCGGCGGATGACGATGCCGCCGCAGCCGCCCCGCCAGCCGCCCCGCCAGCCAGCGCGCGCGCCCCTGCAGTCGCGCGCCGAGGGCGTGCTCGCCTATTTCGCCGCACATCCCACGGCGGCGAACCTGCTGATGGTGCTGATGCTGGCCTCCGGCATCTGGGCGGCGCCGCAGATGCGGGCGCAGTTCTTTCCCGACACCGTGGTCGAGGAGGTCAACGTCGGCGTGGCCTGGGACGGCGCCGGGGCCGAGGATGTCGACCGCGCCATCGTCCAGCTGCTCGAGCCCGCGCTCGTCGCCGTCGAGGGCGTGACCAACTCGACCGCGATGGCCCGCGAGGGCGTCGCCTCGATCAACCTGGAGTTCGAGCCCGGCTGGGACATGTCGCGCGCCACCGACGAGGTCCAGCAGGCGGTCGATGCCGTGACCACCCTGCCCGCCGATGCCGAGGACCCCACGATCGCGCGCCAGGTCTGGCGCGACCGGGTGACCGATGTGGTCATCACCGGCCCGGTCGGCACCGACCAGCTCGCCCGCTTCGCCGACGAGTTCGTCGCCCGGCTGTTCCAGGAAGGGATCACCCGCACCACGATCCAGGGGCTCGCCGCCCCCTCGACCGTGATCGAGGTGCCGCTGGTGAACCTGGTGAAGCACGGGATCGAGCTGTCGGACATCTCGGCCGCGGTCGCGGGCGCCGCCGAGGCGCGGCCGGCGGGCGACGTGACCGGCGCCAACGCCCGCGTCCGCAGTGGCGTCGCCCGCCGCTCGGCCGACGCGATCGCGGCCGTCGTCATCCGCGCCGCGCCGGACGGCACGCCGCTGACGGTGGGCGATGTCGCGACCGTGCGGGTCGAGGGCATCGACCGCGAGCGCGCCTTCTACGTGGGCGACGACCCTGCGATCACCATCCGCATCGACCGCAACGACCGGGGCGACGCGATCGAGATGCAGCAGACGGTCGAGAGGGTGGCGGCCGAGATGCGGGCGACGCTGCCGGCGGGCGTCGGCATCGACCTCGTGCGCACCCGCGCCGCCGAGATCACCGGGCGCCTGCGCATCCTGCTCGAGAACGGGGTCGCAGGCCTGGTGCTGGTGGTCGCGCTCCTGTTCCTGTTTCTCAACGCGCGCACCGCGCTCTGGGTGGCGGCCGGCATCCCGGTCGCGATGGCCGCCGCGATCGCGCTGATGTACGCCTTCGGCACCACGCTCAACATGGTCTCGCTCTTCGCGCTGATCATCACGCTCGGCATCGTCGTCGACGACGCGATCGTGGTGGGCGAGCATGCCGACCACCGCGCGCGCGACCTGGGCGAGCCGCCGCTCGCCGCAGCGGTGAACGCCGCCCGGCGCATGGCCGCGCCGGTCTTCGCCTCGACGATCACGACGGTGATCGCCTTCCTCGGCCTCGTCGTCGTCGGCGGGAGCTTCGGCAACCTGATCGCCGACATCCCGATCACCGTGAGCCTGGTGCTGATCGCCTCGCTCGTCGAATGCTTCCTGATCCTGCCGCGGCACATGGCCCATTCGCTCGCCGCCTCGGCCAGGGAACACTGGTACGACTGGCCGTCGCGGCAGGTGAACCGCGGCTTCTCGTGGTTCCGCGCCCGGCTGTTCCGGCCGTTCATCGCCGGCGTGATCGCCGCCCGCTATCCGGTGCTGGCCGCCGCGGTGCTGCTGCTGGCACTGCAGACGGCGGCGCTGATCCGCGGCGACGTGCCGTGGCGGTTCTTCGATTCGCCCGAACAGGGCTCGATCAGCGGCAACTTCTCGATGCTGCCGGGCGCGACCCGCGGCGACACGCGCGAGATGCTGCGCGAGCTGCAGCGCGCCACGGCCGAGGTCGCCGCCGGCTACGAGGCCGAGCACGGCGTGAACCCGATCGGCTACGTGCTGGCCGAGATCGGCGGCAACTCGGGCCGGGCGCTCGCCGGCGCCGACACCAAGGCGCCCGAGCAACTCGGTGCGATCTCGATCGAGCTGATCGACGCCGACCTCAGGCCGTATTCGTCGTTCGAGTTCCTCGCCCGCCTGCAGGAGGCGGTGGTGAGCCACCCGATGCTGGAGGAGCTGAGCTTCCGCGGCTGGCGCTCCGGCCCCGGCGGTGACGCGCTTTCGGTGCAGCTCTACGGCGCCGAGGCCGACACGCTGAAGGCGGCGGCCGAGGCGCTGAAGGCCGCCCTCGCGCCGTTCCCGGCGGTCTCGGCGCTGGAGGACACGCTCGCCTACGACAAGGAGGAGCTGGTGGTGCAGCTGACCGCGCGCGGCGAGGCGCTCGGCTTCACCCCCGAGGGCATCGGCCAGGTGCTGCGCGAGCGGCTGAACGGCATCGAGGCCGCGACCTATCCCGACGGCACCCGCTCGGCCGCGATCCGGGTGGAGCTGCCGGAGGCCGAGTTGACCGCCGACTTCCTCGACCGGATGCTGGTGCGCACCGCCGCCGGCGCCGACGTGCCGCTGGCCGACATCGTGACGGTGGCGCGCAAGGCCGGGTTCTCGACCGTCCGGCGCGAGAACGGGCTCCGCGTGGTGACGGTGACCGGCGACCTCGCCGGCGACGATCCCGCACGGGCGGCCGAGATCAACACCGCGCTCACCACCGCGATCCTGCCGCGGATCGAGGAGGAGCACGGCGTCGCCTCGCGCCTGACCGGCCTCGCCGAGCAGGAGCGGGAGTTCCTGTCGGACGCACTGCTCGGCTTCCTGCTCTGCCTGCTCGGCATCTATCTTGTGCTGGCCTGGATCTTCGGCTCGTGGGGCCGGCCGCTGGTGGTCATGGCGGTGATCCCCTTCGGCCTTGTCGGCGCGATCTGGGGCCATGCCGAATGGGGCGTGGCGCTGTCGATGTTCTCGATCGTCGGGCTGATCGGCATGACCGGGATCATCATCAACGATTCGATCGTGCTGGTGACCACGATCGACGAGCAGGCGCAGGACCGCGGCCTAGTTCCGGCCATCATCGAGGGCACCGCGGACCGGCTGCGCCCGGTCCTGCTGACCACGCTGACGACGGTGCTGGGCCTTGCGCCGCTGCTCTACGAGACCTCGGTGCAGGCGCAGTTCCTGCGGCCCACGGTGATCACGCTGGTCTACGGGCTGGGCTTCGGCATGGTCCTCGTGCTGATGGTCGTGCCGGCGCTGATCGCGGTGCAGCAGGATGTCGGCCGGCAGCTGCGCGGCCTGCGCCGGGCGTTCGCGCCGCGGCCGGCGATGGCCGGCCACCGCGCGCTGACGCTCGGCGCGGCGGCGGCGGTCGCGGCGCTCTTCGCGCTCACCCTCGGCTGGCA
>CAZYBG010000136.1:3454-6755 GCA_964645155.1 uncultured Rhodobacterales bacterium | reverse complement strand
CAGGTCGGCGAACAGGGCGGCTGCCTCGCGCGGACCGCGGTGCTTGCCTCGGACCTCGAAGAGAGCATCCCCGGCCTCGCCATCAACCGCTTCTGCGCCTCGGGCCTCGAGGCGGTGAACCTCGCCGCCAACCAGGTGCGGGGCGGCGCCGGCCGGGCCTATATCGCCGGCGGGGTCGAGATGATGGGCCGTGTGCCGATGGGCTCGGACGGCGCGGCGATCGCCGTCGACCCGACGCTGGCGATGAAGACCTACTTCGTGCCGCAGGGCATCTCGGCCGACATCATCGCCACCGAATACGGCTTCTCGCGCGACGATGCCGACGCGCTGGCGGTGGAAAGCCAGAAGCGCGCGGCGGCGGCCTGGGAGCACGGGCGCTTCGCGCGATCGGTCGTCACCGTCACCGACCAGAACGGCCTGCCGGTGCTCGAGCGCGACGAATACATGCGCCCCGGCACCGACATGCAGGCGCTGGGCCGGCTCGACCCGTCGTTCAAGGCGATGGGCGAAGTGATGCCGGGCTTCGACAAGGTGGCGCTGATGAAGTACCCCCACCTGGAGAAAATCAACCACATCCACCATGCCGGCAACTCCTCTGGCATCGTCGACGGCGCCGCGGCCGTCCTTGTCGGAAACGAACAGTTCGGCAGGGAGCACGGGCTTAAACCCCGCGCCCGGATCCGCGCCACCGCGAAGATCGGGACCGACCCGACGATCATGCTGACCGGCCCGGTGCCGGTGACCGAGAAGATCCTGGCCGACAGCGGCATGTCGATTTCCGACATCGACCTCTTCGAGGTGAACGAGGCCTTCGCCTCGGTGGTGCTGCGCTTCATGCAGGCCTTCGACGTCGACCACGGCCGGGTCAACGTCAACGGCGGCGCGATCGCCATGGGCCATCCGCTCGGCGCGACGGGCGCCATCATTCTCGGCACGCTCCTCGACGAGCTGGAGCGGACCGGGAAGGGCACCGGCCTCGCCACGCTCTGCATCGCGTCCGGGATGGGCGCGGCGACGATCATCGAGCGCGTCTGACCGATGCCTGCGCTTCCCGACCTCGCGCCGCTGGGGCCGGCGCTGCTCGCCGGCGACTTCGATCCGATGCTGCGGCTCTACGCCGAGAAGGTGGCGGTGTTCCTGCCCGGCGCCGTCTACTGCCTGGCCGGCGAGGACGAGATCCGGGCGGCGCTGGCCGAGCACCGGGCCGGTGCCCTGCGCGAGGGCGCCGTCGCGCTCCGCGCCGGCATCGCCGCGCTGGGCCTGCCGCGCGGCGGGCGCGGCCGGCTGATCGTCGACTGGCACTACGATTTCGGGCCGGCGGGCTTCGGGCGGGTGCGCCCGGCCCGCCAGGCGCGCGCCACCTATTTCGTCGCCGAGACGCGCCGCGGCCCGCGGATCGAGCTGATCGACTATGGCCGGCTGGCCTTCCGGCAGGCCCGCCGCTGGCACAGCGGCCGCGCCCTCGTGCCCCCCGCCGCCGGCGCCCCGGCAAGGCTCTGTGCGTGATGCCGAAGCTCGACCTGCCCGCCGCCTCCCGCGTCGAAGACACCACCCCGCACGTGGTCCTCGGCCCGGGGCTCGGCGCCTATTCCTACGTTCCGCTGGGCGATACCGGCGGACTCACGCAGTTCGGCGCGCATCTCGAGACGCTGCCGCCCGGCTCGCGCTCGTCGCATCGCCATTGGCACGAGGCCGAGGACGAGCTCGTCTACGTGCTGTCGGGCGAGGTCGTCCTGGTCGAGGAGACCGAGACGCCGCTCCGCGCCGGCGACGCCGCCGCCTGGCCCGCCGGCCATCCCGTCGGCCACTGCCTCGAGAACCGCTCGGCCGCCGATGCCACCTACCTCGTCGTCGGCACCCGCCGGATGGCCGACGTCGTGCACTACCCCGATGCCGGCCTGACCCTGACCATCACCGACCGCCGCCACCGCGTCTTCCGCGACGCGTCCGGCGCCATCGTCGCCGAATACGAGCGCTGACCGCCGCGCCATGGAGAGGAGCCCCAAGATGACCCCCGAGATGACCGAATTCCACTACGCCGCCGATGCCGACGGCGTCGCCACCATCACCTGGGACGTGCCCGGCAAGTCGATGAACGTGATGAGCCTCGACGGCTTCGCCGAGCTCGACGCCGCGATCGACCGGGCGCTGGCCGATGACGCCGTGAAGGGCATCGTCATCACCTCGGGCAAGAAGGACTTCGCCGGCGGGATGGACCTCAACATCATCGCGCGGATGAAGGAAGAGGCGGGCGACAACCCGGCGCAGGGCCTCTTCGACGGCATCATGCGGATCCACGCGATCCTCAGGAAGATCGAGCGCGCGGGGATGGACCCGAAGAAGCTGACCGGCGGCAAGCCGATCGCGGCCGCCCTGCCCGGCACCGCCGCCGGCATCGGCCTCGAGATCCCGCTCGCCTGCCACCGGATCTTCGCGGCCGACAACCCGAAGGCCAGGATCGGCCTGCCCGAGATCATGGTCGGCATCTTCCCCGGCGCCGGCGGCACCACGCGGCTGTCCCGCAAGCTCGGCGCGATGGCGGCGGCGCCCTTCCTGCTGGAGGGCAAGATGGACGCGCCGGCGAAGATGAAGGCGGCCGGGGTGATAGACGAGGTGGTGCCGGCCGATGAGCTTCTGGCGAAGGCCAAGGCATGGGTGCTGTCGGCGACGGACGCCGATCTGGTGAAGCCGTGGGACGCCAAGGGCTGGAAGATGCCCGGCGGCGCGCCCTACCACCCGGCGGGCTTCATGACCTTCGTCGGCGCGAGCGCGATGGTTCACGGCAAGACGATGGGAGTCTATCCCGCGGCAAAGGCGCTGCTTGCCGCCGTCTACGAAGGCGCGCTGGTGCCGTTCGACACCGCGCTCAGGATCGAGGCGCGCTGGTTCGTCAACGTGCTGACGAACCCGTCGTCCGGCGCGATGATCCGGTCCTTGTTCATCAACAAGGAGGCGCTGGAGAAGGGCGCGAACCGGCCTTCGGTGCCGGACCAGACGGTGAGGAAGGTGGGCGTGCTCGGCGCCGGGATGATGGGCGCGGGGATCGCCTATGTCGCCGCCGGTGCCGGGATCGAGGTCGTGCTGATCGACGCCGCGCAGGACGCGGCCGACCGCGGCCGCGCGCATTCCGAGGGGCTGCTCGACAAGGGCATGAAGCGCGGCAAGGTGACGGCCGAGAGGAAGGCCGAGGTGCTGGGCCGGATCACCGCGACCACCGACTATGCCGCGCTGGAGGGCTGCGACCTGATCGTCGAGGCCGTGTTCGAGGATGTGGGCGTCAAGGCCGAGGTCACTAAAAAGG
>CAZYBG010000136.1:0-3444 GCA_964645155.1 uncultured Rhodobacterales bacterium | reverse complement strand
CCCGAAGGTCAAGGCCGAAGTGACCGCGAGGACCGAGGCCGTGGTCGGCGCGGACTGCATCTTCGCCACCAACACCTCGACGCTGCCGATCTCCGACCTCGCCAGGGCCAGCAAGCGCCCGGCGAACTTCATCGGCATCCATTTCTTCTCGCCGGTCGACAAGATGATGCTGGTCGAGATCATCAGGGGCCGCGAGACGGGCGAGGTGGCGGTGGCCAAGGCGCTCGACTTCGTGCGCCAGATCCGCAAGACGCCGATCGTCGTCAATGACGCACGCTTCTTCTACGCCAACCGCTGCATCATCCCCTACATCAACGAAGGCGTGCGGATGGTGCGGGAGGGCGTGACGCCGGCGCTGATCGAGAACGCGGCGAAGCTGGTCGGGATGCCGCTCGGCCCCCTGCAGCTGACCGACGAGACCTCGATCGACCTCGGCGTGAAGATCGCGAAGGCGACCAAGGCGGCGATGGGCGCGGCCTATCCGAACGACGAGGTCGACGAGGTGCTGTTCTGGATGGCCGACCAGGGCCGCCTGGGGCGCAAGGCCAATGCCGGCTTCTACGCCTACGACGACAAGGGCCAGCGCCTCGGCCTCTGGGACGGGCTCGCCGCCCGCCACAAGCCGGCCGAGACGCAGCCCGAACTGTCCGAGGTCAAGCACCGCCTCCTGTTCGCGCAGGTGCTGGAGGCCGTCCGCGCGCTCGAGGAGGGCGTGCTGACCGACATCCGCGAGGGCGATGTCGGCGCGATCCTCGGCTGGGGCTTCGCGCCCTGGTCGGGCGGGCCGTTCGCCTGGCTCGACATCCTCGGCGCGGCCCGCGCGGTCGAGCTCTGCGAGGCGCTGGCCGGGGCCCATGGCCCGCGCTTCGAGGCGCCGGAGCTGCTGGGCGAGATGGCCGCGAAGGGCCAGACCTTCTACGGCCGCTTCGGGGCGGACCGGGCGGCCGCCTGACCGGCGGCCCCTCGCCTCTCCCTCGAACGGGGCGCCCTCCGGGTCAGAACCGGTAGCCGAAGCGCGCGATGTCCTCCGCCGCAAGCCCGGCGACCAGCGCGGCCGTCGCGTCGTCGTAGGCAGCGCGCCAGTCCGGCGGCCGGTCGCTCTCGTTCACCCGCGGCAGGTCCAGCCGGAAGCCCAGATGCGCCCAGAGCGGGTCGAGGTCCGCCGGCACCTCGATCCGCGCGAACAGATCGCAGCGCTCCGCCCCGCCCGGCCCGCGGAGATAGGTGGCATAGGGGTTCGCCTGAAGCGCGGCCTGGGTCCGAGGGTGCCGCAGGAAGTCGGCGAAGGGCAGCGCCTTCGCCAGCCGCACCGCGGGGTGGTCGAAGCGCTGCGCCCGCGCCCAGGCCCAGTAGCTCAGCATCCGCTCCCAGGGGTTCCTGACCAGCGTCGCCACGAAGAACCCGCCGATCTCGTCGTCGCTCAGCAGCCCGCGGATATCGGCCAGCGTCGAGTGCTTCCAGAGCCGTCCCGCCGCCGCGACGCCTGCCAGCCGCCGCCGCCGCGCCCGCGCCTTCGGCGTGTCGCCGATCAGGATGTCGTCGGCCGCCGCGCGCGCCTCGTAGGCCAGCGAGAACGCCGTGCCCCCAGTCTTCGGGATATGGACGAAGACGAACCGCCGCGCGCGCGAGACGATCATCCTAGCCCGCGCGCCCCCGCCCCATCCGGCCCGGCCTCAGCTGATCCGCTCGACCACGTAGTCGGTCAGGTCCGACAGCATGCCGCGGATCGGATGCGCCGGTACCTCGGCCAGCGCCGCGCGGGCCCGCGCGGCCCAGTCGAGCGCGCTCGCCCGGGTGCTCTCCAGCGCGCCGTGCCGCGCCAGCAGCGCCATCGCCGTCTCGAGATCGCCGGCCTCTTGGCGGCCCTTCTCGACGGTGCGCACCCAGAACGCCCGCTCTTCGGCGCTCGCCGCCGCCACCGCGCGGATCACCGGCAGCGTCAGCTTGCCCTCGCGGAAGTCGTCGCCGGTGTTCTTGCCGATCGCCTGGCTGGTCCCGCCGTAGTCGAGCAGGTCGTCGGCGATCTGGAACGCCACGCCCAGCGCGTCGCCATAGGCGAAGAGCGCCCGCACCACCGGCTCCGGCGCGCCGGCGATCACGCCGCCCACCTCGGTTGCGGCCGAGAACAGCGCCGCCGTCTTGCCGCGCACGACCTTGAGGTAGACCGCCTCGTCGGTGGCGAGGTTGCGCGCCGCGGAAAGCTGCAGCACCTCGCCTTCGGCGATCGTCGCGGCGGCGTCCGACAGGATGCCGAGGACGCGCAGCGACCCGGTCTCGACCATGAGCTGGAACGACCGCGCGAACAGGTAGTCGCCGACCAGCACCGAAGACTTGTTGTCCCAGAGCAGGTTGGCCGTCGGCCGGCCGCGCCGCTGGCCGCTCTCGTCGACCACGTCGTCGTGCAGCAGCGTCGCGGTATGGATGAACTCGACCGTCGCGGCGAGGCGCACGTGGTCCTCGCCCGCATAGCCGCAGAGCCGCGCCGCGGCCAGCGTCAGCATCGGGCGCAGCCGCTTGCCGCCCGCCTCGATCAGATGCGCCGTCACCTCGGGGATGCGCGGCGCATGCTCCGAGGCCATGCGGGCGCGGATCACCGCGTTCACCGCGGCGAGGTCGTCGGCGAGGATATCGGCTAGCCGCTCGTGGGGTTTGGCGCGGGGCTGGTCCAGGCTCATCCGGGGGCTCTCGTCTGATGGCTCGACAAGGGCCGGCCCTGCCCTTAAGTCGCTCGGGATGAGAGAGCTCCTGCGCACGACCGACCCGACGGTGATCGCCTTCGCGACGGCCCTCCTCCAGGGCGAGGATATAGCGGCCTTTCCGATGGACGTCCACATGAGCGTCCTCGAAGGCTCGATCGGCATATTGCCGCAGCGGCTGATGGTCCGGCAGCAGGACCTGTTCCGCGCCCGCGCCGTGATGCGCGACAACGACATCGCCGTGACCGAGGATCGCTGAGTGCCGAAGGCCGCCGCCGCCACGACCGAGGACGCCTTCCTCGGCGGGCGGCTCCGCCTGCGGCAGCCGCGCGACGGCTACCGCGCAGGCATCGACCCGGTGCTCCTGGCCGCCGCGGTTCCCGCCGCGCCGGGCCAGTCGGTGCTCGAGCTCGGCCTCGGCAGCGGCGCGGCGAGCCTCTGCCTCGGGGCACGGGTCGCGGGGCTCGCCCTCGCCGGCCTCGAGCTCCAGCCCGGCTACGCCGCGCTCGCCCGCGCCAATGCCGCGCTGAACGGGATCGCGGTCGAGGTGGTCGAGGGCGACGTTGCGGCGATGCCGGCCATACTCAAGGCGCGCCGCTTCGACCATGTGCTGATGAACCCGCCCTACTTCCGGCCCGGCGACGGCACCCCGGCCCGCGACGCCGGCCGCGGCACCGCGCTCGGCGGCCCGGTCCCCCTCTCCCTCTGGGTCGCGGCGGGCGCCCGCCGCCTGGCGCCGGGCGGCCGG
>CAZYBG010000135.1:3209-6808 GCA_964645155.1 uncultured Rhodobacterales bacterium | reverse complement strand
CGACAGCCCGGGCGGCCAGGCGCTGAACGCCGCGCTCTTCACCGCGTTCAACGAGCTCTTCACCGGGATCAGCCGCGACCTCGGGCTCGGCGCCGCGCGGTTCCTCGCGGGCGAGGACATCTGACCTTCCGGCCGTCGCGGGGCGGCCGCGCCGCGGTGCCGGCGGGCCATTGACAGGCCGGGCGGCTTCATGGATAAGCCCGCATCTCCGCCGGACCATGCCGGACCGCGCGGATTCCAGCAATGACGCCCCGGATGCGGGGCGCGCTGCCCGAGGCAGGAAACGCCGGGAAACCGGGGCCGCAGGGCGCGGGACATCAAGGACGAGACGCATGTTTGCGGTGATGAAGACCGGCGGCAAGCAGTACCGCGTTCAGGCGGGCGACGTGCTCCGGGTCGAGAAGCTCGCGGCCGAGGCCGGCGACAAGGTGCAGTTCAACGACGTGCTGATGCTGGGCGGCGACAGCCCGCTGCTCGGCGTGCCGCTGGTCAAGGGCGCGGCGGTGCAGGCCGAGGTGATCGAACAGATCCGCGGCGAGAAGGTGATCCACTTCGTCAAGCGCCGGCGCAAGCACGGCTCGCAGCGCACGAAGGGGCACCGCCAGTACCTCACGCTGGTGCGGGTGACCGACATCCTGGCCAAGGGCGCCGACGCCTCGGGCGTCATGGCGGCGGTCGGCGCGGGCAGCGTGCCGGCGGCCGAGAAGGCGGCGAAGGCGGCGAAGGCCGCCCCGAAGCCGTCGGCGAAGGCCGCCACCAAGCCGGCCGCGAAGGCCGCGGCCGATGCCAAGCCCGCCGCCAAGCCTGCCGCCAAGCCCGACGCCAAGCCCGCCGCGAAGAAGGCCGCGCCGAAGGCGCAGGCCGCGAAGTCGAAGGAGTAAGGACCGATGGCACACAAGAAAGCAGGCGGCTCCTCCCGCAACGGGCGCGACAGCGCCGGCCGTCGCCTGGGCGTCAAGCTGTTCGGCGGGCAGGTGGTCATGCCGGGCAACATCATCCTGCGCCAGCGCGGCACCCAGTGGTGGCCGGGCCGGGGCGTGGGCATGGGCCGCGACCACACGATCTACGCCACCTCCGAAGGCCGGGTGACGTTCCACAAGGGGCTCAAGGGGCGCACGTTCGTATCCGTCCAGCCCGCCGCGGAGGCCGCCGAGTAAGCCGAAAAAACACCGAGGGACGAAGCTCTTGGGGGATCGGCGGAAACGCCGGTCCCCTTCGCGTTCGGGACCGTCGGCAAGGAGAGGACGAGACGGGATGAGCAGGGCAGCAACAGCCCCGGAGGCGCCGGCGGGACGGCCTCGCGCCGGCATCGGCCCAGGCACTGGCCCAGGTACTGGCGAAGGCACTGGCCCAGGCACTGGCGAAGGCAGTGGCGCGGCGGGCGGGCCGGGCCGGCCCGCGTCATTTCTTTGCCGCGATTTGCCGGCATCGTGCCGATGTCGCGCCTCGCGGCCCGCCTCGGGGAAGGGGGATGGGTTGCAGGACGCGGATCGCTTCACCAAGTCTTCATTGGGGATGAGGCAAACGGAAGTCCGGGCCGGCAGAACCGGACGCACGAACGCTCTGCGGAGGAGGGCGCCATGATCCACGACACGGTCCGCACCGCCTTGCCGGTGATCCCGGCAGGCCGGTTCGCGCTCAGGCCGCTCCGGCCCTCGGATGCCGGCCTGATCCAGCTCTATGCCGCCGACCGCAGGGTGGCCGAGATGACGACGTCGATCCCGCATCCCTATCCGCCGGGCGCCGCGCAGGCCTTCGTCGCCCGCGCCGTTGCCAACGGCGACGACCGCGCGGTCTGGGCGCTCGACGCGACCGCGCAGGGCTCGTCCGAGGTGCTCGGTCTGATCTCGCTGGTGCGCCTCGGACGCGACCAGGCCGAGGTCGGCTACTGGGTCGCCCCGGCGCTCTGGAATGCGGGCTATGCCTCCGAGGCGGTGGGCGCCATCGTGGCGGCCAACCCGCTCGGGTCGAAGGCGCTCTTCGCCACCGTTTTCCAGGACAATCCCGGCTCGGCCCGGGTCCTGACCAACGCGGGCTTCGAATATGTCGGCGACGCCGAGGCCTATTCGGTCGCCCGCGGCGCGATGGTCCCGACCTGGACCTACATCCGCCGGCTGGGGTGAGCGCATGGCACCGCCTCGGCCTGCCCCGGGCAAGCTGAGGCTGGCGCCGCTGGCCGAGGCCGACGCCGCCGACATCGCCGCCGCGCTCGACGACATCGAGGTCGCGCGGTGGCTGTCGCGCGTGCCCCACCCCTATACGCGCGCCGATGCCGAGGCGTTCCTGGCGCGGAATGCGGCACCCGATGCCGCCGTCTTCGCCATCTTCGATGCCGGCGGTCTTGCCGGCGTCATCGGCATGGAGCGCGAGCTCGGCTACTGGCTCGCCCGGCGGGCCTGGGGCCGGGGCTACGCCCTGCGGGCGGCGCGCGTCCTTCTGGCGCGGCACTTCTTCGACGGCGCCGCGCCGGTGGTCTCGGGCTACCACGACGGCAACCTGCGCTCGGCCCGGATTCAGCAGAAGCTGGGCTTCCGCCCCGCCGGCCGCGGGACGGTGGTGCCGCTGGCGACCGGGCAGCCGACCCTCCTGCGGCGCACGCGCCTGACCCGGCGGGACTGGCAGGCCGCGCTGGGGCTTCCGGTGCCGCTGGGCGAGGTGGCGCTGAGGCCGCTCAGGGCGGACGACGCCGCCCCGTTCCGGCGCATCGTCACGCGGCCCGAAGTCGGGCGGATGCTGTTCGCCTTCCCGGCGGACTGGACCAAGCCGGCCGCACGGGCCTTCATGGCCCGCTGGCTCTACGCCGGCGGGCTCGGCTTCCGCCTTGCCATCGCCGGTCCCAAGGGCCGCTTCGTGGGCTCGATCGGCGTGTCAGATGCGGTGGAGCCGGACATCTTCTACTTTCTCGATCCCGCGCTGGCCGGGCGTGGTCTGATGACCCGCGTGGTGCGCGGCTTCGCGGCCTACGTCTTCGCCCGGTTCCCGGTTCCCGCGCTGCGGGCCGACGTCTTCACCGACAACCCCGCCTCGGCACGGGTTCTCGCCCGGGCCGGCTTCGTGCCGTCGGGCGAGGGCGTGGGCGTATCGGCCCAGCGGCTTGAGCCTGCGCCGGTTTGGAAGTATCGCCTTGCCCGGGAGGCCCTCGGGGCCTGACCCGGCTCCCGGAAGGACCGTTTCGATGAAGTTCCTCGACCTCGCCCGCGTGACGATCCGCTCCGGCTCGGGCGGGGCCGGCTGCATCAGCTTCCGGCGCGAGAAGTTCGTCGAGTTCGGCGGCCCCGATGGTGGCGATGGCGGGCGGGGCGGCGATGTCTGGGCCGAGGCGGTCGAGGGGCTGAACACGCTGGTCGACTTCCGCTACCAGCAGCATTTCTTCGCCCAGAACGGCCGGCCCGGCATGGGCCGCCAGCGCACCGGCAAGGACGGCACCGACATCGTGCTGCGCGTGCCGGTCGGCACCGAGATCCTGGCCGAGGACGAGGCGACCGTGATCGCCGACCTGGTCACGCCCGGCCAGCGCGTGCTGCTCGCCCGTGGCGGCAACGGCGGCTGGGGCAACCTGCAGTTCAAGAGCGCGACGAACCAGGCGCCGCGCCGCGCCA
>CAZYBG010000135.1:0-3199 GCA_964645155.1 uncultured Rhodobacterales bacterium | reverse complement strand
CGAGGTCTGGCTGCGGCTCAAGCTGATCGCCGATGCCGGCCTGCTCGGCCTGCCGAACGCCGGCAAGTCGACCCTCCTCGCCGCGACCTCGAACGCGCGGCCGAAGATCGCCGACTACCCGTTCACCACGCTGGTGCCCAATCTCGGCGTCGTCGGCATCGACGGGCGCGAATTCGTGATGGCCGACATTCCCGGCCTGATCGAGGGCGCGAGCGAGGGCAGGGGCCTCGGCGACCAGTTCCTCGGCCATGTGGAGCGCTGCGCCGTGCTCCTCCACCTCGTCGACGGCACCTCGGCGACCGTGGCGAAGGACTGCCGGACGATCCTGGCCGAGCTGGCGGCCTACAGCCCGGCGCTGGCCGCCAAGCCCCGGGTGACGGCGCTGAACAAGATCGACGCGCTCGACGGGCGGACCCGCGCCGCGCGGCGCCGCGCGCTGGAGAGGGCCGCGGGCAGCCCCATCCTGCTCTGCTCGGGCGTGAGCGGGGAGGGCGTCGAGGATGTGCTGCGCGCGCTCTGGCGCGAGATCGCCCGCGCCCGCCGGGCCGAGGCGCCGGTTGGGGAGGCCGGGCCGTGGCGACCCTGACGGGCGCCCGCCCGGACATCCGCGCCGCGCGGCGGCTCGTCGTCAAGATCGGCTCGGCGCTGATCGTCGACCAGGCCTCGGGGCGGCTTAGGGCGGACTGGCTGCGGGGCCTCGCCGAGGACGTGGCCGAGGCCAAGGCGCGGGGCACCGACATGATCCTCGTCTCCTCCGGCTCGATCGCCCTCGGCCGCCGGGTGCTGGGCCTGCCGCAGGGCGCGCTCGCGCTCGAGCAGAGCCAGGCGGCGGCCGCGGTCGGCCAGATCCGGCTGGCGCGCGCCTACGAGGAGGCGCTGGCGCCGCACGGGATCACCACCGGCCAAGTCCTCGTCACGCTCGAGGACACCGCCGACCGCCGGCGCTATCTGAACTCCCGCGCGACGATGGCGACGCTCCTTGGCTTCGGCGTCGTGCCGATCGTGAACGAGAACGACACGGTGGCGACCGACGAGATCCGCTTCGGCGACAACGACCGGTTGGCCGCGCAGATCGCGGCGACGGCGGGGGCCGACCAGCTGGTGCTGCTTTCGGATGTCGACGGGCTCTATACCGCCAACCCGCGCCTCGACCCCGCCGCCCGGCGGCTCGACCTCGTCGCGGCCATCACGCCGGCGATCGAGGCGATGGCGGGCGATCCCGTCTCGTCGCTCTCGAAGGGCGGGATGAAGACCAAGCTGATGGCGGCGCGCACCGCCGTCGGCGCGGGCTGCGCGATGGCGATCGTCGAGGGCTCGGCGATCCGTCCGCTCAGCGCGCTGGCCGACGGCGCGCCCTGCACCTGGTTCCTGCCCGAGGGCGATCCGCAGGCGGCGCGCAAGCGCTGGATCGCGGCGATGAAGCCCAAGGGCGAGATCCGTGTCGATGCCGGCGCCGCCCGCGCGCTGGCCGAGGGCAAGTCGCTCCTGCCGGCCGGGGTCACCTCGGTGGCCGGCCGGTTCGGGCGCGGCGATCCGGTGACGATCCTCGGGCCGGCCGGCGAGGCGCTGGGCAAGGGCCTCGCCCGTTACACCGCCGAGGAGGCGCGCGCGATCGCCGGGCGGCGCTCGGGCGACATCGAGGGCATCCTCGGCTATCCCGGCCGGGCCGCCCTGATCCACCGCGACGACATGGTTGTATGACGCCGCCCAAGGCGGCAAAATCTTCGCTGAAGATTTTGCAGTGAAGAGTTTTCGCCGAAAACTCTTCCGCGTCGCGGGCGAGGGCGAAAGGGAAGGCCGATGAAGGACATGGAGAACATCCCCGCGCTGATCGAGGAGATCGGCCGGCGCGCCCGCGCCGCCGCGGCCGAGCTCGCCTGCGCCGCGCCCGCGGCGAAGCGTGCGGCGCTCGAGGCGGCGGCGGACGCCGTCGATGCGCGGGGCGCCGACATCCTCGCCGCCAATGCAAGCGACATGGCGTTCGGCCGCGACAAGGGCCTCTCGGCGGCGATGCTCGACCGGCTCCTCCTCACCGCGGACCGCATCGGCGGGATCGCCGCCGGGCTGCGCGCCGTCGCCGCGCAGGACGATCCCGTCGGCGCGGTGATCGCCGCGTGGGACATGCCCTCCGGCCTCCATATCGAGCGGGTCCGGACGCCGCTCGGCGTGATCGGCGTGATCTACGAAAGCCGCCCCAACGTCACCGCCGATGCCGGCGCGCTCGGCCTCAAGGCCGGCAACGCGGTGATCCTGCGGGGCGGGTCGGAGAGCCTGCACTCCTCGGCGGCGATCCATGCCTGCCTCGTCGAGGGGCTGGGCCGGGCCGGCCTGCCGCCGGACGCGGTGCAGCTGGTCCCGACGCGCGACCGCGAGGCGGTGGCCGAGATGCTGCGGGCGACCGCGTTCATCGACGTGATCGTGCCGCGGGGCGGCAAGGGCCTCGTCGGCCTCGTCCAGCGCGAGGCGCGGGTGCCGGTCTTCGCGCATCTGGAGGGCATCTGCCACATCTATGTCGACCGCGACGCCGACCCCGCGAAGGCGCGCCGCGTCGTCCTGAACGCCAAGACCCGCCGCACCGGCGTCTGCGGCGCGGCGGAGTGCCTGCTGATCGACCGCGCGGTGGCCGCGACGCTGGGGCGGCAGCTCGTCGACGACCTGATCGCCGCCGGGGTCGAGGTGCGCGCCGAGGGGCTGGCGGGGTCGGTGCCCGCCGCGCCCGAGGATTTCGGCCGGGAGTTCCTCGACATGATCATCGCCGCGCGGGTGGTCGATGGCGTCGATGGCGCGATCGACCATATCCGCCGCCACGGATCGAACCACACCGAGGCGATCCTGACCGAGAACGACGCCACCGCCGAGCGGTTCTTCCGCCGGCTCGACAGCGCCATCCTGCTGCGCAACGCCTCGACCCAGTTCGCCGATGGCGGCGAGTTCGGCATGGGCGCCGAGATCGGCATCGCCACCGGCAAACTGCACGCCCGCGGGCCGGTCGGGGCCGAGCAGCTGACCAGCTTCAAGTACCTGGTCACCGGCGACGGGACGGTCCGGCCCTGACCGGGCTAGAAGCTCATCACGATGGCATGCGCGCCCGGCATGCCCTCGATCCGCCGGCCGAGGGCTGCGGCGGCCCGGGGCGCGAGGGCGAACTGCAGGTCGGCGGGGCGCAGCGCCGCCGGCAGCGGCCCGCCCGCCAGCAGCG
>CAZYBG010000134.1:0-6927 GCA_964645155.1 uncultured Rhodobacterales bacterium | reverse complement strand
ATCGCGCCGGCCTCGTCCCAGATCAGCCTGCCGCCGCAATGGCTCCACAGATGCACGACCGGCGACCACCCGCCCGACATGGCGACGGCGTCGCAGGCCACCTCCTCGACCACCGCGCCCTCGCCCGCCTGGTGGCAGAGCGCGACGCCGGCGACGCGCCGGCCGCCCGCGACCCCGGCGATGGCCATCCCGGTCGCGACGCGGATGCCGAGCGCGCGCGCCCGCTCGGGCAGCGCGCCCCGCGCCTCGGGCCGGGCATCGACGATGACCGGCACGGCGAGCCCGGCCTCGCGGATCGCGATGGCGGTGCGGTAGGCGTCGTCGTTGTTGGTGACCACCACGGTGCGGTCGCCGGGGCTGACGGCGTGGTTGACGATGTAGTCGCGCACCGCGCCGGCCAGCATCACGCCGGGGATGTCGTTGCCGGCGAAGGCCAGCGGCCGCTCGATCGCGCCGGTCGCCGTCACCACCCGGCCGGCGCGGATCCGCCAGAGCCGGTGCCGCGGCCGGCCATCGCCGGGCGCGTGGTCGGCCACCCGCTCGTGGCCCAGCACATAGCCATGGTCGTAGACGCCGGCCGCCACCGTCCGCAGGCGGAGCGTGACATTCGTCGTCGCCCCAAGGGCTTCCACGGCGGACTTCACCCAGGCATCGGCGGGCTGCCCGTCGATCCCGACGCCGTCGACCGGGGCGCGGCCACCCCAGTGCGCGGCCTGCTCGACCAGCATCACCCGGGCGCCGGCCCCGGCCGCCGCCTGCGCCGCGGCAAGCCCGGCGACGCCGCCGCCCACCACCAGCACGTCGCACTGCGCATAGACCTGCTCGTAGCGGTCGGCATCGGCGTCCCGCGGCGCCCGGCCGAGGCCGGCCGACCGGCGGATGAACGGCTCGAACACGTGCTTCCAGAACGGCCGCGGGTGGATGAAGGTCTTGTAGTAGAAGCCCGCCGGCAGGAATCGCGCGGCAAGGTTGTTGACCGCGCCGACATCGAATTCGAGGCTCGGCCAGTGGTTCTGGCTGGTGGCGGCGAGGCCGGGGAACAACTCGGTCGTCGTCGCCCGCGCGTTCGGCTCGAACCGCGCGCCCTGGCCGAGGTTGACCAGCGCATTCGGCTCCTCCGGCCCGGCGGCGACGATGCCGCGGGGCCGGTGGTACTTGAACGACCGCCCGACCAGCATCTGGTCGCCGGCCAGCAGTGCCGCGGCCAGCGTGTAGCCGGCGAAGCCGCGCAGCCGCCTGCCGTTGAAGCTGAACTCGACCGCGCGCGCGCGGTCGATCAGCCGGCCGCCCGAGGCGAGGCGCGTGCTCATGCCCGCCACTCCCAGCCCGGATGGCGCGCCCTGATCCGCGCCACGACCCCGGCCGGCGGGCCGGAGCTCTGCGCCGGATAGGTGCCGAACACCTCGAGCGTCGCGGTGTCGCGCGCGGCGAGGAACCACTTGCCGCAGCCCATCGCGTGGCGCCAGCGTTCCAGGTGCACGCCCCTGGGGTTGTCGCGGAGGAAGAGGTAGCCCTCGAGGTCCTCGTCGGAAGCGCCGGGGCCGTGGCGCGCGAGGTGAGCGGTGCCGCCCGCCTGAAGCTCGGTCTCTTCGGCGGCGATGCCGCAGTACGGGCAGGAGAGGATCAGCATGCGCCGGCCCCCTCCCGCCCGAGGATCGGACCGTCAGTTGCCGGTCGTGCCGCCGGTCGTGCCTTCGGTCCCCGTCGCCGGAGCGTCGGCTGCGGGCGCGTCGGCGGCCGGAGCCTCGGTCGCGGCCGGCTCGGTTGCCGGCGGTGCGGTGCCGTCACCCGACATGAAGTACCAGGCACCGAGGGCGACGATGACGATGACCCCCACAATGATCCAGACGTTGTTTCCCATGATGTACAGTCCCTTGCTGCCGTGGAGTGGACCCTAGCAGACGTGGGCACAATCGCACGGGGGGACAATGGGGTGATCCTCCCGATGAGCGGGGAGTTGCCGGAAACGGCCGCCACCCCAGCCGCGTACCGGCCGACCGCCGGCCGGCGCGGACCCTGCCGCGGCGCGGTCCGGGCGCCATCGCCCGACCCCTGGCGGAGACCTCGCCGCCGCATCAATGCGCCACCCCCGCCGCCACGCTTTCGTCGATGAAGCGGCCCTCGCGGAAGCGGTTCAGGCCGAAGGCGGCGGCGAGCGGGCCGGGCTCGCCCCGGGCCACCAGATCGGCCATCGCCCAGCCCGAGCCGGGAATCGCCTTGAACCCGCCGGTGCCCCAGCCGCAGTTGACAAAGCAGTTGCCGAGCGGCGTCTTCGACAGGATCGGCGAGCGGTCGCCCGTCATGTCGACGATGCCGCCCCACCAGCGCAGCATCTTCAGCCGCGAGATGACCGGGAAGGTCTCGACCAGCGCGCGCACCGTCTCCTCGACATGGTGGAAGCTGCCGCGCTGGGTGTAGTTGTTGTGGCTGTCGGCGCCGCCGCCGATCACCATCTCGCCCTTGTCGGACTGGCTCATGTAGCCGTGCACGGTATTGGCCATCACGACCACGTCCATGCAGGGCTTGATCGGCTCGCTGACCAGCGCCTGCAGCGCGGTCGATTCGATCGGCAGCCGGAACCCCGCCATCCCGGCCAGCACGCCGGAATTCCCGGCGACGACGATGGCGAGCTTGTCGCAGCCGATCTCGCCCCTGCCGGTGGCGACGCCGGTGACGCGGCCGTTGGCCTGCCGGACGGCCGTGACCTCGCAGTTCTGCAGGATGTGCATCCCCATGTCGGAGCAGGCCCGGGCGTAGCCCCAGGCCACCGCGTCGTGCCGCGCGGTGCCGCCGCGCGCCTGCCAGAGCGCGCCGAGCACCGGATAGCGCGGCCCGTCGATGTTGATGATCGGGCAGAGCTGCTTCACCCGGGCGGGCGTGATGAACTCGGTCGCGACGCCCTGCAGCGCGTTGGCCTGCGCGGTGCGCCGGTAGCCCCGCACCTCGGCTTGCGTCTGCGCCAGCATCATCACGCCGCGCGGGCTGAACATGACGTTGTAGTTCAGTTCCTGGCTCAGCGTCTCGTAGAGGCTGCGCGCCTTCTCGTAGATCGCGGCCGAGGGGTCCTGCAGGTAGTTCGAGCGGATGATCGTGGTGTTGCGCCCCGTGTTGCCGCCGCCGAGCCAGCCCTTCTCGAGCACCGCCACGTTGCGGATGCCGTGGTTCCGGCCGAGGTAGTAGGCGGTGGCGAGGCCATGCCCGCCGGCCCCCACCACGACCACGTCGTACCGCGCCCGCGGCTCGGGTGCGGCCCAGGCGCGTTCCCAGCCCGCGTGGTGGCGCAGTGCCTCGCGGGCGATGGCGAAGACGGAATAGCGTTTCAAGGCGGCTCATCCCCGGCGGTCCCATGCCGTTCATGGAACGGGTGGCACTGAACCCCGCCGCCACCAGCGGCACAATAGGGCAAAATGCGACATCGCGCCCCGGCCCCGGTCCGGCGCCGGTCCGGCCCCGGTCCGGCCCCGGCGCGGTCGATTGCCCCTTTTGCCCCGGCGGACCGGCCTGTACATGGGGCCCGGGACGTGTACCCCAAGACGTGTACCCCGAAGCGGGGCGGAGGCCCGGAATGGCGGTCTTGCCGTGATGACGTTCTGGATCGTGGCTCTGGCGCTGGCGGCGGCGGTCGCGTCGTTCCTGGCGCTCGCGTTCCTGCGCGGGCGCGAGGGGGCGGTGGCGGCGGCCGCGTACGACCTGCGCGTCTACCGCGACCAGCTGGCCGAGGTCGAGAAGGACGTCGCCCGCGGCATCCTCGCGCCCGACGAGGCCGAGCGGGCGCGGACCGAGATCGCGCGCCGGGTGCTGGAGGCCGATCGGGCGCTGGCCGGCAGCGCCGCGGGCACTTCAATGGGTGCGCCGCGCGGGGTGACGCTGGCGGCGGGCGCCGCCGCGGCCGCGCTGGTCGTCGCCGGCTCGGCCTGGCTCTATGCGCGGATCGGCGCGCCGGGCTATCCCGACCTGCCGATCGCCACCCGCCTCGCCCTCGCCGAGGAGGCGCGCGCCACCCGCCCGCGGCAGGCCGAGGCCGAGGCGCAGGTGCCCGCCCGGCCGCCGGCCGAGGCCGACCCGGACTACCTTGCGCTGATCGAGCGGCTGCGCGGAACGGTGGCCGAGCGGCCGGGCGACCTGCAGGGCCTGGCGCTTCTGGCCCGCAACGAGGCCGCGCTCGGCAACTTCGCCGCCGCCCATGCCGCGCAGGCCCGCCTCGTCGAGGTGAAGGGCGAGGCGGCGACCGCCGCCGACTGGACGGCGCTGGCCGACCTCCTGATCCTCGCCGCCGGCGGCTACGTCTCGCCCGAGGCCGAGGCGGCGCTGGAGAACGCGCTGGCGCGCGACCCCACGGACGGCACGGCGCGCTACTATTCCGGGCTGATGTTCGCGCAGACCGGCCGCCCCGACCTGGCGTTCCGGTCCTGGCGGGCGCTGCTGGCCGAGGGGCCGGCGGACGCGCCCTGGATCGCGCCGATCCGGGCGCAGATCGAGGATGTCGCGGCCCGGGCGGGCGAGACGAACTTCCGCCTGCCGCCCGCCGGGCCGGCGGATGCAGCCGCCCCCGGCCCGTCCGAGGAGGACATCGCCGCCGCCGAGGCGATGGACCCCGAGGCGCGGGCCGGGATGATCCGCGGCATGGTCGAGGGGCTGGCGGCGCGGCTCGCCGCCGAAGGCGGGCCGGCCGGCGACTGGGCGCGGCTGATCCGCGCCTACGGCGTGCTGGGCGAGACGGCGCGGATCGCCCCGGTGGTGGACGAGGCGCGGCAAGTCTTCGCCGGCGACGCCGCGGCGCTGGCCGAGATCGAGGCCGCGGCCCGCGACGCGGGGCTGGCGGAGTGATCTGCGCCACGATCGAGGCGTTCGCGGCACGCCTGCCGCCGGGCGTGGCGCTCGCCGGGCTCGACTGCGGCGAGAAGACGATCGGCATCGCCGTCTCGGACCGGCTGCGCAGCGTGGCGACGCCGCTCGCCACGATCCGGCGGACCAAGTTCACCGCCGACGCCGCGGCGCTTCTGGAGATCGTCGCGGGGCGGGCGATCGGCGGGCTCGTCCTCGGCCTGCCGCTCAACATGGATGGCAGCGAGGGGCCGCGGGCGCAGTCGACCCGCGCCTTCGCCCGCAACATCGCGCGGCTGACCGACCTGCCGGTCGGCTTCTGGGACGAGCGGCTTTCGACCGTCGCCGCGGAAAGGGCGCTGCTCGAGGCGGATACGTCACGCGCACGTCGCAGGCAGGTGATCGACCACGTGGCGGCCGGTTATATCCTGCAGGGCGCGCTGGACCGGCTCGCGCATATCAGGGACCATGCCGAAGGGCAAAGGGGAGAGCGGGAATGACCGGCGAGATCTGGAGCCGCGACGAGATCGCATCGCCCTGCATCAAGGTCTGCGTGGTGCATCCCGAGGCGCGGCTCTGCGTCGGCTGCCACCGCACGCTCGACGAGATCGCCGCCTGGAGCCGGATGACGCCCGAAAGCCGCGCCGCGGTGATGTCCGAACTGCCGGGCCGCGCGGCGCGCCTGAAGCGCCGCCGCGGCGGCCGGGCGGCACGGGTGGACCGGCCAGCGGGCTGAGCGGCCCGCCGCCCGGCCCGTCACTCTGCCCGTCACTCTGCCCGGCCCGTCACTCCGCCTTCAGGATCGCCGAGGCCGGCGCCAGCGCCAGCGCCTCGGTCTGCCCTTCGAGCACCCAGGACAGCAGCGTCGAGATCTCCTCGGGCCGCGACCGGGCGAGGACGATGACCGAGCCCTCCTGCCCGGCGCGGAATGCCGCGCGGTCGAGCGTGCGGCGGATCGCCCCGGCATCGGCGCCGGCCGCCGCGATCTCGCGGAAGATCAGCCCCGAGGGCACCCCCTCGCGCTGGGCGACCTGGCGCATGGCGTTGAGCCCGCGATCGACGGCGAGCACGCCAAGCCCGCTGTCGCGCGCGATCTCGACCACCTGGGTGGCCTGCACCCGATTGGCCTGGAAGCCGCCCTCCGGCGCGTCGACCACGGCGATCGCCTCGGGCAGCAGGGTGCGGAACGCCTCGAACGCGACCTCGAGGTCCTCCGGCCGGGCGGCGTCGGGCAGGCCCGACGGCACCAGCGCCACCTCGAAGCCGGCGGCGCGGTAGGCGGCCGCGGCCTCGGCCGCGTCGGGCCGGTCGGCCGGGATCGCGAAGGTCGCCGGGAACGGCAGCGTGGTCAGCGCCTCGGGCGCGAGGCCGCCGGCCGCGGCGCCGAGGTCGAGGATGACGACCGCGAAGACCGGGCGCGCCTCGGGGTTCTCGAACGGCGCGGCGAAGCGGTCGAGCGCACCTTCGGAAGCCGGGTCGGCGGCCGGATCGGGCAGCGCCTCGGCCGCCGCGTCGGGCAGCGGCTCGGCCACCGCGCCGGGCAGGGCGCCGGGCGCCTCCCCCGGCAACGCATCGGGCGCCGTCTCGAGCGCGGCCTCGGGTGCGGCTTCGGGTGCGGCCTCCCCGGCGGCGGCGTCCTCGGCCGCGGCCTCGGGCGCGGGGTCGCCGATCCGTGGCAGGCGGCCGACGCGCACGCCGGGCGCGCGGTTGCCGAAGCCGGGCGTCGCCTGGACCAGCGTCGTC
Organism: uncultured Rhodobacterales bacterium; assembly: GCA_964645155.1. Classification (GTDB taxonomy): domain Bacteria; phylum Pseudomonadota; class Alphaproteobacteria; order Rhodobacterales; family Rhodobacteraceae; genus CAZYBG01. The sequence goes on along the minus strand of CAZYBG010000134.1, from coordinate 360 downwards.
GCGGGCTCGCCGGCCGGGGTGATCGGCGTGATCGGCGTGATCGGCTGGCCGATGCCCTCGGGCACCGAGGTGGCCGCCTCGGGCACCGCTTCGGGAGCCGCCTCGGGTGTCGCCTCGGCCAGGATCACCTCGGGCGGCGGAGCCTCGGCGGCAGCGGGCGCCTCGGCGATGGCCGGAACGGGCGCGGGTTCGGGCACGGGTTCTGGCGCAGCTTCGGGCGCGGCCTCCGCCACCACGGTCTCCGGTGCCACCTCGGGCGCCACCTCGGCGACCGGCGCCTCGGGCGCCTCGGGTGCGGCGGAGGCCGGTGCGGCGGCGGTGCCGGCCGGCTCGCCGGCGGCAACTGGTGCGGCCGGCGCG
>CAZYBG010000133.1:0-7127 GCA_964645155.1 uncultured Rhodobacterales bacterium | reverse complement strand
GGGCGCCCTTGTAGGCCATGAAATGCTTGAAGGTGTTGATGCCGCGCGCCGCTACCTTCGGCATCTCGTCGAAGACCTGCTCGCCCCACCAGGTCACCGCCATGTGGAAGGAATAGTCGCAATTGGCCCGCGTCGACTTGTTGTCCCACATCCTGAGCGCGTCGAGCAGGCCCTGGCCGGGGCTGGGCAGCGCGAAGTCGACCACCATCGTGGTACCGCCGGAGAGGGCCGCGCGGGTGCCGCTCTCGAAATCGTCGGAGGAATAGGTGCCCATGAAGGGCATCTCCAGATGGGTATGCGGGTCGATCCCGCCGGGCATCACATAGCAGCCGGTCGCGTCAAGCTCCGTCCCGCCCTTGAGGCCCTGCCCGATCTCGGTGATCACCCCGCCCTCGACCCGCACATCGGCCCTGTAGGTGAGGTCGGCGGTGACGACGGTGCCGTTACGGATGACTGTGGTCATTGCGATGCTCCCTGTTTCCACCCGCTCCGGCCCTGCGCCGGAAGATGCCCCGCCGCGGGCGTGACCCGGGAGCCCGCCCCGGGCGTGACCCGGGGCCTCCCTGTCAAGCCTTCGCGCTCTGACAGCAACCGAGGTCCCGGGTCGGGTCCGGGACGGGGTTTGCCTAGACAGGAATGTGGGCGGTGATGTCCTGCCAGTTTGGATTGCGCTCGTGGATCAGAGCGTTCTTCCAGGCACGTGGCCAGCGCTTGATGGCACGTTCGCGCTGAAGACTGGCGGCGAAGTCGTCGTGGGTCTCGAACCAGACCAGCGTGCGGATGCTGTACTTCGCGGTGTGTGCAGAGAGCCCGGCGCGGTGCGACTCGACCCGCGCCGCCAGGTTCGTGGTGCGGCCGGTATAGATCGCTCCGCCAGGTCGGGAGGCCATGATGTAGACGACATGCGCCATGGCCGCAGTGTTCTGCGGAACGGTTAACAAGGAATGAACCCCGCCCCGGGCCTGACCCGGGGCCTCCATCTCCACCGCCGCGCGCGCCGGCAGTGAGCCCCCGGGTCAGGCCCGGGGCGGGCATTGCGCGCAACACCCTCACCCCATCACCTCCGCCGTCTCGACCACCGCGTGGAACAGCACGTTCGCGCCCTTTGCCGCCCAGTCCGGCGTGATTTCCTCGGCCTCGTTGTGGGAAAGCCCGTCCACACAGGGGCACATCACCATCGCGGTCGGCGCCACGTCGTTGATCCAGCAGGCATCGTGGCCGGCGCCGCTCACGAGGTCCATGTGGCTGTATCCCAGCCGCTCGGCCGCGTCCCGCACGGCCTTCACGCAGGCCGGATCGAAGGCCGGCGGGTCGAACTGGCCGACGATCTTCGCCTCGAACCCCACCCCGATCCCGTCGCAGACCTTCGGCGCGCGCTCCAGCAGCTCCTCCACCATCGCGTTCAGCTTCGGCAGGATATGGGTCCGCATGTCGACGGTGAAGACGACGCGGCCGGGGATGATGTTGCGGCTGTTGGGGTAGATGTCGACATGGCCGATGGCGCCCACCGCGTTCGGCTGGTTCGCCATGGCGATCTCGTGGACCAGCTCGGTCACCAGCGCCAGCCCCCGCCCGGCGTTCCGGCGCATGTGCATCGGGGTCGAGCCGGTGTGGCTTTCCTTGCCGGTGACGGTGCATTCGATCCAGCGCAGGCCCTGGCCGTGGGTCACGACGCCGATATCCTTGCCCTCGGCCTCGAGGATCGGGCCCTGCTCGATATGCAGCTCGAAGAACGCCTTCATCCTGCGGGCGCCGACCTCCTCGTCGCCTTTCCAGCCGATGCGCTCCAGCTCGTCGCCGAAGCGCAGGCCCCTGGCGTCGGTCCGGTCGTAGGCCCATTGCAGGTCGTGGCGCCCGGCGAAGACGCCGCTGGCGAGCATGGCCGGGGCGAAACGCGTCCCCTCTTCGTTCGTCCAGTTCACGACGACGATCGGATGCTTCGTGCGGATGTTCAGGTCGTTCAGCGTGCGGAGGATCTCGAGGCCGCCCAGCACCCCCAGCACGCCGTCGTACTTGCCGCCCGTCGGCTGGGTGTCGAGGTGGCTGCCGACATAGACCGGCAGCGCGTCGGGGTCGGTGCCCTCGCGGCGGGCGAACATCGTGCCCATCCGGTCCACGCCCATCGTGCAGCCGGCCGCCTCGCACCAGCGGCGGAACAGGGCGCGGCCCTCGGCATCGGCGTCGGTCAGGGTCTGGCGGTTGTTGCCCCCCGCGATGCCGGGACCGATCTTCGCCATCTCCATCAGGCTGTCCCACAGCCTCTCGCCGTTGATCTTCAGGTTCTCGCCGGGTGCGGCCATGCTGTGCCCTCCGTCCTGGTCGATGCGGCGTCGGGGTCGCCGAAGAACTCGCGCCGCAGCGCGGGGTCGAGCCGGACCGGCCGGTCGACGAAGATCCGCGGCCCGCTGGTCGCGGTGCGGGGCCTGGGAAAGACGCTCGCCTTCAGCCGCCGCATCGCCTCGAGCGCCCGCGCCCCCGGCCCCGGGGGCGCGGCCGGCCGGGCCGCGGCGATGCGGTCCACATCGGTCTGCGTGGCGTTGGCGTGCCCGCGCCGGTAGATCGCGCCGCGGAACGGCAGCGGGTGGAAGACGTTGCCGCTTTCGCCGGCCTCGTCGATGATGATCCGGTGGCTGCCGAGCTCCTGGATCGCCTCGTCCTCGGTGCCGCGGCCGCTGACATGCTTGAAGTAGCGGGCGGGCGCGATGATCGAGCTGCCGCAGAGGCGGTGGAAGCCGATCATCGGCAGCAGCTCGGCCGCGCCGGTCGCCCAGGCAAAGCCCTCGTCCACGTACCAGCCGGCCGGCGGCCGCGACAGCACGAAGGCGACGAGCCGCCGGCTGACGAGGTCGTCGTCGTCGACCGCCATCACCAAGGCATCCGGCGGCACGAGGTCGACCGCGGCGCGCACCCGGCGCCCCTTGTCGTTGCGGAACGCGACGGACAGCTCCTCCAGCGTCTGCGTCTCGCCGAGCCGCGCCGGGGGCAGGTCGACATGGACGCGGCGGACGTGGCCGGCTTCGGGCGGCAGGACCTGATCGGCGTTGCAGGCCACCAGCACGGCGAAGCGCCGGTCGGTCTGCGCGTCGAGCGAGCGGAACAGGTCGGCAAGCGCGGCCTGCTGACCATCGAGGTCGGCGACCGTCGCCGGATGGCGGATCGCCACAATGAAGTTGAAGGGCGCGGCGCTGGCCTCCGACGACATCCCGGGCCCTATTTCAGTTCGACTTCCACGAACGACATCGGCACCGCACCGGCATTGATCACGTTGTGCTCGACACCCGCGTCGCGCCGGTAGGCGCAGCCGGCGGGCACCACCACGTCGCGCAGGGCGCCGCCCGGTTCCTCGATGCGCATCGGGCAGTCGGTCACGGCGGTGATGACGTAGTCGTGCCCGTGCCGGTGCCATCCGGTCTCGGCGCCCGGCGCGAAGTCGAAGCGGGTGACGCGCACCCGGGCATCGTCCACCATCTCGACCGCCGCCGCGCGCGGACGGCTCATGCCGCCGCCTTCAGCACGTCGGCCAGCGTGCCGACCAGCGTGTCGATATGCGCCTTCTCGATGATCAGCGGCGGGCTCATCGCGATGATGTCGCCGGTGGTGCGGATCATGATGTTCTTCTCGAACCCCGTCAGGAACGCGCCGAAGGCGCGCTTGGTCGGCTCGCCAGCCAAGGGGTCGAGTTCCACCGCGCCGATCAGTCCGAGGTTGCGGATGTCGATGACGTGCGGCAGCCCCCGCAGCGAGTGCAGCGCGTCCTCCCAGTAGGGCGCCATCTCTGCCGCCCGCTCGAACAGCCGTTCCTCCCTGTAGGTCTCGAGCGTCGCGAGCCCGGCCGCCGAGGCGACCGGCGAGCCGGAATAGGTGTAGCCGTGAAACAGCTCGATCACATGCTCGGGGCCCTGCATGAAGGCATCGTGGATCGCCCCCGTGGTGATGACCGCGCCCATCGGGATCACCCCGTTGGTGATGCCCTTGGCGCAGGTGATGAGGTCGGGCATGACGCCGAAATACTGCGCAGCGAAGGGCGCGCCGAGGCGGCCGAAGCCGGTGATGACCTCGTCGAAGATGAGCAGGATGCCGTGCTTCTGCGTGATCGCGCGCAGCCGCTCGAGATAGCCCTTGGGCGGCAGGATCACCCCGGTCGAGCCCGCCACCGGCTCGACGATGACCGCCGCGATCGTCTCGGCGCCGTGGAGCGCGACCAGCCGCTCGAGCTCGTCGGCAAGCTCGGCGCCATGCTCGGGCTGGCCGCGGGTATAGGCGTTCCTGCCCGGCAGATGCGTGTGCGGCAGGTGGTCGACGCCCGCCAGCATGGTGCCGAAGTGGCGGCGGTTGTTGACGATGCCGCCGACCGAGATGCCGCCGAAGCCGACGCCGTGGTAGCCCCGCTCGCGCCCGATCAGGCGGGTTCGCGCGCCGTCTCCCCGGGCCCGGTGGTAGGCGAGCGCGAGCTTCAGCGCGGTATCGACCGCCTCGGACCCGGAATTGCAGAAGAAGACGTGCTCCATCCCTTCCGGCGCGATGCCGATCACGCGGTTGGCAAGCTCGAACGCCTTGGGGTGGCCCATCTGGAAGGCCGGCGCATAGTCGAGCTCGGCCACCTGCCGCTGGATCGCCTCGGTGATCTTCGGGCGGGTATGGCCGGCATTGCAGCACCAGAGACCGGCCGTGCCATCGAGCACCTGCCGCCCGTCGGCCGTCGTGTAATGCATGTCCTTCGCCGCGACGAGCATCCGCGGTGCCTTCTTGAACTGCCGGTTCGCCGTGAACGGCATCCAGAAGGCGTTGAGATCGTTCGGCGCGACGTCGCGGTCCAGTGCCATTGCGGCCCCCAAGGGAAAGGCCCCTGGGGCGGGAACCCCCGGGGCGCGCGGAAAACATGCTTTGACCGATTGGTCGGGATCACGCTAGGAGACGGTCCCGGGGTCCGTCAAGGCATGTGCCGGCCCCCGGCCGGCGGTGCGTGGCTGCCGGTGCAGGGCGGGCCGGCAGGGAGACGCATTCCGACGATGGCGACGGCGCCCCGAACCCGGATCCAGCGCGAGAACCGCCGGGTCATCCTCGACGCCGCGCTCGAGGTGTTCTCGACGCATGGGTTCCGCGGCACGACGCTCGACCAGATTGCCGAGGCGGCGGGGCTGTCGAAGCCGAACCTGCTCTACTACTTCCCCTCGAAGGACGCGATCCATGCCGAGTTGCTGGCCGGGCTTCTCGACACCTGGCTCGACCCGCTGCGCGACCTAGACCCCGGGGGCGATCCCCGGGCGGAACTGCTCGGCTACGTCGCCCGCAAGCTCGAGATGAGCCGCGAGATGCCGCGCGAGAGCCGGCTGTTCGCGATCGAGGTGCTGCAGGGGGCGCCCCGCCTCGGCCCCCTGCTCGAGACGGGCCTGAGGGTGCTGGTCGAGGAGAAGGCCGTGGTGCTGACCCGCTGGATGGACGAGGGGCGGATCGCCCGCGTGCACCCGGTGCACCTGATCTTCTCGATCTGGGCGCTGACCCAGCACTACGCGGACTTCGAGGCGCAGGTGCGCGCCGTGCTCGGCGCCGACGGCGCCGACCCCTACCCCGACGCCGGACGCTATCTCGAGACGCTGTTCGCGCGCCTGCTCGCGCCCGGCGCGCCTTAACGATGTGCTAACGCCGGCGGCCTAGGCTGGCGACTCGGGTGGGGGCTCCGCAAGCGGAGCGAAGCACATGATCATCACGCAGACGGCGGCGCCGGTCGTGGCCGCCGCCCCGCCGGTGCGGCTGCAGGCCGGTGCGGAAACCGCGGCAGCGGTCGCCGCGCCATCGGCCGGCGCCGGCGCCGATGCCGATGCCGACAACGATCCCGCCCGGCGCGACAGTGGCGCCGCGGCGCTGCCGCCGTTTATGCCGCCGCTTATGCCCCCGGCGCTCGACCCCGATGCGCCGGTGGGGCCGCCGCCCGCCTTCCGCGCCAACGTGCTGGAGGCCGAGCGGGCGCGCCTGCGGGAGGGACGGCCGGGGCGCGGCGACGAGCGCCCGGCGGACGACCCGCGAATCGCCGGGGCGCCGCCACCGGGCATGGCCGAGGCCGGCACCGCGTATGGCGGGCGTCCGCCGCCCGCCCCCGGCCTGCTCGACCTCGTGCGCTGAGGCTTCGTTTACCTTGCGTGAACCGGTTGCCGCGCAGGATCGGCCCATGCAGATGCTTCGCCGCCACCCGCTGCCGCAGCCTCGGCCGAACCTCGCCTGGCTTTCGCGGGTGTTCGACGCGAAATCCGTCGACCGCGGCGGCATCGTGCGCCGTGCGGTGCGCGACGTGGATCGCGAGGTCGGCCGCGACCTGTTCGTCGCCGAGGTCCGCCGTCGGGGGTTCCACCTTCTCGAATGCGGCGGACAGTTCATCGTGATCTGCAACGCCGGCAAGGTGCAACTGATCTGCTGACCGGCAGGCGGGCCGGAAACTCTTCGTCCGAAGAGTTTCCGGCCGAAGAAGTTTCGGCCGAAACTTCTTCGGCCTATTCCGCCGCGACCTTCGCCATCGGGTTGTTCGGATGCGTCGTCCAGTTCGCGTAGTCGTCGGTCACCACGCGGCCGGTGCGCGGGTCGACCACGCCGGCCGCCAGCCGCTCCATGGTGATGCAGTTCTCGACGGGGCAGACGTCGACGCAGAGGTTGCAGGCGACGCACTCCTCGTCCTTGACCGTGAAGACGCGCTCCGGGCTCATCGCGATCGCCTGGTGGCTGGTATCCTCGCAGGCGGCGTAGCAGCGGCCGCACTTGATGCAGGCCTCCTGATCGATGCGCGCCTTGGTGACGTAGTTGAGGTTGAGGTACTGCCAGTCGGTGACGTTGGGCACCGCGCGGCCGGTGAGCTGGCCGACACTGGCGTAACCCTTCTGGTCCATCCAGTCGCTGAGCCCCGCCGCCATCTCCTGCACGATCTTGAAGCCATAGGTCATCGCCGCCGTGCAGACCTGCACGTTGCCGCAGCCGAGGGTGATGTATTCGGCGGCATCGCGCCATGTGGTCACCCCGCCGATGCCGGAAATGGGCAGGCCGTGGGTTTCGGGGTTGCGGGCGATCTCGCTGACCATGGACATGGCGATGGGCTTGACCGCTGGCCCGCAATAGCCGCCATGGCTGCCCTTGCCGTCGAT
>CAZYBG010000132.1:0-7196 GCA_964645155.1 uncultured Rhodobacterales bacterium | reverse complement strand
CCTTCTTGGCAAGCTCGGTCATCCGGTCGGGGTTGAACGGCTTCTCGAGGAAGTCGTAGGCGCCGACGCGCATCGCCTCGACCGCCATCGGCACGTCGCCGTGGCCGGTGATCATGATGACCGGCAGGCCCGAATCCATCCCCATCAGGCGCTTGAGGAACTGCATCCCGTCCATGCCGGGCATCTTGATGTCGCTGACCACGACGCCCGGATAGTCCGGCCCGAGCGACTTCAGCGCGTCCTCCGCGCTGGCATAGGTCTCGGTGTCGAAGCCCGACAGCGCCAGCCACTGGCTGATCGACTGCCGCATGTCCAGTTCGTCGTCGACGATCGCGATCTTCATTGCACGTGCCATGCAAACCTCATTCGGCCGCTTCCCGTGTCGATCCCAGCAACGGCAGCTGAAGCTCGAACACAGCGCCACCGGAGGCGGCGTTGCGTGCGGTCAGCCGCCCGCCGAGGTCGTTCACGATGCTGGAGGAAATGGCAAGCCCCAGCCCGACGCCGTCGCCGGGCGGCTTGGTGGTGTAGAACGGCTCGAAGAGCTGGTCGAGGTTGGCGATGCCATGGCCGTTGTCGCGCACCGTAAGCGTCGCGGTATCGCCCGAGGACAGGATCAGGTCGACCTGCGGGTCGGCGCTTTCCTTGGTCGCGTCGAGGGCGTTGCGCAGCAGGTTGATCATGACCTGCTCGAGCCGGATCCGGTCGCCCATGATCATCACCGGTTCCTTCGGTACCGCGCGGCTGATCGCGACGCGGCGCTGCTTCAGCTGCGGCTCCATCATGCTCAGCGCCGAGGACAGCGCATCCCTTACATCCAAGGGCTCGAACGCCTCGCCGCCCTTGCGGGCGTAGCTCTTCAGCTGGCGGGTGATGGCGCCCATCCGCTCGATCAGGTCGTCGATCCGCTGGAACGACGACAGCGCCTCGTCGGGGCGCTTGCGCTGGAGCAGGAGCTTGGCGCCGGCGAGGTAGGTCTTCATCGCCGCGAGCGGCTGGTTCAGCTCGTGGCTGACGGCGGCCGACATCTCGCCGAGGGCGGCGAGCTTGGAGGACTGCGCCAGCGTCTGTTCGGCCACCGCAAGGCTCTGCTGCATCTTCTCGCGTTCGGCGATTTCCCGCTGCAACCTTGCGTTCAGGGCGCGAAGCTCCGCCGACTCGCGCTGGAAGAACAGCGACTGCGACAGTGCCCGCCGCGACAGCAGGTAGAAGGTCAGCGCCAGCAGAATCGCAAAGCCCATGATTTCCAGCGCGAGGACCGCGTTCACCCGTTCGCGCACGCTCGAATAGGTGGTGAACGAGGTCATCCGCCAACCCTGGAACGGGATGCGCGCGTCGAGCCGCATCGCCGCCTCGCCGCGCACATAGGCATCGGGCGGCAGCGCGCCCCAGTCGGCGGTGGCCTGGATCGCCCGCTCGATCGCCGAGGGCGCCGAGCGGACGGCCAGCGCCTCGTCGATGCCGAAACCGCGCCAGCGCGGCTCGGTCGCGAGGATGATGCGCCCCTCGCTGTCGGCGACCAGCACCGCCTCGGCGATCGACGCCCAGGCGCGCTCGAACTTCGCGAGGTCGACCTCGACGACGATCACGCCGACCGTCTGCCGGTCGTTCTGGATGCGGCGGGAATAGATGAACTCGTAGCCGCTGCCCTCGCGCGGGGTCGTGGTGAAGACGGTGTCGGCCGAGCGCAGCGCCTCGACGAAATAGGGGGCCTCGAAGTGCGCGGTGGTGATCCGGTTGCGGTCGGTCGCGGCGACGACCCGCCCATCGGCATCGAGCATCATCAGCTCGGCCGCGCCGATCTCGTCGCGGTACGAGATCAGCCGCTGGCTGCTCTGGGTGTAGTCGCGCGTGCTGAGCGCCGAGATCAGCGTCGGGTCGCGGGCCAGCAGAAGCGGCACCACCGAGTTGCGCTGCAGCTCGGACATGATGTTGCCCGAGTAGAGCGCAAGGCGCACCTCGGCGCGGTTGCGCGTGGTTTCGGTGAAGCGTTCGGAGAGGTAGCGGTTGGTTGCCCAGATCACCGCGACCGCGACCGCCAGCAGCGCCAGCACCACGACGCGCACCCGCCAGGTGATGGCGGGCGGTTCCGTGGCGGAGGCTCTGGCATCGCTCATCGGTCGCAGATTAGGCCCGCGGCCCCCGCCGCTCAAGCGCCGCCGTCGTCAGGCCGGCACCGCAGCGCCGAACAGCGACGCGAAGAGCGCCGCGCCATCGGTCCCGCCATGTGCCGCCTCGGCGCGCCGCTCGGGGTGCGGCATCATCCCCAGGATGCGGCGGTTCTCCGACAGGACGCCGGCGATGTCGCCGGCCGAACCGTTGGGGTTCTGCCGGTAGGTGAACGCCACCCGATCCTCGCCGCGAAGCCGCGCGAGGGTTTCGCCGTCGGCGGTGTAGTTGCCGTCGTGATGCGCGATCGGGACCGCGACGGACTGCCCCGGCGGGTAGCCGGAGGTGAAGGCGCTGTCGGCGGTTTCCACATTCAGATCAACGACCTTGCAGACATACTTCAACCCCGCGTTGCGCAGCAGCGCACCGGGCAGAAGGCCCATCTCGGTCAGGACCTGGAAGCCGTTGCAGACGCCGAGCACGTAGCCGCCGCTGGCCGCATGGGCGGCGATGGCCGGGGAGATGGCCGCCCGCGCGGCGATGGCGCCGCAGCGCAGGTAGTCGCCCCAGGAGAAGCCGCCCGGCACCCCGACCACATCGGTGCCGCGGGGCAGCGCGGTGTCCTTGTGCCAGACCCGCGCCACGGCAAAGCCCGCAAGCTCGAAGCCGCGCGCCAGGTCGCGGTCGCAGTTCGACCCGGGATAGGTGATGACCGCCGCCCTCACGGCGCGATCTCCACGCGGAACTGCTCGATCACCGTGTTGGCCAGCAGCTTCTCGCACATCGCCGTCACCGCGGCCTCGGCGCGGGCCGGATCGGTCTCGGCCAGGTCCAGCTCGATCACCTTGCCCTGGCGCACCGCGCCGACCCCGCCGAAGCCGAGCGTGCCGAGCGCGTGGCGCACCGCCTCGCCCTGCGGGTCGAGCACGCCGTCCTTCAGCATCACGGTCACGCGGGCCTTCATGCGCGCTCCCTCTTCTTCCGGCTCCGGCGGAAGGCGACCACGCGCCCGTCCCCGCCGTCCCGGCGCAGCTAATTGATCAGCGTGGGCTTCGTGGCATGCGTCACGTTCGACGGCAGCACGCCCAGCCGCCGCGCGACCTCGGTATAGGCCTCGGCGAGGTTGCCGAGGTCGCGGCGGAACACGTCCTTGTCGAGCTTGTCGCCGGTCTTGACGTCCCACAGCCGGCAGCTGTCGGGGCTGATCTCGTCGGCGACGACGAGGCGGGGATAGTCGTTCTCCCAGATCCGGCCGATCTCGATCTTGAAGTCGACGAGCCGGATGCCGACGCCCATCATCACGCCCGACAGGAAGTCGTTCACCCGGAGCGCCAGCGCCACCATGTCGTCCATGTCCTGCTGGCTGGCCCAGCCGAAGGCGATGATGTGCTCCTCGGTCACCAGCGGGTCGCCGAGCGCGTCGTCCTTGTAGTAGAACTCGATGATCGGCCGCGGCAGCGGCTGCCCCTCGGGGATGCCGAGGCGCTTGGAGATCGAGCCGGCGGCGAAGTTGCGCACCACCACCTCGAGCGGGATGATCTCGACCGAGCGGATCAGCTGCTCGCGCATGTTGATCCGCTTGATGAAGTGGGTCGGCACGCCGATCGCGTTCAGCCCCTGCATGAAGAATTCCGAAAGCCGGTTGTTCAGCACCCCCTTGCCCTCGATCGTCGCCTTCTTCTGCGCGTTGAAGGCGGTGGCATCGTCCTTGAAGTACTGCACCAGGGTGCCCGGCTCGGGCCCTTCGTAGAGAATCTTCGCCTTGCCTTCGTAGATCTTCTTGCGGCGTGCCATGGACGCTCCCAGCTCCGGCGCGCGGACATCGCGGCGCGGCATTCGTTGCGGCGCATATACGCCAAGGCACCCCCTGCCGCAAGGAGCGCGCCCGGCGCCGCTGCGGCCGCGGCGGGCTTGCGGCAGCGGCGCCGAGCGGTCATATGGAGCGGAAGTCCGACAACTCCGGCGAGGCCAGTCATGACCACCTTCGACGACCGCGAGAACGCATTCGAGAGCAAGTTCGCGCATGACGCGCAGATGCAGTTCAAGGCCGAGGCCCGGCGCAACCGGCTGCTCGGGCTCTGGGCGGCAGAGCTGCTCGGCAAGTCGGGCGACGAGGCGGCGGCCTATGCCCGCGAAGTCGTGGCGGCCGATTTCGAGGAGGCCGGCCACGAGGACGTCGTGCGCAAGCTCAGGGCCGATCTCGGCGAGCGCGCGACCGAGGACGAGATCCGCCGGAAGCTGGCCGAGATGTCCGTGCTGGCCAAGCAGCAGCTGATGAACGAGGCCTGACCGCCCCGGGGCGCCCCGGGGGGGCCCGAAAGCCCCGCGGGCGCCGCTGCACAACCCAGCGCGCGGCTCAACATCATCTTGCAGCGATTGGAATTGCGGCGCCGCCCCGCGCCATGCGACAGAGCGGGAACCGGGCGGGCCGTCGGCTTCCGCCACGTTCGGTGTGGCTGAAGGATCCTTTCCGATGCGCGATCTTCTCTCCCGGCTGCTCGCGGAGCGCGACTGGCTGATGTCCGACGGCGCGACCGGCACGACGCTCTTCAACATGGGGCTGATGTCGGGCGACGCGCCGGAGCTGTGGAACGAGGAGCATCCCGACCGCATCCGCGAGCTCTACCGGGGCGCGGTCGATGCAGGCAGCGACCTGTTCCTGACCAACAGCTTCGGCGGCAACGCCTCGCGGCTGAAGCTGCACGGCGCCGAGGGCCGGGTGCGGGCGGTGAACCGGATCGCCGCCGAGCTTGGCCGCGACGTGGCCGACCGCGCCGGCCGGCCGGTGGTCGTCGCCGGCTCGATGGGCCCGACCGGCGAGATCATGGAGCCGATGGGGCCGCTCTCCTACGCCGCCGCGGTGGAGATCTTCCACGAGCAGGCCGAGGGGCTGAAGGAGGGCGGCGCCGACGTGCTCTGGGTCGAGACGATCTCGGCGGCCGAGGAGTACCGCGCCGCGGCCGAGGCCGCCGGGCGCGCCGGAATGCCGTGGGTCGGCACGATGAGCTTCGACACCGCCGGGCGCACGATGATGGGCCTGACCTCGGCGGCGATGGTCAAGATGGTCGAGAGGCTGCCGAACCCCCCCGTCGCCTTCGGCGCCAACTGCGGCACAGGCGCCTCGGACCTGCTGCGCACCGTGCTCGGCTTCGCCGCCGAGGGCACCGAGCGGCCGATCGTCGCCAAGGGCAATGCCGGCATCCCGAAGTACCACGACGGGCACATCCACTACGACGGAACGCCGGCGCTGATGGCCGACTACGCCGTCCTCGCCCGCGATGCCGGCGCCCGGATCATCGGCGGGTGCTGCGGCACGACGCCCGACCACCTGCGTGTGATGCGCCATGCGCTCGAGACCCGCACCTCGGGCCCGCGCCCGACGCTCGACCAGATCACCGCCGCGACCGGCGGCTTCTCCTCGGCCTCGGACGGCACCGGCGAGGTGGTGCCGGGGCGCGAGCGCCGCCGCCGGCGGGGCTGAGGCTGAGGCTGAGGCTGAGGCGGGCGGCCGGACGCCGGGGACGCCGACCGCGAACGGGCGGACACGCCGCGCCGCTCAGAACAGGGTGAGCTGCTCGCCCTTGCGCGGCGGCACCCGGAACAGATCGGTGCGCAGCGGCGCGCCGCCCTCGGCCAGACCGAGCCGCCGGCAGGCGAGGCTGAAGCGGTGCCGCAGGAGCTGGGCGAACGGCCCCTTGCCGGTCATCCGCGTGCCCCAGGCGGGATCGTAGTCCTGGCCGCCGTGCAATTCGCGGATCCGCGCCATGACATGGGCGGCGCGTCCCGGCACATGCTCGGCCAGCCAGTCGCGGAACAGCGGCGCCACCTCCAGCGGCAGCCGCACGGTGAGCGTCGAGGCCGAGGTCGCGCCGGCATCGCGCGCCGCCTGCAGGATCCGCTCCATCTCGTGGTCGGTCAGCGCCGGGATCATCGGCGAGGCCATGACCTTGACCGGGATCCCGGCCCGCGCCAGCCGTTCGATCGTGGCGAGCCGCCGCGCCGGCGCCGGCACCCGCGGCTCCATCGCCCGGGCGAGCCGCGCGTCGAGCGTGGTCACGCTGATGCCGACCGCCGCGAGCCCCTCGGCCGCCATGCCGGCAAGGATGTCGATGTCGCGCTCGATCAGCGTGCCCTTGGTGACGATGCCGACCGGGTGGCGGAACAAGGCCAGCACCTCGAGAAGGCCGCGCATGATCCGCCGCTCCCTCTCGACCGGCTGGTAGGGGTCGGTGTTGGTGCCGATCGCGATGACCGCCGGCCGGTAGGACGGCGCCGACAGCTCGCGGGCGAGCGCCTCGGGCGCGTTCGGCCGGGCGACGAGCCGGGTCTCGAAGTCGAGCCCGGGCGAGAGGCCGAGGAAGGCGTGGGTCGGCCGCGCGAAGCAGTAGATGCAGCCATGCTCGCAGCCGCGATAGGGATTGACCGACCGGTCGAAGCCCACGTCGGGCGACTGGTTGCGCGTCAGGATGCGCCGCGCCCGCTCCTCGCGCACCTCGGTCCTGAGCGGCGGCAGGTCCTCCTCCGGCGCCCAGCCGTCGTCGACCCCGAGGCGGAGATAGGGGTCGAACTGGCTGGCGGCGTTCGACGCCGCACCGCGCCCGCGGCGGCGCTCGGCGTCGATCTCGGTCGAATCGGGGCGCATCGGCATCGGGCAAGAATAGAACATAAAGCGAACATGCGCGAGAGCCACAGCCGCGCGCGATGTTGGGCCGTGTCGCGCGCAGCGCGGCACCTGTCGCAAACCGTCGCGTGGACGGCGGGCTTGAGGCGCATCTAGGCTTCGACTACACGCAGGCGGGGGCCTGCGAAGCCCTTTGCCCCGGAGCGCCCGATGGCCGACGACGAGATCATCCTGAGCGAACTCGACGACGAGGAGCTCGTGCTGCAGATGCACGACGACCTCTATGACGGCCTCAAGGAGGAGATCGAGGAGAGCGTCCACATCCTGCTCGGCCGCGGCTGGGAGCCCTACCGGATCCTGACCGAGGCGCTGGTGGCCGGCATGACGATCGTCGGCGCCGACTTCCGCGACGGCATCCTGTTCGTGCCGGAGGTCCTGCTGGCCGCCAACGCGATGAAGGGCGGCA
>CAZYBG010000131.1:0-7340 GCA_964645155.1 uncultured Rhodobacterales bacterium | reverse complement strand
CTCGACAACGGCGCCTCGGCGCAGAAGCCGCAGGCCGTGATCGACGCGGTGACGCGCGCCTATTCCATGGAATATGCCAACGTCCACAGGGGCCTGCACTACCTGTCGAACGTGGCGACCGAGAACTACGAGGCGGTGCGCGGCAAGATCGCGCGCTTCCTCGGCGCCCCGTCCGAGCGCGAGATCGTCTTCACCACCGGCACGACGATGGGCATCAACCTTGTCGCCCATGGCTGGGCGATGCCGCGCCTCGGCCCGGGCGACGAGATCATCCTGTCGGTGATGGAGCATCACGCCAACATCGTGCCCTGGCACTTCCTGCGCGAGCGCCAGGGCGTGGTGCTGAAATGGGTCGAGCCCGACGCCGCCGGCGACCTGCCGGCGGAGCGGGTGCTCGACGCGATCGGGCCGCGGACGCGGCTGATCGCCGTCACGCACATGTCGAACGTGCTCGGCACCAGGGTGGACGTCGCCGCGATCTGCCGCGGCGCGCGCGCGGCGGGGGTCGCGGTCATGGTCGATGGCAGCCAGGCCGCCGTGCACATGCCGGTGGACGTGGCCGGGATCGGCTGCGACTTCTACGCCATCACCGGCCACAAGCTCTACGGGCCGAGCGGATCGGGCGCGATCTTCATCCGGTCGGACCGGATGGCCGAGATGCAGCCCTTCCTCGGCGGCGGCGACATGATCCGCGAGGTGCACCGCGACAGCGTCACCTACGCCGACCCGCCGATGAAGTTCGAGGCGGGCACCCCCGGCATCGTCGCGCAGATCGGCCTCGGCGCGGCGCTCGACTACCTCGCCGGCCTCGGCATGGCGCGCGTGGCGCGGCACGAGGAGACCCTGCGGGACTATGCGCGCGCCCGGCTCTCGGGCCTCAACTGGCTGAACCTGCAGGGCACCTCGGCGACCAAGGGGGCGATCTTCTCGTTCACCATGGCAGGTGCCGCGCATGCGCACGACATCTCGACCATCCTCGACAAGAAGGGGGTCGCGGTGCGCGCCGGGCACCATTGCGCCCAGCCGCTGATGGAGCATCTCGGCGTGACCGCCACCTGCCGCGCCTCGTTCGGCCTCTACAACACCGAGGCCGAGGTCGACGCGCTGGTCGATGCGCTGGAGCTTGCGCACGACCTTCTCGGCTGATGCCGGTCAGAACCGGAAGGTGAACCCGACCACGCCGGCCGTATCCTCGCGGCCCGCGACATTGCCCCAGTTCTGGGCATGGACCACCTCGAACAGCAGTTCGCTGCGGGCGCCCACCGGCACCTGATAGCCGATCGAGACATCGACCTGCCGCTCGGACGGGGCGAGGTCGATCCCGACCGAGCGCACCTCGCGCCCGCCCTCGGCGGTGGCGACCGCCAGGTCCACGCGGCCGGCGCCCGAGGTCACCGCCGTCGGCATCGAGACGCCGAGCGCGAGGCGGTCGCCGCGGGCGAAGACGTCGCGGTGGCCGACCGTCACGCCGTAGCTGTCGAAGCCCACGTCCGAGACGTCGGAGAACGCGTCGGGCGAGCCGACCTCGGCCACGCCCATCTCGGCCTGCAGAGCCAGAAACCCGCCGCCGTCAAACGCGCGCGAGACCGTCACCCCGACCGAGGCGAGCCCGGCGCCGCCATCGTCGCCGCCGAAGCCCAGCAGGCTGCCGTCGTCCTGCGCGACCTTGACGCCCACGTCGACCTGCAGCGGGCCGGTGGTCAGCGGCTGGGTGAAGGCAAAGCCGTAGCCGTCGGCAGCGCTGCCGTCCTGCGGCACGAGCAGCGAGGCGCGCAGCCCGGTCTCGGCATCGACGAGGTCGAGCGTCCGGCCGGCATGGTCGGCGAAGGTCGGGCGCGGCGCGGCGACGGCCGCGGTCCGCGTCCGGGTCAGGTCCGACGCCATGGTCCGCGCCAGCAGCCCGTCGCCCAGCGGCACCGGCGCTGCCGTTCCGGCGAGCGAGGCGCCCGGCATCTTGAACGCCCCGGCGAGGCTGTCGGCCACCGCGAGGTCGATGCCGGCGAGGCTCTGCTGCACCGCGTCGCCGAACGCGGCGCCGGTGGTGAAGGCGGCATCCTTGACCGCGATGGTGTCGCCGCCCGCCATCGTCAGCACGGGGGTACCGATCGGCAGCAGCGCCGCGCGCAGGTCGAGGAAGCCGTGGCCGAACTGCGTGGAGTAGTCGTGCAGGAACTCTTCCGGCCCCGGCAGCAGATCCATCGTGCCTGCGGCGTTGAAGTTGGCGAACTGGTTGTTGGCCGAGGCGAGGAGGCGAATGCGCAGGTCGTGCGGTGTGAGGGCGGGAAACGCCTCGGCAAGCAGCGCCATCGCCCCGGCCACCTGCGGTGCCGCGAAGGACGAACCGACGACCTGGTCGTAGGAACTGTTCGTATCGGCATTCGCCGCGTACCAGAAGCCGTCGGCGACCATGCACCACTGGGCGGCTTCGAGGCAGCCGGCCGAGACGAGGTTGGCCGAGTTGATGCCCGCATTGTCGAAGTCCGGCACGGCATTCGCAACGGCGATCCAGCCTTCCTCGAGGCTGGGCCGGAGCAGAGGCAGCGCCTCCATCAGCCCGGCCGCGGGTTCGTCGGGGTTGTTCGACACGGCGAAGACGACGACCCCCTCGGCGGCATAGGCGTCGAGCGCGGCGAGATAGGCCTGACCGGTCGGATTGGCGAAGATCAGATCGAAGCTGTCCGTGCTCACCTGCAGCGTGTTGCCTGTGCCATCGACGAAGCCCCAGGAGTTGTTCTGTGCAACGGCGCCGAGGGCCCGAGCCTGATTGGTCGCGGCCGCGAGATTGCTGCCGCTCCAGTCGCCGAAATGCAGGTCGGCGCCCGGCGCGACACCGATCATGGTCGATGAATTTCCGGCGGCGACCGACGCGACCGCGGTGCCGTGGTCTTCCGTCTGGATGGTTCCGGTCGAGCTGTTGCTCTTGCCCGCGAATGCGGCATGCGAACGGCGGAACCCGTCGTCGATGATCGAGATCACCTGCCCCCGGCCAGTAAGCCCGACCGCATGCGCATAATCGACCCGCGAGGAGGCCAACGGATAGCTGACATAGGTGCCGCCGTCGTCGCCTGGAACGTTGGGGTTGTCGGGCAGCGGGATGCTGCCGGACTGCACGGTGTAGCGCGAGACATTGTCGCGCAGGTTCGCCGCCGCCGCCTCGAAGGCCGCGAAGGACGAGACGAAGTACGAGCCGAGCGTGCCCGCACCGCCGGGATCGGGGTCGGGGCCATTGGCCCCGCCGTCGCCATCGCCGCCCCCGCCACCGCAGGCCGCAAGCCCGATGAAGCCGGCGAGAAACGGCGCCGCGCGACGCCGCGAAGGATGTGTGGAGGCCATGGCTGTGTCCTGTCGGATCGTCGCGGGTACCGGCGGTTGGGCAGAATCGCTCCGACGCACCGTGAGAAGCGATTGCGGGAAGATTGTGTCGCCCGCCGAACAACTCCACGGCGCGCCGCACCGCGGCCGAATTTGCCGTTGCCGCCCGCGCAGGCGCGGTGTAATCACCCCCCCGGGCACCCGTAGCTCAGCTGGGTAGAGCGCTGCCCTCCGAAGGCAGATGTCAACTCTGGCGATGGCTGGTGGTGGTGAAAGAAAGAAGTGACTAAACAACGGTTTGAGCGAATGTCGGGTTCGCTCTTCGTGCCGCTGAAAATTTCGCGTAAGCATGGCGTAAGCATCTCGCGAACGGTATGCACCCGTAGCTCAGCTGGATAGAGCGTCGCCCTCCGAAGGCGAAGGCCACAGGTTCGAATCCTGTCGGGTGCGCCATCTCGCAATTGCCGTTGAAAATCTCACCTAACGCCTTGAACGGAAAGGCGAAATTTGGTGTTCGAAGTCCCTGAATCCGGGAGTACGGCACAGGCTCCACAAACGCCAGTCTCAGCACGGTTTTCTTGACCGCGAGATTGGAGTTATTCCAAAGTTTCCAAGGGCTTGCTAGGAACCGCATTGCGTGTTCGAACGACTCCTCGAAGGTGTGTTTCGGCTTGCCGCTTTCGGCCAGCCTTTCCTCCGTAAGAGCCTTCTCACGCTCCAGCTTCGCGATCCGCTTCTCGTAGGCCGAGATCACCGACTCGTTCGATGCTTCGACGATCCGGTCGAGCAGCTGTTCGATTTGCTTCTCGGTGGTCTTGATGTTCGCCTTGAGAACGCTGGACGCCTCAACCGTTTGGGCAAGTCGCATATCCCACGCATCCCGGAACATCGCCTTGACCAGTCCGAACAAGGACGGAGAAGGCTCCAAGCGCTGCAGCACGTCTTCAAACTGCGCTTCCAGCTCTTCCCGCTTGATCGACTTGCGATAGCTCGGGCAGCCCTTTGTTGGGCACAGATAGTAAGGGTACTTCTGGTTCTTGCCCTGCGACCAGCACGCCGTCAGCGGCTTGCCGCAGTCCGAGCAGGTGATGAACCCGCGCAGCGGGAAGTCCGCGTTGATGTCCTTCCGGGCGGGAGCCTTGGCCGTGCCCTTCAGGCGGCTCTGAATCCGCTCGAAGGTTTCGAGGCTGATCAGCCCCTCATGCTGCCCCTTCCGCAGAGACACGCCCCAGTTGGGCGCTTCAACGTACCCCGAGTATACTACGCGGGCTAGCAGTTCATGGACCCGCTGATTGCGAATTTCGCTGTTCGGCAGGTCCTTCGGGAACGAGGGTTGACGCTCCAGGAACCGCTTCACCTCGACCTGCGTAGCGAACCGGCCCGAGGCATAGCCTTCCAGGGCCTCTTGCAGGGTGCTCGCGTTCGGTTCGTCGCGGACCAGCATCTTGCCGTGCCCGCCGACACGCTCATACCGGTAACCGACCGGAGCCTGAAACACCCAGTATCCATTCTGCACGCGGGCGCGCATCCGGTTCATTGTCTGCTCGCCATTCTTCTGGCGCTGATGCTGGGAGACCGACGCAAGGAGGTTCTCGACCAGCTGGGAGTCAGAATCTTCTCCGAATTCGATGGACGGGCTGACGAGCACGCCGCCCGCATCGCCGATTTTCACGCGCAACTCGAAGTGCGCCATCAGGCCGCGCGCAAGGCGGCTGATGTCATCGATGATCACGGCATGGACTTCGCTCTTCCGCGACTTCAGGAAGGACAGCATGGCCTGCATCCCAGGACGCGTGGTCAGGCTGCCCGATGTGTCATCGCGAAACACCTGGACGACTTCATAGCCCTTGTACTTCGCGAATTCGCGGCAGCGGGTTTCCTGCGAGGCCAGGCCGTCGCCGCGTACCGTTTGCTTCACGCTCGATACGCGGCAGTAGATGACGGCCTTGACAATGGCCTGATCCTGGGTGTCATTCGTCTTCATTTTGGCTCCGGGCCCTCATTTGGGCCTGAATCGATGGGTTCTTCCTGCTTTTCGGTGCCTGACGATCTTACCTGATCGAAGGACTCCTTGGGGCTCGGCAATGCCGCGTCTTCCGGTTTTCCACAGACTTCTTGCACCGGATGAACGCCAAGACCAAGCTCCACGAAGGTTACGACGATGGACCACAGCGCTTCCAGAAACTCCCGCTTCTGCGCTTCGCTAAGGTTCGATCCATCGAGGTAGCTTTGATACTTCTCGACATCGACGGTCACGATGGGTCGTGCCGCTGCACCGAAGTTGCCGCGCATATCGCTGCGGCTCGTGGTGCTCAGTTCGTCTTTCATCTCCTCTTCCTTCCCGGAGATCGGCATCCTGTGCCTATATCTCCATTTTACTACCAGATGTGGTTTCCTGACAAATTTCCCGCGCCGTTCAGAACGGAATTTCGTCGTCGAAATCCCGTGTGGGGCGCGGCCTTCTGCGCGGCTTTGTAACGCGGCGACCAAGCGCTGCTTCAGCGTTACTCCGATGATCGTTCTCCAGCTCCATGAGGCCACGGCTCAGAGCCATGGCCGCGAAGCTTGCGATGTCGTCGGAACCGGTGCACGCCGCGAGCAGCTCAAGCCGGTAAGCACAGTCCTCGCAGAGTTCGACCGTGTAGAAATACGAGTCCATCATTCATCCTCCGATCAGTTTGTTCACATCGAGCGGCAGGAACGTCACAAACCTACAGCTCTCTCCATCGCGCGGGAATTCCACCCGCCGTCCCTGGACGCCGTAGTACGCGCACCACAGGACGTTGCGGCAGGTACCGGGGCCGCTCATCGGGTGCCCGCACTCGTATTCAAAGCCGACATGCGGCGTGCCGACGGTCAGCAGGAAGACGGCAAGGCCCGATGCGGCGAGCAATCTTGGCCGTATCAGCACCGCGCGGATCGCCCTGAAGGTCATCCTCAAGCCGCGCCGCGTCAGCCCTTCGCGCCGCTTGGGGCGCGCACTCACCACCTTGATCTCGAATTCACTCATGGCCTTATCCTTTCTTTCGATAGTCGAGCCTCAGCAGAGGCTTGACGCTTGGGTAGGAGCCTTCGACGGGGTTGTCTGCCGCCCAGCTCCCCCAGGGCGAAACGAACCAGAACGGGACGCGCTGCGCCCGGATGGGCCGCGCGCCTTTGACGAACAGCAGCTGCTCGCTGCGATCCATCAGCGTGATCTCGTCCGGCCGCATCAGCGGCTGGCCGGATTCCGAGACGCTTTCGCTGACATCGCTGTCGGCGAAAGGCCCGAAGTTGTAGTTCCGGGTCTTCACCGTCGTCTGCCCGAGCGCCTTTGACAGCGCTTGCGCCAGCTGGTCGCTTCCGACCGCGAAGAACTGCTTCACCTCCGCCTGTGAGAGTACGGTGGTGGCCGTGTTCGGGCCGTAGAGGCGGGTCAGTTCGGCAAGCTCCTGGACGAACATCCAGACCCGCACGCCGAGGCCCGGCAGCGCTGTCAGGCTTTCGGCCAGCCCCGAGAGCCTGCCGAGGTTGGCAAACTCATCGAGCAGGAAGAGCACTTCGCCCTTGCGGTTCGATCTGCCGACCGCCGTGATCGCCTGGTTGACGATCAGTCCGAGGGCTGTGCCGTGCGTGGCGATCCGGTCCTGCGGGAAGGCGAGATAGACGCTCACCTTTCCGCCCTTAAGGTCAGCAAGGCTGACATCCGATCCGCTGACCGCCTCCGCAAGGAAGCCTCCGGGCTCGTAGATATCGAGCACCTGGACGGCACCAGCGCGGAAGTCGCCGAACTGCTCCGGGCTGTCCTCCATCTGCACCGCGAGGTCATCGCCGAGATCGGTGAGAACACCGCCGAGCGCATCGGAAAGACGCATCCCTTCGACCGTCCGTTCCAGCCGCTTGGGGCTCGCGATGATCCTCCACATCTCCTGCAGCGTGCAGCGCGCCGGGGCGCAAAGCGCGAGGTAGAGAAGAACCGCCCGCAGGATTGCCCTTGTGTCAACGGCGGAGATAAAGCCGGCCATTTGGCGGCGCAAATCCCGGCCATT
>CAZYBG010000130.1:0-7352 GCA_964645155.1 uncultured Rhodobacterales bacterium | reverse complement strand
GCGAGCCGGTCGCCACCACGTTGCCGGCCGAGGTGCCGTTGATCATGCCCATCAGCCCGCTGGCGAAGACCGCCACCTTGGCCGGGCCGCCGCGGGTGCGCCCGGCGGCGGCGAAGGCGAAGTTGACGAAGTAGTCGCCGACCTTCGAGGCCTGCAGGAACGCGGCGAAGATGATGAACAGGATGATGTAGGTCGAGGAGACCGCCGTCGTCGCCCCGAGGATGCCGGCATCGGTGTAGAGCTGCGAGAAGAACCGCGCCCAGCCGATGGGCGGCGAGTTGAGGAAGCCCGGCAGGTACTGGCCGGTGAAGACGTAGAGCACGAACAGCGCCGAGATGACGATGAGCGCGAGCCCGGTGACGCGCCGCGTCAGCTCCATGATCAGGAGCGTCCCGGCGATGGCGGCGAGCGAGATGCCGATCGGCGCGAAGGGCGTGCCGGTGGAGTTGCGCATCAGCGTGCCGTAGATCGTGATGAGATAGGCCGCGACCGCGAAGCCGCAGACCCCGAGCACCGCGTCGGGCACCGCGAAGGCGGCGCGGCCGCGGCGGTGGAACCAGGACAGCAGGATGCCGCCGACCGTGGCGACGAGGAGCGGCGCGCCGTAGAGCCAGGTCTCGCGGAAGCGGATCGCCTCGTCGATGCCGTTCCACTGCGCGCCGCCGCGGATCTCGGCGGCGAAGGAGAGCGCGGCGCCGAACGAAAGGAGTGCGGGGATCATCAGCGCCCAGCCGATCCACGTCGTCGGCTTCGGCCGGCTGTCGCCGTCCTCGTCGAACGCGGTGGCCGAGAACAGCAGGAACCCCAGCAGCAGCGCCCCCGCGATGTGGACGATGCGGAAGTTCCACGTCTCCATCGGCAGGTTCGGCAGGAACGGCAGGTTGACCGCGCCGCCGGTCATGTCGCGGATCGACAGGCCGTTCAGCGCCGCCATGTGGAACGCCGCGTAGGCCGCCGCGACGGTGGCGACGATCGCGTAGTTCCGGCCCTCGAAGATCCGCCGGTTCGCCTCGACGGGCTCCTCGTCGACACCCGAGGCGATGATGACCTCGTCGTCCTGCCGGACATCGGCGCTGCTGGTCATGGTCGTCCCCCCGGGATGTGCGAAGCAGGATGCGGTGCGCCGGTCCGGGCGCGCCGGTCAGTGCCTGCGGGCCGCCCCCTTGCCCGGGGGCGGCCCGCGCTTGCGTTGCGAGGCGGCACGGTGCCGAGCCGCCGCAGGCTCAGCTGCCGCAGGCTCAGCCGCCGTAGATCATGTCTTCTGCGATCGAGGCGCCGTTCTCGTTGAACCAGCGCGCCGCGCCGGGATGCCACTTGAGCACGTTGTTCTTGTCCCAGTTTTCGGGAAGCGTCTCGCTGGCGGCCTGGTGGACGTTGACCATCCGGGCATTGTCTTCCATCGCGACCCGCGTCGCCTCGTAGACGAAGCTTTCCGGCAGGTCGCAGTTGGCGATGGCGAAGTTCCACATCGCGACCGAGTTCGCGTCCTCGGTCAGCGACTGGTAGGTGCCCGCCGGGATCGTGAAGGGCGAGACCGGGAAGTTCGCGACGATCTGCTCCAGCTCCTCGTCGGTGAAGTCGACGAGGGTGATGCCGGTCTGCACCTCGAGCTGGCTGATGGTCGGGATCGGCACGCCGGCGGCGAAGCCGATCACGTCGATCAGGCCGTCCTGCATCTGGCTGCCCAGATCGTCCCAGCCGCCGTTGCGCCGCTCGAACGACACGCCGAGCGTCTCGAGCATCGCCGGGAAGTAGGTGTCGGCGGTGGACCCGGCGGGGCCGAAGCCGATCGTCGCGCCGTCGGGGATTTCCGAGATCGCGGTGATGCCGGTGCTGTCGAGCGCCGCGATCGAGAACGGGGTCTGGTACATCGGGAAGATGGCGCAGGCCTTGTCCATGGCGAGGCCGGGGGCGACCGCGTTGTTGCCGGCGAGCGATTCGGCCGCCGGGCCGAGCGTGGTGAGCCCGAAGGCGAGATCGCCGGTATGGACCAGCGCCATGTTCTGCATCGGCCCGCCGGTGACCTCGCCCGCGCCGGTGATGCCGAGTTCCTCGGCGACGAGGTTCGCCCAGCCCGACCCGTAGACGAAGAAGGTGCCGCCCTGCGAGGCGGTGCCGACGGTGAAGCTGGTGGGCCAGCCGGTGCGGTCGACCTCCTGCGCCACGGCGGGCGCGGCGATGAGCGTCGAGGCGGCCAGTGCCGCCAGCGTCTTCATGGTCATGTGAACCTCCCAAGGTTTCTTCGGGCCTGACGGCCGGTACCGCCCTGGCCGGGGCGGTGTGTGGACGGACTAGAGCAGCCCGCGCCCGGCAGGTTCAACAGCCTACCATGCAATCGGGAGTGGAATCACGCCCCGCGCCGGGTGCGATGTAGGGAATCCGTAACATCTGGCGCTAACGGCTGGGGGCGATCCCGCCCATCGACCGCCCCGAGACCCCGGGGGCGGCATGGGCCGCCTTGTCGATCCCGTATTTCTGCATCTTTTCCCACAGCGTCTTGCGCGACAGGCCGAGCGATTCGTAGACCGGCTTCAGCGCCCCGCCATGGGCGGCGAGGGCGCTTTCGATCGCGCGGCGCTCGAAATCCGCGACACGGTCGGCGAGCCGCTGCGCGCCGGCCGCGGGGTGCGGCGCGTCGGGGCCGAGGCCGAGCGCGTAGCGGTCGGCCTCGTTCCTCAGCTCGCGCACGTTGCCCGGCCAGTCGCGCGCGGCGATGGCCGCGACGACCTGCGGCGTCGGCGCGGCGGGCTCGACCCGGTGGCGCGCCGCCGCCTCGGCGACGAGCCGGAGAAACAGGAGCGGCACGTCCTCGGGCCGGGCGGCGAGCGGCGGCACCTGCAGCGTGACGACCGCGAGGCGGTAGAAGAGGTCGGCCCGGAACCGGCCCTCGGCCACCTCGTCCTCGAGCGGGACGCGGCTTGTGGCGATGAAGCGCAGGTCGAGCGGCAGCGCGTCGTGCGAGCCGAGCCGGGTGACCACCCGCCGCTCGATCACGCGCAGGAGCTTGCCCTGCATGTCGGGCGGCATCGAGGCGATGTCGTCGAGCAGAACGGTGCCGCCGCGCGCATGCTCGAACTTGCCCGACCGCGGCCGGAGCGCGCCGGGGAAGGCGCCGGCCTCGTGGCCGAAGAGCTCGCTCTCGATCAGCTGGGCGGGCAGCGCGGCGCAGTCGATCGCCACGAAGGGCTGCCGCGCCCGAGGCGACAGGTCGTGCAGCGCACGGGCGACGAGGTCCTTGCCGGACCCCGTCTCGCCCACGATCAGCACGTCGGCCTCGGCCGGGGCGATGGTGCGGATCCGCCTGCGCAGGTCGACCATCGGGTTCGACCGGCCGATCAGCCGGGTCTCGAGGTCGTCGGCCTGGCCGGCCGCCGCGCGCAGCACCCGGTTCTCGAGGACGAGCCGGCGGTACTCGCCCGCGCGCGCCGCGATCTCGGCGAGCTGCGGCGCCGAGAACGGCTTTTCCACGAAGTCGTAGGCGCCCTCGCGCATCGCCCGGACGGCAAGCTGCACGTCGCCGTGGCCGGTGATCAGGATCACCGGGATGTCGCGGTCGATCTCGTGGATGCGGTTCATCAGGCTCAGCCCGTCCATCCCCGGCATCCGGATGTCGGTGATGACGATGCCGGGAAAGCCGAAGCCCGCGAGGTCGAGCGCGCGTTCCGGCTGGGCGAGGTCCTGCACCGCGAAGCCGGCGAGGTCGAGCGCTTGCGCGGTCGAGGCGCGCAGGTCGGGCTCGTCGTCGACGAGAAGCACCCGGAGCGCGGTCACGCCGCCTCGCTTCCCGCCGCGGCCGCGGGCAGGTCGAGCACGAAGGCGGCCCCGCCGCCGGGCGCGTCGGCGACCGAGAGGTTCCCCCCGAAGTCCTTGACGATGTTGAAGGAGATCGACAGCCCCAGGCCCAGTCCCTTGCCGACCTCCTTGGTCGAGAAGAACGGGTCGAAGATCCGGTCGCGGAGCGCCGGCGCAACCCCCGGGCCGTGGTCGCGAACCTCGACGCGCACGCCGCCGGGCACCGCCGCCGCGGTCACGTGGATCCGCCGGTCGCTGGCGCCCTCGGCCGCGTCGGCGGCGTTCGAGATCAGGTTGACCAGCACCTGCTGCAGCCGCACCGGCCCGCCCACCACCGGCGGCAGCCCCGGCGGGACCTCGATCGCAAGGCGGGCATCGGCCGCGCGCAGGCGCAGCTGGGCCAGCTCGGCCGCCGCCGCCACGACCGCGCCGAGGTCGACCGGCTTCAGCGCCTCGCCCGGCTTGCGGGCGAAGCTGTGCAGGTTCCGGCTGATCGCGGCCATCCGCCCGATCAGGGCGAGGATCCTGCCGACATTGCCCCGCGCCTCCTCCACCCGGCCGCGGTCGATCAGGGTCAGCGCGTTGTCGGCGAAGTTGCGGGCGGCGGCGAGCGGCTGGTTGAACTCGTGCGCCAGTGCCGCCGACATCTGGCCGAGTGCCGCCAGCTTGCCGGCCTGCACGAGGCCCGCCTGCGCCTGCCGCAGGTCCGCCTCGGCGGTGATGCGCTCGGCCACCTCGGCCCCGAGGCGGGTGTTCAGCGCGGCAAGCTCGGCCGTGCGCTCGACGACGCGCCGCTCCAGCTCGGCCCGCGCGGCCTGCTGCAGGTGCAGCCGTTCGGCCAGCCGCGCGCGCCGCTGCAGCACGACGAGCGCCGCCATCGAGCCGAGGCCGAGCGCCAGTGCCACCGCGAGACCGACGATCGCGGCCTGCCGCCGCGCCGAGACGGTCGGGACGAGGACGCTCACCTCCCAGCCGGCATCGGGCATCGCCTCGGCCAGCCGCAGGAACGGCTGGCCCGGCCCGCCGTCGCCGACCGACACCGTGGTGCGGCGGTCGGGGCCCGCGGCCTCGCGCAGATCAAGGCTGCCGAGCGTGGTGCCGGCATAGCGCTGCGTCTCGCGCGTGACCGCGCGCGCCGCGGCGTCGAGCGGGCGGATCGCGCGGAACAGCCAGTCCGCGCGGCTCGACAGGAACACGATGCCCTCGGGGTCGGTCACGATGATCTCGCCGTCGCCGCCGCGCCAGTTCCCCTCGATCGCGTCGAGGTCGATCTTGACGACGACGACGCCGGCGATCCTGCCGCCGGTCGCCACCGGCGCGCCGAAGTAGTAGCCGCGCTTGCCCGACATGATGCCGAGCGCGAAGAAGCGCCCCTCGCCGCCGTCGATCGCGTCGTGGAAGTAGGGCCGGAAGGCGTAGTTCTGGCCGATGAAGGTGTTCGGCAGCTCGAAGTTGCTGGCCGCGCGGGTCAGGCCGGCGGGGTCGATGACATAGACGTCGGTCGCGCCGAGCCGCCGGGCGAGGTCGCGGAGATGGAGGTTTGCCGCCGCGACCCGTCCGGAGTCGTCCGGCGCCTCGACCAGCGCGCGCACCACCGCCTGCTCGGCGATCAGCGGCGGCAGCCGCTCGAACCGCTGCAGCTGCGCGCCGAGCGAGGCGACGGTGAGGCGCAGCGTCGTCTCGCCGCTGCGCGCGGCCTCGTCGATGAAGGCGCGCTGCGCCTGCCGGTGCGCCGCGAGCCCGGCCAGCACGACCACGACGACGGCGGCGAGCACGATCGCCGCCGAGCGGCGCTGGGCCGCCGGGACCGGTCCTGACATCTGCGCCGTGCCGGGCATGACCCGCTTCCGCCCCCGCTCGTTCTCGCTCCGGTTCGCGCCCGCCGCCCGTCTCAGGCGGCTTCGAGCGCGGTGATGATCGCCGAGAACTCGGCCGCCTTCAGCGATGCCCCGCCGACGAGCGCGCCGTCGATCTCGGCAAGCGCGAAGATCTGCGCCGCGTTCGCGGGCTTGACCGAGCCGCCGTAGAGCAGCCGCACGCCCTCGGCCTCGGCCGGGATCCGGCGGTGGAGCTGCGCGCGGAGCGCGCCGTGCACCTCGGCGATCTGGTCGTCGGTCGGCGTGCGGCCGGTGCCGATCGCCCAGACCGGCTCGTAGGCGATGACGGTGTTGCGTGCGGTCGCCCCATCGGGGAGCGATCCCGCCAGCTGCCGCTCGATCACCGCCAGCGTGCGGCCCGCGTCGCGCTCGGCCCCGGTCTCGCCGACGCAGACGATCGCCACGAGGCCGGCGTCCCAGGCCGCCCCAACCTTCGCGGCCACATCGGCATCGGTCTCGCCGTGGTCGGCACGGCGCTCGGAATGGCCGAGGATGACATGCGTCGCGCCGACATCTGCAAGCATCGCGGCGGCGATGTCGCCGGTATGCGCGCCGCTGGCCGCAGCGTGGCAGTCCTGGCCCCCGGTCAGGAGCGTCGCCTGCCCGATCCGGTCGCGCATCCAGGCGAGGTGGGTCGCCGGCGGGCAGATCAGGATATCGACGGTCGGGTCGCGGTGCGCGGCAAGAAGCGCATCGACCTCGGCCAGCGCGCCCCGGCTGCCGTTCATCTTCCAGTTTCCCGCCGCCAGCTTGCGCCGCATCTCTCGCCTCCCTTGCCGCTGCCGCCATCCTCGCCGGCAGGGCGGCCGCGTCAAGCGGCGAGGAACGGCCCGTGGCGGTTGACGCGCCCCCTCCCTGCCGGATAGAATTGAACGGTTGTTCAATAAAGGCGGCGGGAGGGGGCATGTTCACCGCGACGATGACGTTCGACCTCGGGGAAGACGTGAACAGCCTGCGCGAGATGGTGCACCGCTGGGCGCAGGAGCGGGTGAAGCCGCTCGCCGCCGAGGTCGACCGCGAGAACGTCTTTCCGCCAGCGCTCTGGCGCGAGATGGGGGAGCTCGGCCTTCTCGGCATCACGGTCGAGGAGGAGTATGGCGGGGCGGGGATGGGCTACCTCGCCCATGTCGTCGCGGTCGAGGAGGTCGCGCGCGCCAGCGCGTCGGTGTCGCTCTCCTACGGCGCGCATTCCAACCTCTGCGTCAACCAGATCCGCCTGAACGGCACCGAGGCGCAGAAGCAGCGCTACCTGCCCGCGCTCGTCTCGGGCGCGCATGTCGGCGCGCTCGCCATGTCCGAGGCGGGCGCGGGGTCGGACGTCGTCTCGATGAAGCTGCGTGCCGAGAAGAAGAACGACCGCTACGTGCTGAACGGCACGAAGTACTGGATCACCAATGGCCCCGACGCCGACACCCTCGTCGTCTACGCCAAGACCGATCCCGAGGCGGGATCGAAGGGGATCACCGCGTTCCTGATCGAGAGGGCCATGACCGGGTTTTCGACCTCGCCCCACTTTGACAAGCTGGGGATGCGCGGCTCGAACACGGCGGAACTGGTGTTTCAGGACTGCGAGGTGCCGTTCGAGAACGTGCTGGGCGAGGAGGGGCGCGGCGTGCGCGTGCTGATGTCGGGGCTGGACTACGAGCGCGTGGTGCTGGCCGGCATCGGCCTCGGCATCATGGC
>CAZYBG010000129.1:0-7490 GCA_964645155.1 uncultured Rhodobacterales bacterium | reverse complement strand
GGCGGCGCGCGCAGCCCGCCCGGCAGCGCCCTCCAGACGAGCGCGGCGCCGGCGGCCGACAGCAGCGCCATGCCCGCGAACACCGCCTGCCAGCCGATCTCGGCCGAGAGCCAGGTGCCGAGCGGGATGCCGGCGACCGACGAGACCGACCAGCCGATGAAGACGAAGGCGATGGCAGCGGCCCGCCGCTCGGGCGGAACGAGCAGGCCCGCGGTCGCCGCCGCCTGCGGCGTGAAGACCGCCGCGGCGACGACTGTGGCCGCGCGCAGCGCCAGCAGTGCCGCGAACGAGGGCGCGACCGCCATCGCCGCATGGCCCGCCGCGTAAAGGACAAGGGCCGCCGCCAGCAGGCGCCGCCGCCCGATCCGGCTGGTCAGCCCGGCCAGCACCGGCGCGCCGAGGCCGACGACGACGCCGCTGACCAGCATCAGAAGCCCGGCAGTCGCCGCGTCGATCGCGAACTGCGCCGCCAGGTCGTTCAGCATCCCCGCCGGCAGCAGGACGCCCGTGCCGATCAGCAGGTTGCCGATCAGCAGCGCCCAGAGCGCGCGCCGCGGCCCACCCTGCGGCCCGTCCTGGGGCCCATCCTGCGGCCCATCCTGCGGCCCATCCTGCGGCCCGTCCTGCGGCCCGTCGCGCGGCCCTGCCGCGATCGCTGCCGCCATGATGGGCCTCCGCCGCTCTGCCGCACCGTTCTAGGACGGCGCGGCGGCGCTGTCATCAGCCGTGGC
This sequence comes from uncultured Rhodobacterales bacterium, assembly GCA_964645155.1. GTDB lineage: Bacteria > Pseudomonadota > Alphaproteobacteria > Rhodobacterales > Rhodobacteraceae > CAZYBG01. The sequence continues at coordinate 6,759 of CAZYBG010000129.1, read as the reverse complement.
CCGCGGCCGGCCGAGCAGGGCGATGAAGCCGGCCAGGTCGCTCGTGTGATGGTGAACATGCGGCGCCGGCGCCGGTATCGCCGCCACATGCACCGTCCGCATGCCCATCGCATGCGGCGCGGCGAGGTTCCGGGCGTCGTCCTCGAACATCGCGGCGGCCCCGGGCGCGACGCCCGCCGCGGCGAAGACCGCCTCGAAGGCGGCGCGCTCGGGCTTCGGGCGGAAGCCCGCGCTCTCCACGCCGAACACGCCGTCGAACAGCCCGGCGAGGCCGCGCGCCTCCAGCACGCGCTCGGCATAGGGGATGCAGGCGTTCGTGTAGACGATCTTGCGCCCCGGCAGGGCCGCGATGCCGGCGGCCAGGGCGGCGTCGGGAACCAGCGTCTCGAACGAGATCTCGTGCACCTCGGTCAGGTAGGGGCCCGGGTCGGTGCCGTGCTCGGCCATCAGGCCGGCGAGCGTCGTGCCGTAGGTGTCCCAGTAGTGGCGGCGCAGCCGGTCCGCCTCGGCGCGGCCGAGGCCGAGCGCGCGCATCACCCAGTCGGTCATGCGCAGCTCGATCTGGTTGAAGAGCCGCGCCTCCGGCGGGTAGAGCGTGTTGTCGAGGTCGAACACCCAGTGTTCGACATGCTGGAAATGCCGCGCGACCATGGGCGCGACCGTAGCCGCCGCCCGGCCCGGCGGCAATGGCGCCGCTTGCGCGGTGCGGGGGGCGGGGCTAGCGTGCCGCCAGTTTCCGGAGGCGCGATGAAGGACCCCAGGCCCGGCCAGAAGGATGCCTACACCCTGATCCTCGAGGCGATCGACGTCGGCATCTACCGCCCCGGCGACCGGCTGGTCGAAAGCGAGCTGGCCGAGCGCCTGGGCGTCAGCCGGACCCCGGTGCGCGAGGCGCTGCAACGGCTCGAGACGCAGTCGGTGCTGGCGCGCGACGGGCGCAGCCTGATCGTCGCCTCGCTCGACCACAACGAACTGGCCGAGCTCTATGTGGTGCGCACCGAGCTCGAGGGGCTGGCCGCGCGCCTCGCCGCGCAGCACGCCACCGACGAGGAGATCAGCGTGCTGCGCGAGATGGTGGCCGAGGATCGCGCGCTTCTCGCCGACCCCGCCGCGCTTTCGCGCGCCAACCGGCGGTTCCACAAGCAGATCCACCTCGCCTCGCACAACCGCTTCCTGGTGCAGCAGCTCGACCTCGTGCACCGCCACATGGCGTTGCTGGCGACGACCTCGCTGGCCGTGGAGGGCCGCGGCGCGGGGGCCCTGGCCGAACATGACGCGATCGTCGACGCGATCGGCGCGCGCGACGGCAGGGCGGCGGCCGAGGCGGTCAGGGCGCATATCAGCCGCGCCTACGAGACGCGCCTCAAGCGGGACGCGAAGGCGCTGGCGCGGGGCTGACCGCGGCGCCGATGGCGCGGGCGCGGGCGGGCCGGACGGCCTCGCCCCAGGGGTCCGCCGGGGCGTCCTGCGCCTCCGCGGCGGCGACCTGCGCCGCGGGTTCGGCAGCGTCGAGGCCGTGCGAGGTCTTGTCCCAGTAGAACGGGCGCACGACCATCTCGACCAGCGCCTTGATCCCGGCAAGCGTGGCAAGCGGGAAGTAGAGGTCGGTCGTCGGCGCCCAGGGCAGCAGGTGGCGGTGACGCGGCCCCGAGGCCGCAAGCGCCATCACCGCGATGTTGGACAGCCATCCCAGCGCCAGAACGCCCGCCATCGCCAGTGCGAGCCAGGGCGGCAACGCGCCGTCCATCGGATGCGGCAGACCGAGCACGATGAGCCAGTACGACCACAGGACGGGCGCGAGGAACACCGGCAGCAGCGCCCCGCCGAAGAGGAGCTGCAGGCCGAGGAACCGCCGCGCCCCGAGCTCGCGCCAGAGCCGGGCCGGGTTGCGCATGTGGACAGCCCAGGTCATCGCGTAGCCCTTGATCCAGCGCGACCGCTGGCGGACCCAGGCCCAGGGATGGCAGTTCGCCTCTTCCTCGGTGACCGTCTCGATCAGTTCGGTGCGGTAGCCGTGGCGCGCCAGGCGCATCCCGAGATCGGCGTCCTCGGTCACGTTGTGGGCATCCCAGCCGCCGAGCTCGTCCAGCGCGGCGCGGCGGAAGAAGAGCGTGGTGCCGCCGAGCGGCACTGCGAAGCCCAGCCGCTCGAGCGCGGGCAGCATGACCCGGAACCAGGCCGCGTATTCCAGCGTGAAGCAGCGCGCCATCCAGTTCGAGCGGGCGTTGTAGTAGTCGAGCACGCCCTGCAGGCAGGCGACCTCGGGGCCGCGCTGGTGAAAGCGCGCGACGACGCGGTGGATCTGGTCGGTGGCCGGGGCGTCCTCGGCATCGTAGACGCCGACGATGCTGCCCCGGCAGAAGCCGAGCGCGTAGTTGAGGGCGCGCGGCTTGGTGCGCAGCGTGCCCTCGGGCACCGTGACGACCCGCATCCACCGCGGCAGGCGGATGGCGGCCAGGGTCGCGCGGGTCGTCTCGTCGTTGTCCTCGGTCACCAGGCAGACATCGAGCAGCTCGCGCGGGTAGGACAGCCGCGCGAGGCGCACCAGCAGGCGCTGGGCGATCTCGGTCTCGCGGTAGAGCGGCACCAGGATCGAGACCACCGGCAGGCGGGCGATCGCCGGCGGCCGCGCCTCGGCGGTTGCGCGGCGCGCGGCGCGGCGGGCGCGGATGCCGCCCACGAGCGCGACGGTGCGCAGCACCGTGTTGGCGCCGAGAAACAGCAGGGCCAGCGCGCTCAGCACCGCGAAGGCCGCGACGGGCGCCGTGAGCAGCCCCGCGGCCGCCAGCCCGGTGACGGCGATCACCTGGCGGCGGAACCGCAGGCCATCCCATGTCCGGCAGCTCTCGGCCTCGGGCACCAGCGTCTCGGCGCGGTGCACCAGCCGTGCTGCCCGCAGGCGGAGAAGCGCGTCGAGCAGGTCGCCCTCGGGCGCCACCGCGATCACCGCCGGCCGCAGTTCGGCCGGCAGCGACTGCGCGTGGCGCTGGAAGTCCTCGGGGCGGCTGGTGACGATCACCGTTGCCCCGCCGATCCGCCGCCATGGCACGATCCGGTGCTGCAGGCAGGTCTCGACGCCGACGGCGTCGATCAGCCGGGGGTCGGGCGGCGCGCGGGCGAGATCGACGAGCGCGGCATGCCACTGATGCGCCAGCGCGGCGTAGAATTCCGCCTCGGAGACCATGCCATGGGTCAGCAGGATCTCGCCCAGGCGCACGTCCTCGCGCGCCTGCAGCGCAAGGGCGCGGGCGAGATCGCCCGGATCGAGCGCGCCGCGCGCGACGAGGATCTCGCCGATCGGCAGGCTGCCGCGGGCATCGGCGCGGCGGCGCGCTGCCGGGCGCGGCTGCGGCTGCGGCTTCGCCAGATCGAAGATCGCGAGCGTCATCCGCCTGCCCCAATGGTGTCTCCAGCAACACCGAGGCTCCCTCGCAGCGGGTTAACAGAAGGTTAAGGAAACTGGGCCTTTGCGGGGCGTTGTTGCGGCGCTGCACCGGCCTGGGCCGGGCGCCCGGGAAAGGCGGCTGATCCCGTGCGCCCGAGGCGCCGGTCGGGACCCGCACTGTCAGGACGGGCGGCGCGGGATCAGCGGCGCGCGGCCATCGCCGCCGCGAAGCGTTCGAACAGATAGCCGCTGTCCTGCGGCCCGGGGCTTGCCTCGGGGTGGTACTGCACGCTGAACACCGGGCGGTCCTGCAGACGGATGCCGCAGTTCGAGCCGTCGAACAGGCTCACATGCGTCTCGATAACGCCCTCGGGCAGCGTCTGGCTGTCGACGGTGAAGCCGTGGTTCATCGAGGTGATCTCGACCTTGCCGGTCTCGAGGTCCTTCACCGGGTGGTTCGCGCCGTGATGGCCGTGGTTCATCTTGACGGTCCGGGCGCCGAGCGCCAGCGCCAGCATCTGGTGCCCGAGGCAGATGCCGAACAGCGGCACGTCGCGCGCCAGCACGCCGCGGATCATCGGGACCGCATAGGCGCCGGTCGCCGCCGGGTCGCCTGGCCCGTTCGAGAGGAAGACCCCCTCGGGATCGAGCGCGAGCACGTCCTCGGCGGTTGCGGTGGCGGGCAGCACGGTGACCTCGCAGCCCGCCGAGGCGAGGCTGCGAAGGATGTTGCGCTTGGCGCCGTAGTCGATGGCGACGACGCGGCGGCCCTTGCCCTCGCGCCGGCGGTAGCCCTCGGGCCAGGCCCAGCGCATCTCGTCCCAGCGGTAGCTCTGGGCGCAGGTCACGTCCTTCGCCAGGTCGAGGCCGACGAGGCCCGGCCAGCCGCGGGCCTTCGCCACCAGGGCCTCGATGTCGAACCGGCCCTCCGGGTCGTGGGCGATCGCGACATGCGGCGCGCCCTGCTGGCGGATCGCGCGAGTCAGCCGCCGCGTGTCGACGCCGCCGACGCCGATCAGGGCCTTGCGCGCCAGCCAGTCGGTCAGCCGGCCGGCGGCGCGCCAGTTCGACGGCTCGGTCGGGTCCCATTTCACCACCATGCCGGCGGCAGCGGGCGCGGCCGCCTCGTCGTCCTCGTCGTTGACGCCGACATTGCCGACATGGGGAAAGGTGAAGGTCACCACCTGGCCGGCGTAGGAGGGATCGGTCATGATCTCCTGATAGCCGGTCATCGCGGTGTTGAAGCAGAGCTCGGCGACCCGTTCGCCCGGCGCGCCGAAGCCGCGCCCGTAGAACACGGTCCCGTCGGCGAGGGCAAGGCAGGCCGTCGGGCGGGGGCTTTTCGACTGGCCGGCCATGGCGCGACTCCGTTCCGGGGGCGCGCGGAAGCTAAGGCGGCACGCGGGCAGGGTCAACCCGTCGCCCGATTTGCCTTACGCCGCGTTTTCAAATGCTTAGCGGGGAAGCGGGCGGTTGTGCCCCGGGGTGCGGCACGATACTCTGCCCATTCCGCACTGCAGCAGGGGATGAGACTGCAATGGAGCTGAAGACCCGGCTGAGCGAGGAGCTCAAGTCCGCGATGAAGGAGAAGGCCGTTGATCGGCTTTCCACGCTGCGGCTGATCAACGCCGCGATCAAGGATCGCGAGATCGCGCTGCGCGGCGAGGGCGTCGAGGGCGGCGATGGCGTCGTCGGTGATGCCGAGATCCTCGCCATCCTCGGCAAGATGGTGAAGCAGCGCCATGAAAGCGTGCGCGCCTACGAGGAGGGCGGCCGGTTGGAATTGGCCGAGAAGGAGCGGGCCGAGATCGGGGTGATCGAGGAGTTCCTGCCACGGCAGCTTTCCGAGGCGGAAGTCGCGGCGGCCGTCGAGGCCGCGGTGGCGGAGACCGGCGCGCAGTCGATCCGCGACATGGGCCGGGTCATGGGGGCGCTCAAGGCGCGCTATACCGGGCAGATGGATTTCGGTGCGGCGGGCGCCCTGGTGAAGGCCCGGCTGGGCTGAGCCGGCGGCCAGGGACCCGGCCACGGACCCGACCGGCGCCGCGCGGCGTTGACCTCGAAACAGCCACGGAGGTCCGCCCATGCCCGCCACGTCGAAAGCCCAGCAGAAGGCCGCCGGTGCCGCCCTGTCGGCCAAGCGCGGCGAAACGAAGGTGTCCGAGCTTCAGGGCGCCTCGAGGGAGATGTACGCGTCGATGACCGAGGCCGAGCTCGAGGACTTCGCCGCGACCCCGCACGACGACCTGCCGGAGCGCAAGGACGACTGAGCGACGACCGGGCAGGGGGTGGCTGGCGCTACCGGATGCGCGCCAGCGCGTCCATCAGGTCGCCGCGCAGCCCGACCCGCTCGTCCGGGCTGAGGAAGGCGCCGATCTCGACCTCGCGGCCGCCGCCCTTCAGGGTCAGGTACTGCTCGACCGGGCCGCCCTTCTCGTGCAGTGCGACCTGCACCCAGTGGGGATCGGCCGCCCAGTCCCGGCGCGTCCCGCCCGGATCGGTGCGCACCAGTTCCACCCGGTCGCGCCAGAGCGACAGCTCCTCGGTCACCGCGCCGTCACGGGTGTTGCGCGAGAGCGCCCACCAGATGCCCGCGACAGCTGCGATCAGGAACGGCAGGAGTCCCCAGAGCACCGGCGTGCCGAGCACGCCGACGAGCGGCAGCGCGATCAGCGCCGCGGTGCCGCCGACGAACCAGACGAACCCTTCGGGCGTGAGCGAGCGGTGCGGCCAGAGCCGGAGCCGCGCCGCCGGCGGATCGCCTGCCGCGAACAGGAAGGCCCCGGCCGTTGCCGGGGCCCGCTCAGGTCGTGTCAGCCACTCGAGCGGCATCTCAGTGCGCGTGGCCCCTGTCCCAGTCCTCACGCTTCGGAAGCTGCTCGAACGTGTGCTCGGGCGGCGGCGAGGGCAGGGTCCATTCGAGCGTGTCGGCATGCTCGTTCCAGTAGTTCGCCTCGGTCACCCGGCGCCCGGCGAAGAGCGTGTAGAACACGATGCCGATGAAGAACAGGAACGAGGCGAACGAGATGAATGCGCCGATCGACGAGACGTAGTTCCAGGTGGCGAACGCCTCGGGATAGTCGATGTAGCGGCGCGGCATGCCCTGGCGGCCGAGGAAGTGCTGCGGGAAGAAGGTGAGGTTCGAGCCGATGAACATCGTCCAGAAGTGCACCTGACCCGCCCATTCGGGATACTGCCGGCCCGACATCTTGCCGATCCAGTAGTATATGCCCGCGAAGAGGCAGAAGACCGCGCCGAGGCTCATCACATAGTGGAAGTGCGCGACGACGTAGTAGGTGTCGTGATACGCCCGGTCGACCGCGGCCTGGCTGAGCACGATCCCGGTGACGCCGCCCACGGTGAACAGGAACAGG
>CAZYBG010000128.1:0-7631 GCA_964645155.1 uncultured Rhodobacterales bacterium | reverse complement strand
CCGATCGCGACGCGCTGGCGCTGGCCGCCCGAAAGCTGCCCCGGCCGGCGGTCGAGATAGGCGGTGAGGTTCAGGATCTTCGCCGCCTGCTCGACCTTGCGGTCCTGCTCGGCCGGCGGCAGGCCCGCCATCTTCAGCGGGAAGGCGATGTTCTTCCTGACGGTCATGTGCGGGTAGAGCGCATAGCTCTGGAACACCATGGCGAGGCCGCGCTTCGCCGGCGGCAGCCGCGAGGCGTCGCGCCCGTCGATCTCGATCGCGCCCGCGGTGATGTCCTCGAGCCCCGCGATCAGGCGCAGCAGCGTCGATTTCCCGCAACCCGACGGCCCGACGAAGACGACGAACTCGCCATCCGCGATCTCGAGGTCGACGCCGGGGATGACAGCCACCTCGCCGAACGACTTGCGGACATCTTTCAGCACTATCCGTCCCATGGTCCCCTCACTTGACCGCGCCGAAGGTCAGCCCGCGCACCAGCTGTTTCTGGCTGAACCAGCCGAGGATCAGGATCGGCGCGATGGCCAGCGTCGAGGCCGCCGAGAGCTTGGCGTAGAACAGCCCCTGCGGCGACGAGAAGCCGGCGATGAACTTGGTCAGCGGCGCCGCGTCGACCGCGGTCAGGTTCAGCGTCCAGAACGCCTCGTTCCACGCCAGGATGACGTTCAGCAGCACCGTCGAGGCGATGCCCGGCACCGCCATCGGCGTCAGCACATGGCGGATCTCGTTCCACAGGCCGGCGCCGTCCATCCGCGCCGCCTCGAGGATCTCGGCCGGGATCTCGCGGAAATAGGTGTAGAGCATCCAGACGATGATCGGCAGGTTCATCAGCATCAGCACGAGGGTCAGCCCGAACCGCGTGTCGAAGAGGCCGAGCGCCTTCATGATGAGGTAGATCGGCACCAGCACGCCGGCGGCCGGCATCATCTTGGTCGACAGCATCCACATCAGCAGGTCCTTGGTCCGCCGGCCGCGGACGAAGGCCATCGCCCAGGCCGCGGGAATCGCGATCAGAAGCCCCAGCGCGGTCGAGCCGACGGCGATCACCACGCTGTTCCAGAAGTACCGGGCATAGCCCCGCTGCTCCTGCACGTCGGCGTAGTTCTGCAGCGTCCAGTCGAAGTTCAGGAACACCGGCGGCGAGGCGACGGCGACCGGCTCGGGCTTGAAGCTCGTCAGCACCGTCCAGAGGATCGGGAAGAACAGCACCAGCGCCACCGTCCAGGCGGCGGCGGTGTTCAGCGTCTTGCGGGCGGGGGTGACCGCGCGGGCCATGGCGTCGCGTCCTTCAGTCGAGGTTCTTGCCGATCGCCTTCATCAGGAAGAAGGCGACGATGTTGGCGAGGATCACCGCCACGACGCCGCCGGCCGCGGCGGTGCCGGCGTCGAAGTCGAGAAGCGCCTCCTTGTAGATCAGGAAGGGCAGCGTGGTCGACGCGCTGCCGGGCCCGCCGTTGGTGGTGACGAGGATCTCGCCGAAGATGCCCAGCAGGAAGATCGTCTGGATCAGGATGACCACGGTGATCGCGCGCGACAGATGCGGCAGCATGATGTGCCAGAACCGGCTGAGCGGCGGCGCGCCGTCCATCTCGGCCGCCTCCAGCTGCTCGCTGTCGAGCGATTGCAGCGCGGTCAGCAGGATCAGCGTGGCGAAGGGCAGCCACTGCCAGGCGACGATGACGATGATCGAGGCGAGCGGCGCCTGCCCGAGGAAGTCGAACGGAGCCAGCCCGAGGGCCTTCGCCGCCTCGCCGAAAAGGCCGTTCGAGGGATTGAAGAACATGTTCTTCCAGATCAGCGCCGCCACCGGCGGCATGATGAAGAACGGCGAGATCACGAGGATGCGGACCGGCCCCTGGCCCCACATCGGCTGGTCGATCAGCATCGCGATGAGAAGCCCCAGGATCACCGTGATCGCGATCACGCTGCCGACCAGGATCAGCGTGTTGCCGATGGCGCCGAGGAAGGCCGGCGAGGCGACGAAATCGGTGTAGTTGCGAAAGCCGATGAAGCCCGACCGTTCGGGGTTGAGCAGCCGGTAGCGCAGGAACGAGAACCAGATCGTGGTGCCGAGCGGCACGATCATCCAGACCAGCAGCAGGATGACCGACGGCGCGATCATGAAGCGGGCGACGGATCGCGAGGCTTGCGTGGCCATGCTGGGCACTCCTCTCGGCGGGATCGCGGCCGTGGTCGTTACCGTGGTCGTGGCGCGCGCGGGCGGCCGGCGGCCGGCAGGGCGCGGCGACGCGGGCGGGTCCGGTTGCGCCCCGGGGGGCGCGGGCGCGCGGGGCGGCCGGCTGCAGCCAGCAGCCGCCCCGCACGGGACGGAACGGTCCGGGCGGCTACTGGATGTAGCCGGCGGCCTCCATCTCGGTCGTCACCAGCGCCTGCACCGCGGCCAGCGCCTCCTCGCCGGTCTTCTGGCCGGCGAGCGCGGCCGAGAATTCCTGCCCGGCCGAGGTGCCGATGCCCTGGAACTCGGGGATCGCCACGAACTGCACGCCGGTATAGGGCACCGGATCGACGGTGGGGTTGTTCGGGTCGGCCGCGTTGATCGAATCGATCGTCATCTGCGCGAACGGCACCGCCGCGTATTCGGCGTTCTCGTAGAGCGAGGTGCGCGTGCCCGGCGGCACGTTGGCCCAGCCCTCCTTCTCGGCGACGAGGGCGGAGTACTCCTTCGAGGTCGCCCAGGTGATGAAGGTCTTGGCCGCGTCCTTGGCATCCGACGATGCCGGGATGGCGAGCGACCAGGCCCAGAGCCAGTTCGCGCGCTTGCCGAGGCCGTTGTCGGGGGCAAGCGCGAAGCCCACCTTGTCGGCCACCGTCGAGTCGGTCGGGTTGGTCACGAACGAGGCCGCGACGGTCGCGTCGATCCACATCCCGCACTTGCCCTGCTGGAACAGCGTCAGGTTCTCGTTGAAACCGTTCGACGAGGCGCCGGGCGGGCCGTAGTTGGTCATCAGGTCGAGGTAGAAGTCGATCGCCGCCTTCCATTCGGGGCTGTCGAACTGGGGCCGCCAGTCCTCGTCGAACCAGCGTGCGCCGAAGCTGTTGGCCATGGTCGTCAGGAACGCCATGTTCTCGCCCCAGCCGGGCTTGCCGCGCAGGCAGACGCCGTAGACCTCGTTCGCCTTGTCGGTCATCGCGGCGGCGGCCTCGCGGATGAATTCCCAGCTCGGCGCCCCCGGCATCTCGAGGCCGGCCGCCTCCATCAGGTCGGTGCGGTACATCACCATCGAGCTTTCGCCGTAGAACGGCAGCGCGTAGAGCGTGTCGTCGACCGTCAGGCCGGCGCGGATCGGCGGCAGCAGGTCGTCGACGTCGTACTCGGCGGGCAGGTCGTTCAGCGGCTCGAGCCAGCCCTGCGCGCCCCAGATCGGCACCTCGTAGGTGCCGATCGTCAGCACGTCATAGGCACCGCCGCCGGTGGCGATGTCGGTGGTGACCTGCTGGCGCAGCGCGTTCTCCTCCAGCGTCACCCACTCGACGGTGATGTCGGGATGGGCCGCGTTGAACTCGCTCATCAGGCCCTGCATGCGGATCATGTCGCCGTTGTTCACGGTGGCGACGGTAATCGTCGTCTGGGCGCCGGCCGCGCTGGCAAGCGCGCCGACGGCGCAGGCGCCGAGAAGCGCCCGAAGCGTCGAAGTCATGTCTATCCTCCCTTGGCGATGAGCAAATGCCCATTGCGTGAGCAATTATTCACCAAGGGTGACGCAGAGTCAACGGCCGAGATCGGCCCGCGGCGCGCGGCGTCAGCCGAGAAGCGCCTCGGCGGTCGGTTCGTCGGTGACGAGGCCGTTGACGAGCCGGCCCTTCAGCGCGGCGCGGATCGCCCCGACCTTGGTCGGGCCGGCGGCGACGCCGATCACCGGCACCTCGCGGCCGGGCTCGAGGCGCACGCCGCCCATGCGGCCGCTGAGCGGGGTCTCGATGTAGCGCCCCTCGGCATCGTAGACGCCGCTGACGATCTCGCCCGTGGCACCCGCCTGCTGCATCGCAACGAGCTGGGCGCGGGTGACGAACCCGTCCTTCCAGATCGGCGCATCGTCGCCCATCTGGCCGATGCCGACGAACGTGACATCCGCCGTGGCGGCCAGCCGCATCACCGCCTGCACCGGCTTCAGCCCGTGGAAGGTCGCCCGCTCCTCCGGCGTCTCGGAGATCACCGGGACGGGCATCGGATAATGCGGTGCGCGCAGCCTGTCGGCCACCCGCAGCAGCACGTCGTAGAGGGTGGCCGAGCCGTCGGGCGCGATGTTGCCGATCAGCGAGACGATGCGGTGCCGCTCGCAGGGCATGGCGCTCAGCTCCTCGACCATCGCCGACAGCGCCCGGCCGGTGCCGAAGGCGATGATCTGCGGCTCGGTCCGGGCGAGGAAGCTTTCCAGCAGCTCGGCCGCGGCGGCCGCGGTGGCGCGGGCGGGCTCGGCGCCGGCGCCGAGGCCCGGCGCGACCCGGCAGGCGGTCAGGCCGAAGCGCCGGCCGAGCCGCGCCTCGAGGTCGAGGCAGCCGGCCAGCCGGTGCGACAGGCGGACATGGATCAGCCCCTCGGCCACCGCCCGCGCGACCAGCCGCTGCGCCCGCTGCCGCGACACGCCGAGCGTCACCGCGATCTGGTCCTGCGTCAGGCCGCCGACATGCGACAGCCAGCCCGCCCGGGCGGCGAGGTCGCGCGACGAGGTGTCGGGATCGATGCGGTTCATCGGCGGCCGGCTCCCGCGGCGCCCGGGCAGGGCGGCGCAGGGGCCAATCTGGAAGAAATCGGCCCGCGATGCAAACCCGGCGGCCGGACGGGCGCCTGGGGAGGTGGGGAAGGCAGGAAAGGGCGGGGGCGGGCGGCGCGGAAGCTCCGCCGTCGCGCTAGGCGTGCCAGCGCAGCCGCGGGTCGAGCCCGGCGAACCCGGCGAAGGCGGCGAACTGCCGGTCGGGCCGGGCATCGTCCGGCGCGGCCAGGTCGCGCCCGGCCAGGTGGCTGCCGCCGGTGAAGCGCCAGACCTCCATGCCGGCGGCCCGCGCCGCGCGGATGCCGTTCAGGCTGTCCTCGATCACGAGGCAGCGCGCCGGCACCGCGCCGCAGGCGGCCGCGGCGTGCAGGAACAGGTCGGGCGCGGGCTTGCCCTGCGCCACCATCCCGGCGGTGAAGAGCCGCGGGCCCGCGAGGTGCCCGAGCCCCGCGATCTGCAGCGAGCGCACCGCCCGCGCATGGCTGGACGACGTCGCCACGCAGAACGGCGTCGCCAGCCGCTCCAGCACGTCGCGTGCGTCGGGCATCACCGCCAGCCGCGCCTCGAACGCGGCGAGCAGCCGCTCGCGGTAGGCCGCCTCGAACGACGGCGGCAGGTTTAGCCCGAAGTCGCGGCGGATCTGGTCCATCACGACCGGGTAGCTGCGGCCGAGGAAGTGGCGCGCCACGAAGTCGAGGTCGATCGCCACACCGAGCTGTCCGAGTTCGGCCACCAGCATCTCGGCGCTGATGATCTCGCTGTCGATCAGCACGCCGTCGCAGTCGAAGATGACGAGATCGACCATCGCTTCCCCCGCCGCAGGCGTAGCGGGGAAAGCCGGGCGCGTAAACGGCGGGCGGGGCGCGGCCCGCCCCTACCGCCCGCCCGTATCACCCGCCCGCGTCACCCCTCCGGGGCGCTCAGTCGAGATGCGCCGTTTCGTCCAGCAGCGCGGCCAGCTCGCCCCGCATCGCTGCGACCTGCGCGCGGTCGGGCTCGGCCAGTCCCGCCGCCAGCGCGTCGTCGAACGCCGCGAGCACGTGGCGCTCGCCGTTGCGGACTTGGCCCATCACGTCCTCGTCGATCTCGTCGACGAACGCGCGGGTGGCCACCACCGCGCGGTTGACGCTGGCCATCAGCGAGCCGTCGGCATCGGGCGTGCGGCCGTGGACCAGCAGCATCGACATCAGCGCCTTGGCATGCGCCTCGTGCAGCGCGCGGAACCGCTCGGCGACCGGGCGGAACGCGGGCTCGGCCTTCTCGACCATCTTCTCGTAGCCGGCGAGGACATCGAGCGTCCGGCTGTGCAGCCGTTCGGTGGCGTCGAGCGCGTCGTCGGGGGTGGTGCTGTCCATGGCCTGAACCTTTCGCTGGGGACCCCGCCGCGCGACGTCGCCGGGAGGGATCGCTGGTGCAGGGGAACGCCCCCCGCCCGCGCCTGTTCCCCGGCCATGGGCCGGTTGGCGGGCGGCCCCCGGGGCGGAACGTCGCAGCCGGCGGCCTGCCGCTTGCCGGGCGGGAGTGAAGAACATATGAAGAACAGATGGCCCCGCGCACCCTCTCCGAAAAGCTCGCGATCCTCGCCGATGCCGCGAAGTACGACGCCTCCTGCGCCTCGTCCGGCGGCGAGCGGCGGGATTCGCGCGACGGCAAGGGCCTCGGCTCGTCCGGCACCGGCATCTGCCACGCCTACGCCCCCGACGGGCGCTGCATCTCGCTGCTGAAGATCCTGATGACGAACTTCTGCATCTACGACTGCGCCTACTGCATCAACCGCGCCTCGAGCCCGGTGGAGCGGGCGCGGTTCTCGGTCGAGGAGGTGGTGCGGCTCACGATCGAGTTCTACCGCCGCAACTACATCGAGGGGCTGTTCCTGTCCTCGGGCATCGTCCGCTCGCCCGACGACACGATGGCCGACATGGTGCGCATCGCCCGCACCCTGCGCGAGCGGGAGGGCTTCCGCGGCTACATCCACCTCAAGACCATCCCCGACGCCGCGCCCGAGCTGATCGACGCGGCCGGCCGCTGGGCCGACCGCCTCTCGATCAACGTCGAGCTGCCGACCGATGCGGGCCTCGCGCGGCTCGCGCCGGAGAAATCCGCGGCCGGCATCCGCCAGGCGATGGCCGAGGTCCGGCTGAAGCGCGAGGCCTCGCGCGAGCGCAGCCATACCGGCCGCCGCAAGGCGCGCTTCGCCCCGGCCGGGCAGTCGACGCAGGTGATCGTCGGCGCCGATGCCGCCGACGACCGCACGATCCTCGGGCAGGCCGCGATGCTCTACGCCGGCTACGGGCTGTCGCGCGTCTACTACGCGGCGTTCTCGCCGATCCCCGATGCCGCGGCGCTGCTGCCGCCGAAGCCGCCGCCCCTCGCGCGCGAGCACCGGCTCTACCAGGCCGACTGGCTCCTGAGGTTCTACGGCTTCGAGGCGGGCGAGCTGGCCACGGGCGGCATGCTCGACCTCGAGGTCGACCCCAAGCTCGCCTGGGCGCTGCAGCACCGCGGCCTCTTCCCGCTCGACGTCAACCGCGCGGGCCGCGAGATGCTGCTGCGCGTGCCCGGCCTCGGCGCCCGCACCGTCGACCGGCTGCTCGCGGCGCGGCGCCACCGGCGGCTGCGCTACGAGGACCTGACCGCGATGGGCGCGGTGATGAAGCGCGCCCGCGCCTTCGTCGCCGCCGAGGGCTGGAGCCCGCGCGCGCTGACCGATGCAGCCGACCTCCGCGCCCGCTTCGCGCCGGCGCCGGAGCAGCTGAGCCTGTTCTGAGATGCGCGAGGTGGTGCTGCCGAGGATCGGCACCGTCGCCGCCTGGCGGTCGGCGGCGCGGGCGCTGGCGGCGCAGGGCGTGCCGGCCGAGGCGGTGGCCTGGTCGGTCGGCGCCGCCGCGGGCGACCTCTTCG
>CAZYBG010000127.1:0-7719 GCA_964645155.1 uncultured Rhodobacterales bacterium | reverse complement strand
CCCCTTCGGGCAGGCCCCGCACGAAGAAGTCCCGCCCCTTCTGGTCGCGCCCCATGAGCCGGGCGGCCGCCTCGCGCATGGCCTGCAGCCGTTCGAGTTGGAAGGCCAGATGCGCCGCCAGATCCTCGCCCGACGGCCCCTCGTCGGCCGGGTCGGGCGGCAGGAGAAGCCGGGACTTCAGGAAGGCGAGCCAGGCCGCCATCACCAGGTAGTCGGCCGCAAGCTCGATCCGGAGCGCGCGGACCTGGTTGACGAAGGCGAGGTACTGCTCGGCGAGCTGCAGGACCGAGATCCGGCGGAGGTCGACCTTCTGGGTGCGCGACAGCGTGAGCAGCAGGTCGAGCGGCCCCTCGAAGCCGTCGACATCGACGATCAGCGCCTCGGCCGCGAGCCGGGCGGAGACATCGGCCGCGCCGGCTTCGGGGCCGGCATCCCAGGTCTCGTCAGGCATCCGTCCGCCCCGCCAGAAGCGCCTCAAGCTCGGCTTCCAGGGCGGGGATGTCAATGGCCGCGGGCGCGGCGCGGGCGGCCAGCGCCGCCTCGGCCCGCGCGGCGCCAAGCGGCGTCAGGCGGCCGGCGGCGGCGACGACCTCCTCCATCTCGGGCAGGTCACCGTTGCAGTGCAGCACGACATCGCAGCCCGCCGCGATGGCCGCCCCCGACAGCTGGCCGAGCGAGCCGCCGAGCACCCGGGCCAGGGCGCCCATCGAGATGTCGTCGGTCATCAGGAGGCCGCCGAAGCCGATCTCCTCGCGCACCGCGCGGATCCCGGCGCGGCTGAGCGTGAGCGGCAGCGCGAGGTCGAGCGCGCGGTAGACGATATGGGCGGTCATCGCGATCGGCAGGTCGGCAAGCGCGGCAAAGGGCGCGAAGTCCCACGCCTTCAGCTCGGCGCGGCCGGCATCGACCTGCGGCAGCGCCTCATGGCTGTCGGCGACGGCGCGGCCGTGGCCGGGGATGTGCTTGAGCACCGGCAGCACGCCGCCGGCGACAAGCCCGTCGGCCACCGCGCGCCCGGCCTCGGCGACCGCCGCGGGCTCGGTCCCGTAGCAGCGGTTCCGCAGGAACGGATGCGTCGCCTCGCCCGCGATGTCGGCGATCGGCGCGCAGTTGCCGTCGATGCCGGCGGCGCGCAGTTCATGGGCGATGATGCGGTAGCGCAGCCACATGCTGCGCGGCCCCCCTGCCCCGGCGCGGACCATCTGGTCGAGCGGCGGCGCCCAGGCGCGCCAGCGCGGCGGGCCGAGCCGGGCGACGCGGCCGCCCTCCTGGTCGATGAAGACCGGCGCGTCGCGGCCCACCGCCTCGCGCAGGCTGCGGGTCAGCCGGCGGAGCTGGCCCGGGCTTTCGACGTTGCGCGCGAACAGGATGAAGCCCCAGGGGTTGGCGGCGCGGAAGAACGCCCGTTCGGCCGCGCCGAGCGCCGGGCCGGCACAGCCGAGGATCGTCGCGCCGGGGGTCGTCATCTGAGCGTGACGGGAATGCAGTCGGCGGCCTCGGCAACGAAGGCGGCGCAGAACCGCCGCGCGTCGGCCTGGTCGGCGAAGCCGACCGCGCGCAGGCGGTAGAAGGTCCGGCCGGCCGCCTCGGCGCGCTCGATCACCCGGTCCTTGCCGTCCATCAGCGCGCCGAACCGGCCGGCGAGGCCGTCCCACGCGCCGCGGGCGTCGTCGGGCGTGTCGAAGGCGCCGAACTGGACGAGGAGCGTGCCCGGCCCGAGCGCCGCGCCGTCGACCTCGGCGGTCACCGCCGGCGTCGCCACCGCGGCCGCGGCCGAGGCGGCGGCGAGGTGGAGCGCGAGGTCGCCCTCGGGCCGCGGCCGGGGGCGCGGCGACCGCGACGGCCCGGGAACCGAGGCCGCGATCACCTCGAGCGCGGTGCCCTCGAGATCGCCCGAGAGATCCGCCTCGGTCTCCATCACCTCGGTCGAGGCGGCGAGGATCGCCGATTCGAGCGGGTCGGCGGGCCCGGTCGTGCGCGCCACCGCGGGCCCGGCCGGCAGCAGCGCCGGCTGCGTCGCCAGCATGCCCTGCGACACGTCCTCGGGCTGCAGGTCGCTCGAGCGCGGGGCGAGCACGATCCGGTCGGGCGGCGGCGCCGCCTCGCCGAGCGCGGCGATCCGGTTGACGGCGAGGCCCTGATGCGCCGGGCGGTCGCCGCCGGGGTCTTCCGGCTGCACCCGCATCGGCCCGGCCAGCGCCTGGACGACCGGCACGCCCGTCACGTCGCGGACGAGGAGGTTCCAGCCCCAGACGCCGAGCCCGGCGACCAGCGCCACCGACATCCCCGCCCCGATCAGGTTGACGATGCGCGTCATGCCGCCGCCGAAGCCGGCCGCGGCCATGTCATCAGGCCCCTCGGGCCCGAACCCGTGAAGATCGAAATCCGCCATGCTCTGCCTCGTCCGGCCCCGTCTGACGCGGGGATTGCCTGCTCGTGTCCGGCCGGGGCGCCTGTCGCCTCAGCGCATCTCCTCGACCGGTACGACGCCGAGAATACCAAGACCTGCGGAAATCACAACGGCCGTGGCACGTGCCAGCGCGATTTTCGCAGCCGAAACAGCCGGGTCGTCCTGCAGGAAGCGCAAGGCGGGGTCCTCGTTGCCGCGGTTCCAGAGCGCGTGGAGGTCGGAGGCGAGGTCGTAGAGGTAGAACGCGACGCGGTGCGGCTCGGCGCCGCGGGCCGCGATCTCGACCAGGCGCGGCCATTCGGCGATCTTCCGGGCCAGCGCCAGTTCGGCATCGTGGCCAAGCTGCGACAGGTCGGCCGCGGCCAGCGCCGCGTCGTCGACCGCGATGCCCGCCCCGGCGGCCTTGCGCAGCACCGAGGCGACGCGGGCATGGGCGTACTGCACGTACCAGACCGGGTTCTCCTTCGACTGCTCCAGCACCTTGGCGAAATCGAAGTCGAGCGCGGCGTCGTTCTTGCGCGTCAGCATCACGAAGCGGGTGACGTCGGCGCCGACCTCGTCGACCACGTCGCGCAGCGTGACGAAGGTGCCGGCGCGCTTCGACATCTTGAAGGGCTCGCCGTTCTTCCAGAGCTTGACGAGCTGGATCAGCTTGCAGTCGAGCGGCACGCGGTTCTCCGACAATGCCGCGACGACGGCCTTCAGCCGCTTGACATAGCCGCCATGGTCGGCGCCGAGCACGTCGATCAGCATGTCGAAGCCGCGTTCGACCTTGTCGTAGTGATAGGCGATGTCGGGCGCGAAATAGGTCCAGGCGCCGTCCGACTTCCGCACCGGCCGGTCGACGTCGTCGCCGAAGGCGGTGGAGCGGAACAGCGTCTGCTCGCGCGGCTCCCAGTCGTCCGGCGTCTTGCCCTTGGGGGGCTCGAGATAGCCCTCGTAGATCAGCCCGAGGTCGCGCAGCCGGCCGATCGCCGCCTCGATCTGGCCGGTGTCGTAGAGGCCCTTCTCGGAGGCGTAGACATCCATCCTGACGCCCAGCGCGGCGAGATCGTCGCGGATCATCGCCATCATCCGCCCGGTGGCGAACTCGCGCACGTCCGACAGCCACATCTCCTCGGGCTGGTCGAGCAGGCTGTCGCCGTGCTCGGCCGCCAGCGCCTCGCCGACCTGGATCAGGTAGTCGCCCGGATAGAGTCCCTCGGCGATCTCGGGCGAATGGCCCAGCGCCTCGCGGTAGCGCTCGTAGGCCGAGCGCGCCAGCACGTCGACCTGCGCGCCGCCGTCGTTGATGTAGTATTCGCGGGTCACCTCGTAGCCGGCATGGTGCAGCAGGCTGGCCAGCGCGTCGCCGAAGACGGCGCCGCGGGCGTGGCCGACATGCATCGGCCCGGTCGGGTTGGCCGACACGAACTCGACATTGACCTTCAGCCCGGCGCCGATCCGCGAGCGGCCGAAGGCCGTGCCTTCCTGCAGCGCGGCGCGGACGACCTCGCGCCAGGCATCGGTGGCAAGCCGCAGGTTCAGGAAGCCCGGCCCCGCCACCTCGGCCGCGTCGACCCGCGGGTCGGCGACGAGGGCGCCGGCGAGCAGCGCCGCGATCTCGCGCGGCGGCATCCCGGCGGGCCGGGCCAGCACCATCGCGGCGTTCGTCGCCATGTCGCCATGCGCCGCATCGCGCGGCGGCTCGACGGTGACGGCGGCGGTGTCGAGGCCGGCGGGCAGCCGGCCCTCGGCTTCGAGCCGCGCCAGCGCGTCGAGGACCAGCGCGCGGATGTCGTGAAAGAGGTTCATCGGGCGTCCTTGGGGATCGGCGACCCGGGGGTACCCGCCCCGGTGTCGCCCGTCAACGCCCCCGCCGCTTCAGGCGAGCTCGGCCGTGAGCGTGACGTCGATGGCGCCGAGCGCCTTCGAGACCGGGCATTCCGCCTTGGCCTTCTGCGCAAGTTCGTCGAACGCGGCCTTGTCGATGCCCGGCACCTTCGCCTTCAGCGTGATCGCGCTGCCGGTGATGCCGGTGCCGGGGACGAGCTCGACCGCCGCGGTGGCGTGCAGCTCCTCGGCCGGGGTGCCGTTCTCGGCGAGGAAGTGGCTGAGCTGCATCGCGTAGCAGCCGGCATGGGCGGCGGCGATCAGCTCCTCGGGGTTGGTGCCCGAGCGGCCCTCGGCATCCTCGAACCGGCCCTTGAAGGTGTAGGGCTGGCCCCTGAAGGCGCCGCTCTGCAGGTCGAGCGTGCCACCGCCGCCCTTGAGGTCGCCGCTCCATCTCGCCGTTGCCGTGCGCTTCATGATGTCTCTCCGCTGTGCTGCCGGCCGCGCCGGTCGCGCGGCCTTCCGGGGCTGAACCTAGGGCGGATGCGGCGGGATGGAAACCGCGCGGGCGGCGGAAGCGGGGCCCTGCCGCCGACCGGACGGCGCGGCAACCGCTGGCCCCCGCCCCGCGCCATGCTACCCTTGGCCGATGGCGCGGCCCGACCTTCTGACCGTCACCGACCGGGGCATCTACTGCCCGGAGGGCGACTTTCACATCGACCCCTGGCGGCCGGTGCCGCGGGCGCTCGTCACCCACGGGCATTCCGACCATGCGCGCGGCGGCATGGGCGCCTATCTCGCGACCGGGGCCGCGGCGCCCGTGATCCGCCACCGCCTCGGCGTCGCGGTCGAGACCGTGGCGTTCGGCGAGGCGCGGACGATCGGCGGCGTCAGCGTCAGCTTCCACCCCGCCGGGCACGTGCCGGGCTCGGCGCAGATCCGGGTCGCGCGGGCGGGCGAGGTCTGGGTGGTGTCGGGCGACTACAAGACCGCGCCCGACCGCCTCTCCGAGCCGTTCGAGCCGGTCGCCTGCCACGCCTTCATCACCGAATGCACCTTCGGCCTGCCGGTGTTCCGCTGGAAGGACGAGGCCGCGGCGATGGCCGAGGTCGATGCCTGGTGGGCGGCGAACCGCGCCGCGGGGCGGTTCTCGGTGATCGGCGCCTACGCGCTCGGCAAGGCGCAGCGGCTGCTCGCCGGGATCGACGCGGGGGCCGGGCCGATCCTGACCCACGGCGCGGTCGAGAACGTCAACGAGGTGCTGCGCGCCCAGGGGCTGCGGCTGCCCGCGACGATCCGGGTCACGCCCGAGACCGAGGTGAAGGCCCATGCCGGGGCGCTGGTCGTCGCCACGCCCTCGGCGCTCGGCTCGGCCTGGATGCGCCGCTTCGGGCAGGCCTCGACCGCCTTCGCGTCGGGCTGGATGGCGCTGCGCGGCATCCGCCGCCGCCGCGCCGCCGACCGCGGCTTCGTGATCTCCGACCATGCCGACTGGGACGGGCTGAACGCCGCGATCCGCGCCACCGGCGCGGCCCGCGTCATCGCCACCCACGGCTATACCGCCAGCTTCCGCCGCTGGCTCGAGGAACAGGGCTACGAGGCCGGCGTGGTCGCGACCGAGTTCACCGGCGAGACCCTGGATGCCGCCGAGGGCGAGGCGGTGGAGTGAAGCGCTTCGCCGCCCTCTTCGCCGCGCTCGACGGCACGACGCGCACCAACGCCAAGGTCGCGGCGCTGGCCGGGTACTTCCGCGACGCGCCCGAGGCCGACCGGCTCTGGACGGTCGCGCTGCTCTCGGGCCGCCGCCCGAAGCGGTCGGTCAACGCCACGCGGCTGGCCGGATGGGCGGCCGAGCGGGCCGGGCTGCCGCTCTGGCTGTTCGACGACAGCTATGCCGTGGCGGGCGACCTGGCCGAGACGATCGCGCTGATCCTGCCGCCGCCCGCGGCACCCGCCGACCTGCCGCTCGGCCACTGGATCGGCGAGGTGAGGATGCTCTCGACGCTGCCCGAGGAGCAGAAGAAACCCCGCATCCTCGCGGCGTGGGAGGCGCTCGGCGGGACCGAGCGGTTCCTCTTCAACAAGCTCCTCACCGGCGGCTTCCGCATGGGCGTGAGCCAGACGCTGATGACCCGGGCGCTGGCCCAGGCGACCGGCGTGCCCGAGCCCGACCTCGCGCACCGGCTGATGGGCGACTGGACGCCCGAGCGCACGACCTGGGCGGCGCTGATCCTGACGAACGACCCCACCGCCGACCTCTCGCGGCCCTATCCGTTCTACCTCGCTTACCAGGTCGAGGGCGATCCCGCCGACCTCGGCCCCCCGGCCGACTGGTTCGCCGAGTGGAAATGGGACGGCATCCGCGGCCAGCTGATCCTGCGCGGCGG
Source organism: uncultured Rhodobacterales bacterium (assembly GCA_964645155.1). Classification (GTDB taxonomy): domain Bacteria; phylum Pseudomonadota; class Alphaproteobacteria; order Rhodobacterales; family Rhodobacteraceae; genus CAZYBG01. The sequence continues at coordinate 1,110 of CAZYBG010000127.1, read as the reverse complement.
CGCGCACTTCCTCTGGTCGCGCGGCGAGGAGCTGATGACCGACCGGTTCCCCGAACTGGCCCGGGCGCGGGACTTCCTGCCCGACGGCACGGTGATCGACGGCGAGGTGCTGGCCTTCGCCGAAGGCCGCCCGCTGCCCTTCGCGGCGCTGCAGCGGCGGATCGGCCGCAAGACGGTGCCGCGCAAGGTGCTGGACGAGGCGCCGGTGGTGCTGATGGCCTATGACCTGCTCGAGGACGGCGGCGCCGACATCCGCGCCCTGCCCTTCGCCGCGCGCCGGACGCGCCTGGCCGCGCTGGTCGCGGGCCTGCCGGCCGAGGCGCCGGTGCGGCTGTCGCCCGAGGCGGCCTTCGACGACTGGGGGGCGCTCGCCCGGCTGCGCGAGGGCGCGCGCGGGCAGGCCGCCGAGGGGCTGATGCTGAAGCGCCGCGCGGCGCCCTATCTGGCGGGGCGCCGGAAGGGCGACTGGTGGAAATGGAAGGTCGATCCGCTGTCGATCGACGCGGTGATGGTCTATGCGCAGGCCGGCCACGGCCGCCGCGCCAACCTCTACACCGACTTCACCTTCGCGGTCTGGGACGGCGGCGACCTCGTGCCCTTCACCAAGGCCTATTCCGGGCTGACCGACGCCGAGTTCAACCGGATCACCGCCTGGGTGCGCAAGAACACGCTGGAACGCTTCGGGCCGGTGCGCCGGGTGAAGCCGGAACATGTCTTCGAGATCGGCTTCGAGGGCATCCAGCAGAGCACGCGCCACAAGTCCGGCGTCGCGCTGCGCTTCCCCCGGATGCTGCGCTGGCGCGACGACAAGCCGGTCGAGGAGGCGAACACCCTGGCCGACCTGCGCGAGCTGCTCGCGCTCTACGGCTGACGCCGCCGCGGCCGGCCCCGGGGGCGCGCTGCCACGGTCCTGGGCTCGATGCCAAGCCCCCCGGCCCGGCCGCGCCCACGAAGCCTGCGATCGCTGCGTTGCCGCTCTGGCGGCGCGGATGGTCGTGGCGCTCCCGTGACGAACCTGCCCACTGGTGTTCGCCAACTGATGGGGAACATTTTCTGACAGCTGGGCGCCCCCTGCAGCTGGCCGGACCGCCGCAGGGCAGAAAGGAGCCC
>CAZYBG010000126.1:0-7759 GCA_964645155.1 uncultured Rhodobacterales bacterium | reverse complement strand
GGCCGCGCCGCGCGCCGCGCTGGCGCTGGCGGAAGCGGCGTCGCCGCCGGCGTCCGGCCCCGCCCCGGAACTGGCCCCGGAACTGGCCCCGGATCTGGCCCCGGATCTGGCCCCGGATCTGGCCGTGGCCCCCGCCTCGCTGCCGGGCGGGACGGTGGCCGCGGCCGACCAGAGGGCCGCCGTCGCCGTTGCCCCCGCCGTCGCTGCCGCCGACCGGGCCGGACGCCCGCCGGGCGAGGCCGTCATCCTCCTCGTCGAGGACGAGGCGCCGGTGCGCGCGTTCGCCTCCCGCGCGCTCAGGATGCGCGGTCACACGGTGATCGAGGCCGAGAACGCCGAGGAGGCGCTGGCGACGCTGGAGGACCCTACGCTGCACGTCGACATCTTCGTCACCGACGTCATCATGCCGGGCCTCGACGGCCCGACCTGGGTGCGCCGGGCGCTGCGCGACCGGCCCGACGTGCGGGTCGTGTTCGTCTCGGGCTACGCCGAGGATTCCTTCGGCGACGAGCAGGAGCGGATCCCGAACTCGGTGTTCCTGCCCAAGCCGTTCTCGCTGGGCGAGCTGACGGCGACGGTGCAGGACCAGATGCGCCAGTGCGTGGGCATGGCGGCCGGCTGAGTGCGGGCGGACGGCGGCATGACGGCGACATGACGGCGGGGCGCCGTCGTGCCGGCCCCCCGGCCGTTACCCCCCGGCCTTCAGCCCGCGGCCGTCACCGGCCAGACTTCACAGCCCTGTGCCGATCGCGTCATAGAGCGCGAAATCCTCGGCGAGCGCGGTCCTCAGCCGTGCGGCATTGGCCGGCGACAGGCCGACCGCGCCGGCCGGCGAGACGTTGAGCCGCGGCAGCGTGATCTCGCAGTCGAGCCGTGCCTCGAGAAACCCCACGAAGGCCCCGATCTCCTCGTAGCGGAAGAGCCGCAGGTCGGCCCCGCCGCCGCCGGACAGGAACCGCCCCTGGCTGCCGACGGCGGCGAAGGGCGGCTGCGGCGCGCAGAGATAGGCCTCGACGAAGGCGTCGAAGCTCATCCCCGCGGTGCTGCGCTCGCGGCGGGGGATGTCCTCCCGCGTGCGGTAGCGATACCACGAGCCGAGCCACGAGACCGGCTCGCGCATCAGCGCGACGACCGCGAAATCCTCCTTCGCCGCGCTCTGCAGGTAGGGCGCGAGGAAGCGCTGGAACCGGCGCACCGGCGTGTGCTTGAGCTCGGGCGGGCGCTGGATCACCACGCTGGCGAGCGGCTCGAGCGCCGCCTCGATTGACGTGCTGCCCGTCTTCGGCGTCGCGAGGAACACGAGCCTTTCCTTCCAGAATACCAGCATCCTGCCCCTTTCCGCGGTGCGGCCCGCCCCGGCCGGCCCGACCGGCCCGCCTCGACCGGCCGCATTAACTAAAGATTCACCAATCGCTGAAAAGCTCGAATTTGAGAAAACGTTGTTGAACCGAACGCCGTTCCCGTGCATAGCTGCGAGAACAAGGCGTGAACAAACGCAGCAATTGCCGCCCCCTGACGGGTGTGGAATAAGGAGGCAGGAATGGCGATCGGAACCCTTCTCGACATGACCGACAAGCGCGCGAGCGACAAGCAGAAGGCCCTCGATTCGGCGCTCGCGCAGATCGAGCGGCAGTTCGGCAAGGGCTCGATCATGAAGCTCGGCGGCGACAATCCTCCCGCCGAGATCGAGTCGACCTCGACCGGCTCGCTCGGCCTCGACATCGCGCTCGGCATCGGCGGCCTGCCGAAGGGCCGGGTCGTGGAGATCTACGGCCCCGAAAGCTCGGGCAAGACCACGGTGACGCTCCATGTCGTCGCCGAGGAGCAGAAGAAGGGCGGCGTCTGCGCCTTCGTCGACGCCGAACACGCGCTCGACCCGCTCTATGCGCGCAAGCTCGGCGTCAATCTCGACGAACTGCTGATCTCGCAGCCCGATACCGGCGAGCAGGCGCTCGAGATCGTCGAGACGCTGGTGCGCTCGGGCGCGGTCAGCCTCGTCGTGATCGACTCGGTCGCGGCGCTCACCCCGAAGGCCGAGCTCGAGGGCGACATGGGCGACGCCACCGTCGGCGCGCAGGCGCGCCTGATGAGCCAGGCGATGCGCAAGCTCACCGCGTCGATCAGCCGGTCGAAATGCATGGTGATCTTCATCAACCAGATCCGCCAGAAGATCGGCGTCATGTTCGGCAACCCAGAGACGACGACGGGCGGCAACGCGCTGAAGTTCTACGCGAGCGTGCGCCTCGACATCCGCCGGATCGGCGCGATCAAGGACCGCGACGAGGTGGTGGGCAACACGACCCGCGTGAAGGTGGTGAAGAACAAGGTCGCGCCGCCGTTCAAGCAGGTCGAGTTCGACATCATGTACGGCGAGGGCATCTCGAAGACCGGCGAGCTGATCGACCTCGGCGTCAAGGCCGGCGTCGTCGAGAAATCGGGCGCCTGGTTCTCCTACGGCGACGAGCGCATCGGCCAGGGCCGCGAGAACGCCAAGCAGTTCCTGAAGGATCACCCCGATGTCGCGGCGGCGATCGAGGACAGGATCCGGGCCAGCCACAAGCTCGCCCTCGACCTCGGTGTCGGGGGCGCCGCCGCGGGCGGCACGGGAGGCGGCACGGGGGGCGGCGTCGCGGGCGGCGAGGATCCGGGCGACGACGTGATGGAGGCCTGAGGGACGGAGCGCCCGGTCCCGCCGCAGGGATCGGTGCCGGCGCCGGATGGCGCGCGCGGGGGTCGGTGCTACGTCCCGTTCCGCGCGGACTGCCCCCGATGACCACCGCCAGCGGCGCCCTTGAAGGGCGCCCCCGGACGACCGTCTCGGGGGCAGCAGCCGTCACGCCGTTCCGCAATGGCCCCTCCGCAAGCACGGCGGGCCGGAGTCTTCGCGTGAGGGCCAGCCGTGCCCGCAGGGCGGCAGCGCCGTTGCCGGCCTGCTGCCTTCGCCCCATTGGCCCCGTGCGCGGCGTCGTGGCTGTGGACAGCCGCGACGCGACGGCATAAATGCTTGAAGCCCCGCGATCGCCAGCTTCCGGAAGCAATATTCCCCCATGACCAGCCTGAACGACATCCGCACGACCTTCCTCGACTACTTCGCCCGGCAGGGCCATGCGGTGGTCGACAGCTCGCCCCTCGTTCCGCGCAACGATCCGACGCTGATGTTCGCCAATTCCGGGATGGTGCAGTTCAAGAACCTGTTCACCGGCGCCGAGCGGCGCGACTACGTGCGCGCCACCACAAGCCAGAAATGCGTGCGCGCCGGCGGCAAGCACAACGACCTCGACAACGTCGGCTACACCGCGCGCCACCACACGTTCTTCGAGATGCTGGGGAACTTCAGCTTCGGCGACTACTTCAAGGCCGACGCGATCGCCTTCGCCTGGGAACTGCTGACGCGCGACTTCGGCCTGCCCGAGGAGCGGCTCCTCGTCACCGTCTACCACACCGACGACGAGGCCGCCGCGATCTGGAAGAAGGTGGCGGGCCTGCCGGACGGGCGGATCATCCGCATCCCGACCGACGACAACTTCTGGCGCATGGGCCCGACCGGCCCCTGCGGCCCCTGCACCGAGATCTTCTTCGACCACGGCGACCATATCTGGGGCGGTCCGCCCGGCAGCCCGGACCAGGACGGCGACCGCTTCATCGAGATCTGGAATCTCGTCTTCATGCAGAACGAGCAGCTGGCCGACGGCAGCCTGCGCGTCCTCGACATGCAGTCGATCGACACCGGCATGGGGCTCGAACGGGTCGGCGCCGTCCTGCAGGGCCGGCACGACAACTACGACACCGACCTCATGCGCGCGCTGATCGAGGCCTCGGCGAACGCCACCTCGACCGATCCCGACGGGCCGGGCAAGGTCCATCACCGGGTGATCGCCGACCATCTGCGCTCGACCTCGTTCCTCATTGCCGACGGCGTGATGCCTTCGAACGAGGGGCGCGGCTACGTGCTGCGGCGGATCATGCGCCGCGCGATGCGGCACGCCCATCAGCTCGGCGCGGCCGAGCCCCTGATGCACCGCCTGGTGCCTGCGCTCGTCGGCCAGATGGGCCAGGCCTATCCCGAGCTCGGCCAGGCGAGGGCGCTGATCGCCGAGACCCTGCGCCTCGAGGAGACGCGGTTCCGCCAGACGCTCGACCGTGGTCTCCGGCTTCTCGACGACGAGCTTGGGCGGCTGCCGGAGGGCGCGCCGCTGCCCGGCGAGGCCGCCTTCCGCCTCTACGACACCTATGGCTTCCCCCTCGACCTGACGCAGGACGCGCTGCGCGAGAAGGGCCGCGGTGTCGACACCGCGGGGTTCGACGCGGCGATGGCCGAGCAGCGCCGGCTTGCCCGCGCCTCGTGGGCGGGCTCCGGCGAGCAGAAGGACGCCACCGTCTGGTTCGACATCGCCGAGCGCCATGGCACGAGCGAGTTCCTCGGCTACGACACCGAGCGGGCCGAGGGCGAGGTGCTCGCGATCGTGGTCGACGGCGCGGCCGTCGCCTCGGTCGGCCCGGGCGAGACGGCCTGGGTCGTGGTGAACCAGACACCGTTCTATGCCGAGGCCGGCGGCCAGGTGGCCGATCGCGGCTTCCTGCGCAAGCTCGCCGACCACGCGACCAGCGCGGTCGTCGCAGATGTGCAGAAGCTGGCCGGCGGCCGGGTGATCGCGCACCGCCTGACGCCCGCGGGCGGCGCCTTCCGCGTCGGCGACGCGGTGGCGATGGAGGTCGACCACCCGCGCCGCACGGCGATCCGCGCCAACCACTCGGCGACGCACCTGCTGCACGAGGCGCTCCGGCGCACGCTGGGCGAGCATGTGGCGCAGAAGGGCTCGCTCAACGCCGCCGACCGGCTCCGGTTCGACTTCAGCCACGGCAAGGCGCTCTCGCCGGAGGAGCTGGAGACGGTGGAGCGCGAGGTCAACGACTTCATCCGCCAGAACGGCGAGGTCGAGACGCGGATCATGACCCCCGACGAGGCCCGCAGCCTCGGTGCGCAGGCGCTCTTCGGCGAGAAGTACGGCGACGAGGTCCGCGTGGTGTCGATGGGCCGGCTGCCGGGCTCGGGCAAGGGCGCCGGCGGCGAGACCTACTCGATCGAGCTCTGCGGCGGCACCCATGTGCGCCGCACCGGCGATGTCGGCGGTTTCGTCCTGCTCGGCGACAGTGCGTCCTCGGCCGGCGTGCGGCGGATCGAGGCGCTGACCGGCGAGGCGGCACGGCGCCATCTCGCGCTCGAGACGCGCCGCGTCGCCGAGATCGCCGCGGCGCTGAAGGCCCAGCCGGCGGACCTGGTGGAGCGGGTGCGGGCGCTGGTCGACGAGCGCCGCGCGCTGCAGAACGAGATCGCCCAGCTGCGCCGCGACCTCGCGCTGGCCGGCGGGTCCGGGGCAGGGGCCGGCACCGCCGAGCTCAGGCAGGTCGCCGGGGTGCCGTTCCTCGCGCAGATCCTGCAGGGCGTGTCGGGCAAGGACCTGCCGCCGCTGATCGACGAGCACAAGGCCCGGATCGGCTCGGGCGCGATCCTGCTGATCGCCGATGCGGGCGGCAAGGCGGCGGTCGCGGCGGGTGTCACCGCCGACCTGACCGGCCGGCTCTCGGCGGTTGACATCGTTCAGGCGGCCGCCGAGGCGCTCGGCGGCCGCGGCGGCGGCGGCCGGCCCGACCTGGCGCAGGCGGGTGGCGCCAGCGCCGCGAACGCCGAAGGCGCGATCCGTGCCGCCGAGGCGGTGATCGAGCGGGTGCCGGCATGAGCGCGCTCTGGATCGCCCATGTCGAGGTCATCGACGCCGAGGCCTATGGCCGCTACGCCGCCATCGCGACCGAGGCGATCGCGGCGCATGGCGGCGTGTTCCTCGCCCGCGGCGGTCGCTACCGCCAGATGGAGGGGCGCGATCGGCCGCGGAACGTCGTCGCCCGCTTCCCGAGCCTCGAGGCCGCGGTGGCGTGCTACGAGAGCCCCCGCTATCAGGAGGCGCTGGCCCATGCCCGCGGCGCGTCCGAACGCGATCTGGTGATCGTCGAGGAAACCGGCGGCTGAGCGCCGCCGCCTTCGGGTGCAGTTTCCGATTGTGTTGGGCGGCTTCTTGCCGCTAAGGTCGGCCGACGTTGCGACATGCCGCCAAGGCGCTGCGCCACGTGAAGAATTCGCTGCCCCCGATCCCCAACGTCCTGCGACATGCCGGGCCATCCGGGCGGGGCAGACCGAGCTGGCCGGCAACGGCCAAATCCCCGCTTCCGGTCCGACAAGCCGGGGCAAACCGAACGGGCGCCGGAGCCGGCGCCGGAGAAGAACCGCGATGCAGCGCGCGCTGATGCCGAGGACGACCGGACGTGGCAACGATGCCGCGCCCGCCCGCTCCGCGCGTGCGCCCCTCGCCCGAACAAGCCGCCCCGCAGCACCCTCCGGACCTTGCGCCCGGCGGGCATCTTCGGCGCGCATAGAGTTGAAATGCCAAAGAAAATGCTCATCGACGCCACCCATGCGGAAGAGACCCGCGTGGTGGTGGTGGACGGAAACAAGGTCGAGGAATTCGACTTTGAGACAGTCAACAAGCGCCAGCTAGCCGGCAACATCTACCTCGCCAAGGTCACCCGCGTGGAGCCGTCGCTGCAGGCGGCGTTCATCGACTACGGCGGCAACCGGCACGGGTTCCTCGCGTTCTCGGAGATCCACCCCGACTACTACCAGATCCCGGTGGCCGACCGGCAGGCGCTGCTGGCCGAGGAACGCGCCTATGCCGAGGCGATGGACGACGAGGACCGCCGGGGCCGGCCGCGCAGCCGCCGCGCGCCGCGGGCCGAGGCGGTCGCCGACGCCGACGCCGTGACCGAGGCCGGCCCCTCGGGTGACAGCATGGAGGTGATCGACCTCGAGGGGGATGCGCCCGATACCGCCGATACCGCCGATACCGTCGACAGCGCAGCCGCGGCGGCGACGCGCCGCGATGGCGAGGAGGGCGGCCGCGACGAGCCCTACCGGGCGATGGACCACGCTTCGGACACCGACGACGAGATCGAGTCGGTCGCCGAAGAGGACGTCGCCGAGGAGATCCGCCAGCCGCGCAAGCCGCGGCCCCGCAAGTACAAGATCCAGGAAGTGGTGAAGGTCCGGCAGATCATGCTGGTCCAGGTCGTCAAGGAGGAGCGCGGCAACAAGGGCGCGGCGCTGACCACCTATCTCAGCCTCGCCGGCCGCTACTGCGTGCTGATGCCGAACACCGCCCGCGGCGGCGGCATCAGCCGCAAGATCACCAACGCCGTCGACCGCAAGAAGCTGAAGGAGATCGCGGGCGAGATGGAGGTGCCGGACGGCGCCGGCCTGATCATCCGCACCGCCGGCGCGCAGCGCACCAAGGCCGAGGTCAAGCGCGACTACGAGTATCTGATGCGGCTCTGGGAGCAGATCCGCGACCTGACGCTCAAGTCGATCGCGCCCGCGCCGATCTACGAGGAAGGCAACCTGATCAAGCGCGTGATCCGCGACCTCTACAGCCGCGAGATCGACGAGGTGTGGGTCGAGGGCGAGGCGGGATACCGCGCCGCCAAGGACTTCATGAAGATGATCATGCCGTCCCACGCCAAGAACGTGAAACCCTACGCCGACACCATGCCGCTGTTCGCGCGCTACCAGGTGGAAAGCTATTTGTCGGGCATGTTCAACCCGACGGTGCAGCTGAAGTCGGGCGGCTACATCGTGATCGGCGTGACCGAGGCGCTGGTGGCGATCGACGTCAACTCCGGGCGCTCGACGCGCGAGGGCTCGATCGAGGAG
>CAZYBG010000125.1:0-7907 GCA_964645155.1 uncultured Rhodobacterales bacterium | reverse complement strand
CGGCGGGCCGCGCCGCCGGCGGCTCGCGCCGGTCCATCGCCTCGACGTCCTTCAGGGCGGCCAGCGCCGCGCGCAGCTCGCCCAGCGTCAGCGTGTTCTCGACCGCGACCGGCGCGCGGCCGCCGCGGATCGCCGATTGCACCACCATCAGGATGAACACGAGGACCGCGGGCAGGAGGTCGATCGCGATCGCGCCAGCCCAGGCCGGCCCGAAGTTCGCGGCATAGCGGATCACCGCGTCGGCATTGGAGATCGGCGTATAGGTCGTGTCGGCCGGCGGCGGCAGCGCGGCGACTTCGGCGGCCGCGCTGCGCAGCGTCTCGGCCCGCTGCCCCAGCACCTCGAGGACCGAGGTGATCGTCGAGGCCTGGCCGGTGCGGATCGCCGCCGTCGAGCCGTCGAGCTCGGGCAGGACGGCGGCCGCCGCGAGGTCGCTCGCCGCCCGCTCGACGAACGGCGCGGCGGAAATCTGGCGGAGCCCGGTGATGACGCCGGCAAGCCGCACCGCCTCCTCCGAGAACGCGACCGAGCGCGCCTCGACCGGCCCGCGCTCGACCGTCAGCGCCCGCATCCGCGAGAGGATCGCGTTGCCCTCGACGAAGCCCTCGGCGATCGGCGCCTCGAGCGCGGCGATCTGCGCCTCGAGCCCGGCCAGCTCGTCCGACTTCTGGGTCAGCAGCCGGAACACCGCGCCGCGGCCGGCGATGCCGGAAAGATCCCCGGTCGCCTCCTGCTGCGAGAGGTCCTGGAAGCTCTGCCGCACGCGGGCCACGTCCTGGCCCAGCGCCTGCGCCGAGAGCGCGTTGAAATGCGCCCGCTCCAGCGCGGTCTGGTATTCCTGCACGGTGCGGGCGAGGTGCTGCTCGACCGCCGCGGCGCCGGCCAGCGCAGCGGCGTTCAGCCACGACGACATCGCGACGATCGCGAGCGAGCCGATGCCCATCGACAGGAACAGCCCGGCCCGCGCCGCGGCGGTCCTGACCGCGGGCAGCAGCCGCAGCATGTAGCTCCAGAACACGAAGATGCCGACCGAGACGGCGACCGAATAGGCGACCGCCGCGAAGAACGACAGCGCGCCGTTGTCGTCGAGCAGCGACGAGACGCCGAGATAGGTGTAGATGCCCGAGGCCACGGCGAGGATGCCGAGCGCCGCGGGCGTGAAGGCGTCGAGCCAGGCGACATGGCCCTCGAGCTCGCGCGCATGGCGCAGGCCCTCGGCCTCCTCGCGGCTGAGCCGCACGTCGTCGGTCATTGCAACCTCCCCCCGGTTTGCCTGGCCCGCGGACGGGAGCGGCCCCGGCGGGGAGTGAAGCACGGCGCCGCCCGACGCGGAACTCACGTCGCGGCGACAGTGGCGGGACCGCCCGGACCGTGGAGGCGTCGATTTCCCGAGAGCCTGGTCCAACCAGGTGGGCGCCAGATACCTGAACCAAGGCCCAGGCAGAGCCAGCTCCCTCGAGAATGCTTATCGGCCACTGGAAAAAGGCCTCTGCACGCGAGGGGCAGTACCCGCCGGAAACCAAGGTAGGGCGGGGCGGGGCGCTGCGCAAGATGCGACGCGCGCGGGCGGACGATTGGCGACCGGACGGCTGCCCGCCGGCCGAGGCAGCGGGCCACGGCCGCTTTCCCGCCTCATTCTCCGGCCAGGCTTGCGGGCATGACCGCATCGGGCTTCACGCGCTTCGTCTCTGTCGCCGTCGGCATCGCGGCGCTTCCCGTCGTGGTCCTGGCGCTCGCAAATGCGGCGGCATATCCGCGTGCGCCGCTGACGGACGCGATCCGGTTCGGTGTCGTCCTGCTCGGCGGAGGTCTCAGCCTCGCGTTGATGTTCAACCACCGCCTCGTCCCTGCGCTTCGAAAGGCGGCGCTGCATGCAGGTCCGTACGTCGTGCGCGTGCTGTGTGCCATTGCGATCGGCATCCTCGCGCTGACCGCACGGCTGGCGGGGGTTCCCGCGGCCTGGTTCGGCCTCGCCGCCGGCCTGCTGGTGGTGGCCTACGTGGTGCCGGGCGTCGCATTCCGCGGGATCGTGAGGCTGCCCGGCCTCGGCCTTCACGAGCTTTCGGTCATCGCCGGACAGAACATGCGCGAGTTGCCGATGCCCGTGCGGATCGTCATCACCACGATCGTCCTTCTGCCTGTGTTCGGGGCAGTCACCCACATGCTCGGGCTCCAGACGATCCCGTCCCCGGGCTGGGCGAAGGCGTCGCAGGTCGTCGCAGCCTGTGGGGGCCTGCTGTCGGCCGCGGTCTTCTTCGGCATTTTCTTCCTTGCGGCGCCGCCGGGCGAGCGGCGCCGCGTCCTGCCCCGGATGCTTCTCTGGTCGGCCTTCTGGCTGGCAATCGCCGTCTTCGGTTTCTGGGCGCTCATGGCGCGGGGGACGACGGCGGCCGCCGCGGCACTCTGGGGCAGCGAGGCGTCGCAGCAGGCCGTCGTTCTGGCCTCGGAGCGCTTCGAGAACCGGAAGGGCTGCCGCGGCGTGCTGGAGATCAGGACCGCGACGGCGGCGTCGCAGGAGATCTGCAATCTGCCGCCTGAACTGCTGCGCTCGCTGCGCCCGGGGGACACGATCGAGATCGCCGGGAGCGCGACGGTGCTCGGCCAGACGATCCGCAGGGTCGCCCGGGCCGACTGACCTTTCGGCGAAACGCGGGTACGGTGCGCCGGGGGACCTTTACAGACGTTCACCATCTGTTCATAGTCGGCGAATGTCCGCGACCTTGTCCACCGCCGCAGCTCCCGGCCAGCTTCTCGCCCGCGGCGTCTGCCGGCATCTGCTCGGCCACGACTTCGTCACGGTCGAGGAGCTGGTGCTGGCGACGGGCCTCAGGGTCGACGTGATGGCGCTCGGGCCGCGGGGCGAGGTCTGGGTCGTCGAGTGCAAGTCCTGCCGCGCCGACTTCATGGCCGACCGCAAGTGGCAGGGCTATCTCGACTGGTGCGACCGGTTCTTCTGGGCGGTCGATGCCGACTTTCCGGTCGATCTGCTGCCCGAGGGCAGCGGCCTCATCCTTGCGGATGCCTACGATGCCGAACTGGTCCGCTTCGGGCCCGAGACGCCGCTCGCGCCGGCGCGCCGCAAGGCGGTGCTGCACAGGTTCGCCCGCCATGCCGCGCTGCGGCTGCAGGCGGCGCGCGACCCAGGCCTGCCGGCGGCGATGATCCTCTAGCGGCGGCCCGGCTTGCGCGGCGGCTTGCCGTGGCGCTGCGGCTGGCCGGAAGGTGCGCCGCCGCCGCCGCCACTGCCGCTGTCGCCGGGGCGGGCAGCCATTGCGCGGGCGCGTTCGGCTGCGGCGCGCAGTTCCTCGGCGATCTCCTCGGCCTCCTCCGGCTCGAAATCGAGCGGGAGGTCCACGCCCTCGGCCTCGACATAGATGCGGACCATGCCGAGCGAGGTCGGCCCGATCTGCAGGTTGGCCGAGATGTCGCTTTGCCTGTCGATGCCCATGCCGGCGCCCCCGTCTGATCTCCGTCGGGTCCCCCGTCGGATCCGTTCGGCGAGCGCTACTCCCGCTGGCAGGGCGGCGCAAGCGCGGGATCGTGGCGACGGCCAGGGGCCGGACGCTGGCCGCCGCGTTCGCGGCGCCCCTCGCGCGCGGCATCTGCGGGCGGCGCCGGGCGGCCGCGCGTGGTGCTGCCGCGGTTTGGGGAGCCCCGGGGGTGGGGCCGGGGCGAATCTTGCAATCCCGCCGGAACGGCGCTAGATCGCCCCTCGCGTGCCGACGTAGCTCAGTTGGTTAGAGCACCAGATTGTGGATCTGGGGGTCCCCCGTTCGAGCCGGGGCGTCGGTACCATCCCCCCCGGACCTCGCCGGAAGCAGACCTCCCCGGATCAGCCTGCCGGCGACACCGCGCTCCGCTCGTCGCCCGCGCCGATGTCCCGGTCGGCGCCCCGGTCGGCGCCCCGGTCGGCGCCCGCCTCGATCCCGCCCATGCGGATGATGAACCCGGCCACCTCGGCGACGCCGCGGCCGGCCCGGAGCGAGGCGAGGACGAACGGTCGCGCTCCCCGGGCGGCTCGGGTATCGGCCTCGAGCAGCACGGGATCGACGCCGACATGGGGCGCGAGGTCGATCTTGTTCACCACGAGGAGGTCCGAGCGCGTCACGCCGGGGCCCTTCTTGCGCGGGATGTCCTGCCCGGCCGCGGTGTCGATCACGTAGATCGTCAGGTCGGCGAGCTCGGGCGAGAAGGTCGCGGCGAGGTTGTCGCCGCCCGATTCGATCAGGATCAGGTCGAGCCCGGCGATCCGCGCCTTCAGCGCCTCGATTGCGGCGAGGTTGATCGAGGCATCCTCGCGGATCGCGGTATGCGGGCAGCCGCCGGTCTCGACCCCGATGATCCGCTCCAGCGGCAGCGCCTGGACCCGCATCAGGTATTCGGCATCCTCGCGGGTGTAGATGTCGTTGGTGACGACCGCCATCGAGACCCGGGGGGCGAGCGCCCGGCAGAGCTGCTCGGTCAGCGTCGTCTTGCCGGCGCCCACCGGGCCGCCGATGCCGACCCGGAGCGGGCCGTTAGGGCTGGCCATCGGCGGCATCCTCCGCGGCGAAGACCTCGAGCGCGGCGTTCAGGCCGTTGATCGCCGCCGGCAGGCCGCCATAGAGCGCCTCGAGCGTGGCCTCGAGGCCGGGGTTGAGCGCCTCGGCAAGCCGGTGTCCGGTTTCGGTCGTGCTCATCATGTGCGGAAGATCCTCACCTCCAGCGTTTCGTGGCGCATCGCGGCAATGTCGGCGCCGATCGCCGCCGCGCCGAGCCCGTCGAGGCCGGCCGACACCGCGTCGTCGGAGATCCGCCCGATCAGCGGGTGCAGCCCGGCGATCACCGCCTGGCCCTCGGTCTGGCCGAGCGGGATGAAGCGGATGCCGGCAAGCGCCAGCGTGGTGGCGAAGGCGGCGAGATAGAGCGCCGCGACCGTCGCCGGGGCGAGGCCGAGCGGCGCGGCGGCGGCGCCGAGCGCCACCGGCAGCGGCATCGGCGCGAGCACCCGGCCGGTCAGCGCGGCCACCGTCCGCGCCAGCGCGGCGCCCTGCGCCTCGGTCTCCTCCAGCCGCTCGCGCGAGGCGGCGAGCGCGCGGGCGAGATCGGCCAGCGCGGCATGGTCGGCGCCGGGCTTCAGTGCCTCGGCAAGCAGGATCGCGTCGGCGCGGCCCGCGCCATGGGCCAGCACGGCGGCGATCCAGCCGCCGAGCCCGGCGGCATCGGTCACCTCGCCCGCGGCCACCGCGGCCTCGAGGCCGTGCGAATAGGCGAACCCGCCCAGCGGAAAGGCCGGCGAGAGCCACTGGCCGAGCGCGAGCAGGCCGGCCACGCTCATGCCCGGGTGCCCGGGTCCCCCGGCTCTTCCGCCTCCTCGTCCTCGTCGGCCAGGTGGTGGTGCGAGGCATGGTGGTGCACGCTGCCGTGGCCCGGCCCGTGGTCGTGCCCAAGCGTGCGGCCGATGCCGTAGGCGCCACCTTCCGGGCGGAACGGCGCCCGGGCCTCGGTCACCGTGGCGCCGAGGCCCGCCAGCATTTCCCCCAGGACATGGTCCTGCCGGATGGTCAGCGCGGCGGCGCCGATCTCGCACGGCGTGTGGCGGTTGCCGATGTGCCAGGCGAGCCGCGGCAGATCGCCCGCCACCCGGTAGACGGGCTCGTCGGCGGCCGCGATCTCGACGCAGCGGCCGTCGTCGAGGACGAGGGCGTCGCCGGCATCGAGGCTGCGGGTCTGCGGCAGGTCGGCGAGGAACGAGAGCCCGCCCTCGCCGATCAGCAGCTTGCGGCGCAGGAATCGCCCGTCATAGTCGAGCACCACGCGGTCGGCCGCGCCCGACCAGGTTCCGGCCGCCGCGATCCGGCTCGCCCTCGGCAGGTCGGTCATGTCGGTCGCCCTCCGCTGGTTCATGCCTGCGGCTGACGATAGCGCGCGCCGCCGCGGAAGCGAAGCCCGCGGGGGCGGAAGGCCGGGGAATCAGACGTGGAACCTGTCGCGGAACACGTGCTGGACGATGCCGTCGCGCGCGATGCCGCGCGCGGCAAGCTCGGCGTCGCTCAGTGCCGCCAGCCGCTCGATCTCCTCGATGCGGGACTGCCGCTCGAGATAGGCGTTCACGCCCTGTCCGAGCGTGGCGAAGAAGGCGTCGACACGGGCGCGGAGCGTGCGGTCGTGAAGCTTCTGGGTGTTGAGGTCGATGACGGACATGTGGAAACCCTTTCGATGAACGGTTTCCCCCCTGAGGGGGAGGATAGCCCGGATTGGGTGCCCCGCGGCAGCCGTTCCGGTGCAAGGCCGGGTTGCGCGGGGCGGGTGGCTTGGGCGGACCCGCAAGGGGGCCAGCGGCCGGCGGCTTCAGCCGCCCAGCTTGTCGCGGAACACATGGTGGACGATCCGCTCTCGCGCGATGCCGCGGGCGGCAAGCTCGCTGTCGGACAGCGCCTGCAGGCGGGCGATCTCGTCGGTGCGCGCCTGGAGGTCCATGCCGCGGACGAACCAGCGGCCGAGCGTGGTGAGAAACCCCTCGCCGTGGCGAACCTCGGCGCCGGAGCGCCCTGCGACGTCGGTGGTGGTGGCGGACATGTGCGGAAACCTCCTTGCTGCCCGGGTTTCCTCCCTTGCAGCCAAGATGGGGCCGCGGGCCCGCAGGTGTCAGGCCGGCCAATGCATGGCCGCCCTGCGCGTGGTGCAGCCGGGCGGCCCCGCCGTCAGGGGCAGCGATAGGCCGTCGCAGTGACCTCGGTCACCAGCGTGCCGGGCGAGACCTCGTCGAACACCACCGCGTTGGCGCCGGCCTTCTGCGCATCGGCCAGCACGATGTTGCGGGTATATTCCAGCCCCTGCTGGGCGAGCGGCCCGTAGACGCCCGGCGCGGCGCGGATGTTGATGACATAGGTGCAGGCCGCCGCCTCGGCGGCGATGATGGTGCGGACCCCGCTGACGCCGCGGAACCCGGGGTCATTGGTGCAGGCGGCCAGCGCGAGGATGGCCGGCAGGACTGCGGCGGCGCGGTGCGGCGCTCTTCTCATGGTGGTGCTCCCTCAAGGCCGGGGCGTCTCGGCGGCCCCTTCCCGGCAAGGGTGCGCGCTTCCGCCGGGCTTGGCAAGCGGCGCCCGATTCCGCCGGCGGCGGCGCGCCATCGCCGGCCGGTCAGTAGAGGAAGTAGCGCTGCGCCATCGGCAGGACCGAGGCCGGCGCGCAGGTCAGCAGCTCGCCATCGGCGCGCACGACGTAGGTTTCGGGATCGACCGCGATCTCCGGCGTGGCGTCGTTCAGCACCATGTCGGCCTTGCCGATGTTACGCGTGCCCTCGACCACCACCGTCTCCTTGCAAAGGCCGAGCTGCGCGCCGATTCCCGAGGCCGCGGCCGAGACGAAGGTGACCGACCCGCGGTGCAGCGCGCCGCCATAGGCGCCCCACATCGGCCGCGTGTAGACCGGCTGCGGCGTCGGGATCGAGGCGTTGGGGTCGCCCATCTGCGCCACCGCGATCGTGCCGCCCACCAGCACCATCTCGGGCTTCACGCCGAAGAAGGCCGGCGACCACAGCACGAGGTCGGCGCGCTTGCCCTCCTCGACGCTGCCGATATGGCGGCTCATGCCGTGCGCGATGGCGGGGTTGATCGTGTACTTGGCGATGTAGCGGCGGACGCGGACATTGTCGTTGTCGCCGGTTTCCTCGGGCAGGCGCCCGCGCTGCACCTTCATCTTGTGCGCCGTCTGCCAGGTGCGGATCAGCACCTCGCCGATCCGGCCCATCGCCTGGCTGTCGGAGGCGATGATCGAGAAGGCGCCCATGTCGTGCAGGATGTCTTCCGCCGCAATGGTCTCGCGCCTGATCCGCGATTCGGCGAAGGCGACGTCCTCGGGGATCGAGCGGTCGAGGTGGTGGCAGACCATGAGCATGTCGAGATGCTCTTCGAGCGTGTTGA
>CAZYBG010000124.1:0-7960 GCA_964645155.1 uncultured Rhodobacterales bacterium | reverse complement strand
CCCGACAGGTTGGTCGATGGGAAATCCACCCGGTCGGCCAGGCCCATCCGACCCAAGAGATCGCGACCTCGCGCGCGGGCCGCAGCCGTCTCGCGGCCTTCGCGCACCGCGGTGGGAAAGATCACGTTCTCCAGCGCGGTGAAATCGGGCAGCAGATTGTGGAACTGGAACACGAACCCGATGTGAAGGTTGCGAAACTCGGTCAGGGCGGCATCATTGGCCGCATTGAGATCGGTCCCCAACATGGTGTGGCTGCCAGATGTGGGCTGCATCAGTGTGCCCAGAATGGTCAGAAGGGTGCTTTTGCCCGACCCGGATGGCCCGATCAACGCGGCCAGCTCGCCTGTCTCCATCCGCAGTGACAGCCCGCGCAGCACGCGGGTTTCGGCCTCGCCTGTGCCATAGGTTTTCACCAGATCGCGCACCTCCAGCAGGGCGGTCATTGGCCAATCGCCGTCACGGGGTCCAGCCGCGCGGCGGAGCGGGCGGGCAGGATCGCGGCCAGCACCGACACGATGGACGTCAGCAGGATCGCGAGGCCGAACGCGCCTTGTCCGATATCAATCGGCAGACCGCCTGGTTCCATTTCCGCACGTGTTGGAAAGCCCAGCAACGTCAGATAACCAAGCCCCGCCCCCGCCAATGCGCCGAGGATCCCCACCAGCGCGCCTTGGCTGACAAAGACGAAGACAACAAACCACCGGCTGGCCCCCATCGCCCGCATGATCCCGATCTCGGGGCGGCGGCGGTAAGTCGACAACAGCAGACTGGACGCCACGCCGATCACGATGGTGACCATGGCAAAGGATTTCAGGATCAGTCCGGTCTGCGCCTGTGCCTGCAGCGCGTCCAGCAACTGCTGGCCCTCTTCGGTCCATGATTTGGCATCAAGGCCGGTCAGCGCCACAATCCGCGTCGCAACCGCATCCGAGGCGTAAAGATCGTTCAGCTTGATTTCGACCCGCGTCACCCCTTGCGGGATCTGGAACAAGGTGCGCGCGGTGGCCAGGCTGACATAGGCCGTGGCGCGGTCAAAGCCGCCCTGACCGATTTCATAGATGCCCGCCACGGTCAGCACGGTATTGGCCCCGGTCGAGGCGTCGAGCCTTATGGTGTTTCCGACGGACAGGCTCAGATCTTCGGCCAACCGCTTGCCTATCACCACCAGCCCTGTCCCCAACCGGACCGACCCTGACGTCAGATACCCGTCAAGCCCGATGATTGCCGATTCCTTGCCCGGCTCAACCCCGTTGATCGCAACCTGCGCCACCAGCGATCCGCGGGTCATGAACCCCGAACCATTGATCTGCGGCGAGACGGCGATCACCTCAGGTAGCGCTTCGATCAGGGGGATGAAGGCTTCGGCATCGCGCAACACCGCCTGGCGCGCATTTGCCTTTTCCACCGCCGTCAAAAGATAACCGGTGGCGGGGGCGGCCAACAACAGGGCCGGGTCTTCGGCTTCCGCCTCGATGGTCACATGGCTGATATCGCCGACCGTGTTGTCCAGAATGTATTCGGCCAGCCCGCCAATCAGCGCGCTCATGAAAATAAAGATGAAGACGCCAAGGGCGACACCAAAGACCAAAAGGGCGGTTTGCGCCTTGCTGGACATGAGGTAACGCGTGGCGATCTTGATGGCATACAGCATTCAAGGGCCCGAAGCGGCAGGCGCGGTGGACACGTCAATGGCCGCCGCATCCGAAACCCCGGTCGCATCGGTGATGACCACATCCCCGGCCCTTAGGCCGCTGGTCACTTCAATGCGGACGGCGGGCCAGTCGACAACCGTGACCGCCCGGCGCTCGGCAATGCCCGCGACCGCAATATAGACGACCGAACCCGTAACGTCCGATACCACCGCCGCACGGGGAACCGAGATTGCCGCATCCTCCTGATCCACAATGATGTTCGCCGTCACCGTCAGGCCAACCGGGGCAGCGACAGGTGCATCAAAGGCAATCTTGACGGCAAGGCCACCCGTTGCGGCATCCACCTTCGGGGCCACGGAACTGACGCTGCCATCCAGTTTTTCGATGCCGCCTGTCAGTTGCAAGACAGCCGCCAAGCCCGGCGTGACCCGAGTGGCATAGGTTTCGTCCACGTCGGTCTCGACCACCAGTTGCCCAAGATCGGCCATGGAGAACATCACGGTCGCTTTGTCGACCACCTGCCCCATTTCGGCGTCGCGCGATAAGATCGTGCCTGCCAGCGGGGCCAGTATGGTGTAGTTTTCCAGTTCGATCTCAGCCTGCTGCATCAGCGCCGTAAGGCGGGCAACCTCCTGATCCGCCGTCTTCTGCGCGCTTTCCGCATCCTCCAGCGCCGCGCGCGTGATGTTGCCGCCCAACGCCTTGGCCCGGACATAGTCGGCCTGGGCCTGCCCTTGTGCCACCAGACCCGCATCCAGGCCCGCGAGCGCCTGCCGGACTGCCGCCTGTTGCTGGGTCGACTCAATGCGCGCCAACACATCGCCCGCTGCCACGAGCTCGCCTTCGTCGACCAGAACCGCAAATACTTCGCCGCCGACCACGGGTTTGACGTCGACCTGATGCAGGGGCGCGATCTGACCATTGACGGCCAGAATGCGCGTCAGGGGTGACGGGGTGACGGTCTCCACAGTGACGGGCAGCCCTTTGCTGACCCATGGCTGAAAGTACCAAAGCGCGGCCGCAAGGCCGACAACGACCAGACCCGGCCAAAGCCACTTCGACCATCTTTTGGGCGCCGGGATGGCCGGCAAAGGCGAAGGGATTGGCGCCGGAACGATCAATTGACCGGCTGTCGCGGGAACCGCGGCATCAGGGATTGCGCCCTCTTTCGCGCGCGCGCGCGTTTCGGCCTTATCCGACACTTGGAAACCGCAGTTCTGAAGCGAACCGACTAAACGCAGCCTTGGACAAGGCGAAGCGGCGGCGCAGGACGGATGGTATCGACGCGATCATGTGCTGCTTTCTGCAAACGGTCTGTCGCATGACGACGGCTGCCCGTCAGACGTCTTCTGACCATCCACGATCTGCACCAAATGCGCCTTGATCTGTATCAGTGGTGGCGCGCGACCCGGATGTCCCGTCGAACCTGTCGCGGATACGGGCCGCCGCATATGCCTGTTCAAGCGACCTTCTGTTCAGACACTACGGGGCTTTTCAGCCGAAGGGCGAGCTACTGCTGCGGAGGCCATAGAGTCTGTTGATGTGTCGGACTATGGCAGTTTCGGTTTGCCTGCGCGTCTCCCTGTTGTGCAGCAAGATCAACTCGGGAAAGCTTCAGCTCCAAGGGAACCATGTACGCAACCGCTACGGGTCCAAGGATATCAGGCAGCCGCCCTGGCGGGTTCGGCCAACAGGTCGGCAGGTGCTTTCCGGCCCCAAGTGGCGGAAATACTGGAGCGACAAGACAAGATTGGCGCAATTGTTCCCTTTGGAATCAGAACCTTGTCGTGAAGATGTGATAGCTCGTAGGAAGTCGATGCGTTCGGACCGTTCACGACAGCTTGCAAGGCTTCGATCGTAGAATTCCCGCCGTGCAGTCCGACGGTGGGACAATTTTCGCAGAGAGTTGCGAAAATTCTCGGGAAGCGCAATTGTCCTACCGCCGCCTAACCATCTGCTTGATCGTCATTTCCATCGCCCCCGAAGGAACGAGCCTCATTTGGTGCGGACGGCGGGACTTGAACCCGCACTCTCATTCAAGAAGCAGATTTTCATACCACTTCGGCTTTCGCCGCCGCCTTTCAGCGTTCGTGGTCTGGACTGTCCCTTCACCATGGCCATCTCAGGCGTTAGGTGCCACCCGTCCAGTCTCTACACCTTCCCCCAACCGGGGGCTTGGCTCGGGATTGGCCTGGGGCAAAAGCCCGTTAGCGTTCCCCGACTTTGAGCGGTTCTACTCCGCGGATTTCCCCACGGGCACTCCAATTAAAGTCTGCTGCGTCTACCGATTTCGCCACGTCCGCACTGCGGGGTTCGTGCCACATAGCGCTCACTCGCGCAATTGCGGAGTTCATCCGATCTTGCCGTCCTGGCTCCTACGTGGCCCTTGGCCAACGTGCGCTAACGACGACCCTACCAATGTCGACTTAACAACATACTGTTTTATAACAATATTCTTTCCTTGGCATCAAGTTGCCACATGGCCCAGAAAAGGGTTTTTAAGTCCCCTGTGTCTGCCATTCCACCACGCGGGCCACCACGCGGGCCACCACGCGGGCCGGCGCGGCGGACAATAGACGACGCCACGCGGCGGTAAACCCCCCGGGGGCCGTGCCCGGCCGTGACCACCGGGCCGGGCGCCCGGCGGCCCTCGAAATTCCGCCGCCGCGTGCTAGGCTGGCCGCGACAGCACGGAGGTTGCCGATGACCGAACCGAACCGACCCCCGGCCGGACCGCGGGCGCCCGCCGCCCGCCTCCGCGCGCCCGCACTTGCGGCGCTGCTCGTCGTCCTCACCGGAGGGGCTGCCATGGCCGAGACCCGGACCATCGCGGGCGAGGTCGCCTATCGCGAGCGGATCGCGCTGCCGCCCGGCACCGACCTCGCGCTCGAGCTGCGCGACGCAGCAGGCGCCCTCGTGGCCGAGTTCCGCGACGCCGCGGGCGACCGCCAGGTGCCGCTGCCGTTCTCGGTCGCAGCGCCGGAGGGCGCGCTGACGCTGCGCGCCGCGCTGTTCTCGGCCGGTGCCCCGGCATGGGCGAGCGATCCGGTCGACATCCCCGCGGGAGAGGCGGACGTGGCGCTCGGCACCGTGGCGCTGCGCCGCCATCCGGCGATGGGCTTCGCCACCCTGTTCCGCTGCGGCGAGAGCGTGGTCGGGGTCAGCTTCGCCGGCGAGGTCGCGCGGCTGCGCATCGCCGGCACCTACGCCGACCTCGCCCCGGTCGCGGCCGCGTCCGGCGCGCGCTACGAGGCGCCGGGCGACCCCGGCACCTGGGTCTGGTCGAAGGGCAACGAGGTGACGGTCGGCTTCCGCGGCGCGACCCTGCCCGCCTGCACCCCGGCCGTCGCGGGCAGCCTCGCCCCGTTCGTGGCGCGCGGCAACGAGCCGTTCTGGACGCTCGCGATCGATGGCGACACGGCGACCTTCACGCCGCTTTCGGGCGCGGCGCTGACCGGCCGGCTCGCCGCGCCCGAGGCGGTGCCCGAGAGTATGGACGGCGCGCGCCGCTACACCGCCGAGGGCGCCGACCTGGTGGTGACCGTCGCCGACCGCATCGCCCGCGACAGCATGACCGGCATGCCCCATCCCGCCACCGTCACGGTCGAGGCCGGGGGCGTCACCCTGGCCGGCACCGGCGGCGACCCGGCGGCGCTGATCGCGGGCGTGGTCTGGCGCGCCGAGGATGTCGGCGGCACCGGCATCCCCGACGGCGCCGAGGTGACGCTCGAATTCCGCGACGGCCGCGCCGCCGGCCGCTCCGGCTGCAACCGCTACACCGGCGGCTACACCCTGTCGGGCGAGGGGCTGAGCTTCGGCCAGATGGCCGGCACCATGATGGCCTGCCCCGAGGCGCTGATGACGCTCGAGCGCGATTTCCTCGGCGTGCTGTCGCGCACCACGCGGTTCGACATCGACGCAACCGGCGCGCTGGTCCTCTACGCCGGCGACGACCCCGTGGCGCTCCTGCGCCACTGAAATTGCGGTGGCGCAGGAGCGCCACTGAAGCGGCACGGCGCTAGAAGCCGATGTCCTTCACCGCCTCCATCGCCACGTAGGTCGAGGTCGAGGCGACGAAGGGCAGCGCGCCGATCCGCTCGCCCAGCACCCGGCGGTAGTCCGAGATGTCGCCGGTGCGCACCTTCAGCAGGTAGTCGAACCCCGCCGCCATCATGTGGCAGGCCTCGATCTCCGGCACCGTCCGCACCGCGGCGTTGAAGGCCTGCAGCGCCGCCTCGCGGGTATCCGACAGCCGCACCTCGACGAAGGCCACATGCGCAAGGCCAAGGCGGACGGGGTCGAGCATCGCGCGGTAGCCGGTGATGACGCCGGCCTCCTCCAGCCGCTTGACCCGCGCCTGCGTCGGGCTTTTCGACAGGCCGATCCGCCGCGCCAGATCGGCGATGCTCATCCGCCCGTCGGCGGCGAGCGCGGCCAGAATCGCCCGGTCGAACCGGTCGAGCGGCGCGCCGTCCATCTGGCCTGCCGGCCCGGGCATTTTCGGGCGATCCTCCCGCATCAGGGCGAAATGCGGGCCATGCGCCGCGCGGCATCAGGGTATCATGGGATCGTCCCAGGGGAAGCCCGCTCATGCTCGACCATCCGCCCGCGCTCCGCGCCGCGATCGACGCCCGCACCTACGACGCCGAGCCGGCAGCGCTCGCGCGCCTGATCGGCGAGGCCGCCCTGTCGCATGCCGACCGCGAGCGCATCGCGGCGCGCGGCGCCGATCTGGTCCGCGCGATCCGCGCCTCGGCCCGGCCCGGGCTGATGGAGGTGTTCCTCGCCGAATACGGGCTCTCTACCGACGAGGGCGTCGCGCTGATGTGCCTCGCCGAGGCGCTCCTCCGGGTGCCCGACGCCGAGACGATGGACGCGCTGATCGAGGACAAGATCGCGCCCTCCGACTGGGGCCGCCATCTCGGCCGGTCCGCCTCGCCGCTGGTCAACGCCTCGACCTGGGCGCTGATGCTGACCGGCCGCGTCCTCGACGAGGGCGAGCCCGGCATCGCCGGCCACCTCCGCGCCGCGGTGAAGCGGCTGGGCGAGCCGGTGATCCGCGCCGCCGTCGGCCGGGCGCTGAAGGAGATGGGCCGGCAGTTCGTGCTGGGCGAGACGATCGGCGCGGCGATGCGGCGCGGCGCCGAGATGGAGGCCAGGGGCTACACCTACAGCTACGACATGCTGGGCGAGGCGGCCCGCACCGAGGCCGATGCCGGCCGCTACCTTGCCGCCTACACCGCCGCCATCGCCGCGATCCGGGGCGCGGCGCACCACGGCGACATCCGCCTGAACCCCGGCATCTCGGTCAAGCTCTCGGCGCTGCACCCGCGCTACGAGGTCGCGCAGCGCGACCGCGTGATGGCCGAACTGGTCCCCCGCCTGCAGAGCCTCGCCGCCGCCGCCGCCCGGGCCGGCATCGGCCTCAACGTCGACGCCGAGGAGGCCGAGCGCCTCTCGCTCTCGCTCGACGTGATCGAGGCGGCGCTCGCCGATCCGGCGCTGCAGGACTGGGGCGGCTTCGGCGTCGTCGTGCAGGCCTACGGCCCCCGCACCGGGCCGGTGATCGACTGGCTCGCCGCCACCGCCGGGCGGCTCGACCGCCGGCTGATGGTCCGCCTCGTCAAGGGCGCCTACTGGGACAGCGAGGTCAAGCTCGCCCAGGTCAAGGGGATGGACGCCTTCCCGGTCTTCACCCGCAAGGCCGCGACCGATGTGAGCTACATCGCCAATGCGCGCAAGCTCCTCGGCCTCGCCGGGCGGATCTACCCGCAGTTCGCCACCCACAACGCCCACACCGTCGCGGCGATCCTCGACATGGCCGGCGGCATGGGCGTCGCGAAATCCGCCTTCGAGTTCCAGCGCCTGCACGGCATGGGCGAGCGGCTGCACGAAATCGTCCGCCAGTCCGAGGGCACCGGCTGCCGCATCTACGCCCCGGTCGGCGCGCATCGCGACCTGCTGGCCTACCTCGTCCGCCGGCTGCTGGAGAACGGCGCCAACTCCTCCTTCGTCAACCAGATCGTGAACGCGGCCGTGCCGCCCGAGGAGGTCGCGGCCTGCCCGTTCGACGCGCTCGGCCGCGCCGGCCCGTCGCGGCTCCGCACCGGCCACGCGCTGTTTCCCGGCCGCGCCAATTCCCGCGGCTGGGACCTGAGCCACGCCCCGACCCTCGCCGCGATCGAGGAGGCGCGCGCGCCGTTCCGGACCAGCCGCTTCGAGGCGCGCCCGCTCACCGCAGGCGGGGGCGGCAACGGGGGCGCAGGCGGGGGCGCAGACGGGGGCGCAGACGGGGGCGCAGACGGGGG
>CAZYBG010000123.1:0-8058 GCA_964645155.1 uncultured Rhodobacterales bacterium | reverse complement strand
CCGTCGTCCGCTCCATCCCCTGGGCGCTGCCCTGCAGGCCGCGGAAGATGTTGCCGCCGCCGATCACCATGCAGACCTCGACGCCGAGGTCGTGGACGCTCTTCACCTCGCGGGCGACGCGCTGGACGGTGGGCGGGTGCAGGCCGAAGCCCTGGTCGCCCATCAGCGCCTCGCCCGAGATCTTCAGGAGCACACGCTTGTAGAGGGGCTGGTGCCCCGGCTTCGCTGCCGCCTCGCCCATCGCTGCCCCCCGGAAGGTCGTTCCTTGACTGGCCAGGAAAATGCGGGAAAACCGGGCGGGGTTCAACGGCAGATCGGGTGGCCCGCCGGGACCTGCCCGGAACGGAGGCGGCCGATGCGTCTGCCGGGCGGGTTTCCGCGCGACATCCTTGGCGACATCCCCGGCGACCGCCCGGTGGTGATCGCCGGGCCGACCGCCTCGGGCAAGTCGGCGCTGGCGCTGGCGCTCGCCGAGGCCGCCGGCGGCGTGATCGTGAACGCCGACGCGCTGCAGGTGTTCGACGCCTGGCCGGTCCTCACCGCGCAGCCGACGGCAGCCGACCGCGCCCGCGCGCCGCACGCGCTCTACGGCCACCTGCCCCACGACGCCGCCTATTCCGTGGGCGACTGGCTGCGCGCGGTGGCGCCGCTGCTCACCGGGCCGGAGCGGCCGATCGTGGTCGGCGGCACCGGGCTCTACCTCACGGCGCTGACCGGCGGGCTCGCGGTCATCCCGCCGGTGCCGGCCGAGGTGCGGGCCGAGGCCGAGGCGCTGCTGGCCGCGGAGGGCCTCGCCGCGATGGCCGCCGCCCTCGATCCCGCGACGCGGGCGCGCATCGACACCGCGAACCCCGCCCGCGTCCGGCGCGCCTGGGAGGTGCTGCGGGCGACCGGGCGCGGCCTGGCGTCCTGGCAGGACGACGCGGCGCCGCCGCTCCTGCCTCCCGGCGACGCCCATGCGATCGTGATCGACGCCCCGAAGGACTGGCTCGGCCCGCGGATCGCCCGGCGGTTCGACGCCATGCTCGACGCCGGCGCGCTCGACGAGGCGCGCGCCGAGCGCGCACGCTGGAACCCTGCGCACCAGTCGGCGAAGGCGATCGGCGCGGCGGAGCTGATTGCCCATCTCGATGGCCGGCTGTCGCTCGCCGAGGCCCGCGCCGCGGCGCTGACCGCAACGCGGCAATACGCCAAGCGCCAGCGCACCTGGTTCCGCGCGCGGATGGCCGGATGGCGGCGGCGCGTCGCTGCCGATCCGGGCTGACCCGCGGGCCGGCCTTCGCCGACGCCGGGGCCGGTGGCGCTTTTTCGTTTGCCGCCGCGGCCTTGGCGTGGCAGGTTGCGGCGCTGTCCGAGGCAACTTCGCGAACCCTGCATGGCGATCAACGACCACGCCCCCGACCTGCCGCTGATCCGCATCGTGCCGATCCCGCGCCTCGCGCTCGGCGGCAAGTGGCGGGTCGAGGCGATGCGCAGCTACTCGACGCCGCTCCTGCTCTGGTTCACCCGCGGGCAGGGCCGGATCACCGCCGCGGGAGTGACCCGCGGCTACGGGGCGCACAACCTGATCTTCCTGCCGGCCGGCACGATGCATGCCTTCGAGCTCAGCCAGCATGTCCACGGCACGGCACTGTTCCTGCCGCAGGGCGGCGACCTCAAGCTGCCCGCGCGCCAGGTGCACCTGCGGATCCGCGATGCGGTGCCCCAGGGCGAGATGGCGGTCCAGCTCGACAACCTCACCCGCGAGCTCGACGGGGCGAAACCCGGCCGGGTGCGCGCGATCCGCCACCACCTCGGCCTGCTCTCGGTCTGGCTCGAGCGCCAGATCCTCGCCGACGAGACGGCCGATGCCGCGCCGCGACCGAAGGCCGCGATCCGGCTGGCGCAGGCCTTCACCGAGAAGGTGGAGCGCGATTTCCGGTCCGGCAAGTCGGTCGCCGACTATGCCGCCGAGCTCGGCGTCACGCCCACGCACCTGTCGCGCGTCTGCCGCGAGACCTGCGGGCGTCCCGCCTCCGACCTGCTGCACGACCGCCAGCTGTTCGAGGCGCGCCGCCTCCTCGCCGAGACGCGGCTTCCGGTGCAGGACATCGCCGAGGCGCTCGGCTACGGCTCGGCCGCCTACTTCAGCCGGACCTTCCAGGCCCGCACCGGCAAGACCCCGACCGCGTTCCGCCGCGCGAGTTGAACCGCGACACCTGCACGCTGCGGCGGAGCAGACGGTTTCCATCCGGGCGGAATGTCGTTTATGCTATCTGTGCATGTCGCTTTCGCTTGATCAACCGCCGAAACCGTACGTTGACGTGCGGCAGAAACTGGTGCCGAATGTGCTGAACCGGCCTCAGGACCGCCGCCAGAGCGGCCACGACCGGCACGACCAAGCAACAAATAAAATTCGTGTCACAGGGAGACGTTGAATGACACATCCGAGACAGACCCCCGAAGCCGTACATCCCGCTGTCGCGATGTATGCCGGCGAGTTCGCGGCGGGTCAGCTCAGCCGCCGCGAGTTCCTGGCGCGGGCGACCGCGCTTGGCGCCAGCGCCGCGGTCGCCTACGGCGCGATCGGCCTCGCCGCGCCGGCGCGCGCCCAGGCGGCGCCGGTCGCCGGCGGAACGCTGCGCGCCAACATGGAGACCAAGGCGCTCAAGGACCCGCGCCTGTTCGACTGGTCCGAGCTTGCCAACTTCACCCGCGGCTGGCTCGAATACCTCGTCGAGTACAATTCCGACGGCACCTTCCGCGGCATGCTCCTCGAAAGCTGGGAGGCCAACGACGACGCGACGCAGTACACGCTCAGGGTCCGCCCCGGCGTGAAGTGGAGCAACGGCGACGACTTCACCGCCGAGGACGTGGCGTTCAACATCACCCGCTGGTGCGACAGCGGCCTCGAGGGCAACTCGATGGCCAGCCGCATGCTGGCGCTGGTCGACGAGACGACGAAGCAGGCCCGCGAGGGCGCGATCACCGTCGTCGACCCGCTGACGGTGCAGCTGACGCTCAGCACGCCCGACATCACGATCCTGCCCGGCATGGCCGACTATCCGGCCGCGGTCGTGCACCAGAGCTACGACGGCGGCGACCCCGCCGCGAACCCGATCGGCACCGGCCCCTACATGCCGGAAGCCAACGAGGTCGGCGTGCGGCAGATCCTGGTGAAGAACCCCGACCACGTCTGGTGGGGCACCGAGGTCTATGGCGGGCCCTATCTGGACCGGATCGAGTACATCGACCTCGGCACCGACTCGGCCGCGGTCTTCGCCGCCGCGGGCTCGGACGAGATCGACATGACCTACCAGACCTCGGGCGATTTCGTGGAAGTGTTCGACCAGCTCGGCTGGATCAAGTCCGAGGCGGTCACCTCGGCCACGATCACCGTGCGCTTCAACCAGTCGGGCCCGCCCTACGACAACCGCGACGTCCGCAAGGCGCTGCAGATGGCGGTCGACAACAACGTCGTTCTGGAACTCGGCTACGCCAATCTCGGCCTCGTCGCCGAGAATCACCATGTCTGCCCGATCCACCCGGAATACGCCGAACTGCCGCCGCTGGCGGCCGACCCGGCGGCGGCGATGGCGGCGCTCGAGGCGGCCGGGGCGGCATCGACCGAGTTCGAGCTGATCTCGCTCGACGACACCTGGCAGGCGCAGACCTGCGATGCGGTCGCCGCGCAGATCCGCGACGCCGGCATCAACATCAAGCGCACGATCCTGCCGGGCTCGACCTTCTGGAACGACTGGACCAAGTATCCGTTCTCGGCCACCGAGTGGAACATGCGCCCGCTTGGCGTGCAGGTCCTCGCGCTCGCCTACAAGTCGGGCGTGGCGTGGAACGAGACGGCCTTCGCGAACCCCGATTTCGACGCGCTGCTCGCCCGCGCGATGTCGATCGACAACGCCGAGGAGCGGCGGACCGTGATGGCCGAGATCCAGCAGCTGATGCAGGACGAGGGCGTCATCATCCAGCCCTACTGGCGCTCGATCTTCCGGCACTTCAAGGAAAACGTTAAGGGCGCCGAGATGCATCCGACGTTCGAACACCATCACTACAAGTGGTGGATCGAGGCGTGACGATGCCCCGGGAAGGCCGTACCGGCCTTCCCTCCCCCCCTCCCCGCGACGGCGCGTGCGACCCGCGCGCCGGCCTGCCAGGCACGGGCTGAGCCATGTCGATATTCATCCTGCGGCGCGTCGCCACGATGCTGCTCACGGCGCTGTGCATGACCTTCATCGTCTTCTACCTGACCAACCTGCCGCCCAACCTCGAGAAGCTCGCCAAGTCGGAAGCGTCCTCGCGGATGACCGACGACGAGGTCGAGCGCTGGATCGAACGCAACGGCTTCGGCTCGTCGGTGTTCACCCGCTACGGCGAATGGCTCGGGGTCGTTCCGGGCTGGACCAACACCGAGGCGGACGGGGCGGTACGGGGCCGCTGCGTCGACCGGGCCGCCGACGGCGAGGACGTGCCGCGCTTCTGCGGCGTGCTGCAGGGCCACTGGGGCTGGTCGACGGTGTTCAAGCAGCCGGTCGGCGAGATCGTCGCGACCCGCCTCGGGCTGACCGGCATCCTGATGTTCTGGGTGATGGTGCTCATGGTGCCATCGGCGCTGCTGATCGGCGTGCTGGCCGGCATGCGCGAGGGCTCGCGGCTCGACCGCTCGCTCTCCACTTTGTCGATCGCCACCACGGCGACGCCGGAATATGTCTCGGGCGTGATCTTCATCGTCTTTCTCGCCTCGAACGCCGGCATCCAGATCTTCAAGGGCACCGCCACCTCGGCGATGGACGGCATCACCTTCGAGAACTTCTTCCTGCCGGTGCTGACGATCGCGCTCTACGGCATCGGCTACATCGCCCGGATGACGCGCGCCTCGATGACCGAGGTGATGACGGCGCAGTACATCCGCACCGCCCGCCTCAAGGGCGTCAAGTTCCGCGACGTCGTCATCAAGCACGCGCTGAGAAACGCGCTGATCGCGCCCTTCACCGTCATCATGCTGCAGTTCCCCTGGCTCCTGAACGGCGTGGTCATCGTCGAGACGCTGTTCAACTACAAGGGCTTCGGCTGGACGCTGGTGCAGGCCGCCGGCAACAACGACATCGAACTCCTGCTCGCCTGCTCGGTCGTCGCCGTCTTCGTGGTGCTGGTCACCCAGCTGATCTCCGACATCGGCTACGTCTTTCTCAACCCGCGCATCCGCGTCGCCTGATCGGAGAACCCCGCCCATGGAACCCCTCGGCTGGCTGGAGATGGTGGGGCGCCTCGCGGCGCAGTTCCTGCCGGTCTGGATCGCGCTGATCGTCACCTTCGCGCTCTCGGTCCGCTTCAAGCGCCGCCTCGGCCTCTACGGCAAGCTGTTCGATTCGACCGTCGGAATGATCGGCTTCGCGCTCGTGATGTTCTGGGTGTTCACCGCGTTCTTCGCCGACATGATCGCGACGCATGACGCGCTGACCCAGATGTCGGGGATGAAGAACAAGCCGCCCGGCACGCCGATCGCAAGCGGCGCGGACGGCCTCTATCCCTACTACCTGCTCGGCGGCGACAACCTCGCCCGCGACGTGTTCAGCCGCATGGTGATGGGCGCGCGCGAGGTGCTGAAGATCGCGCCGGCCGCCACCGTCTTCGCCTTCATGGTCGGCATCACGCTCGGCCTGCCCGCGGGCTACTTCGGCGGCACCTTCGACACGGTGCTGTCCTTCGTCGCCAACCTCGTCCTCGCCTTCCCGGTGATCCTGCTGTTCTACCTGCTCGTGACCCCCGAGATCGTGCAGACCGGCATCCCGGTCTACCTTGCGGCGGTGCTGTTCGTGTTCCCGATCATCTTCCTCGTGATCCTCTGGAACAGCCGCTACTTCACGCAGCCGAAGGTGCGCAACCTCTATGTCGGGATCACGCTGGTGGTCGGGCTCTGGCTCTATGCCGGGCTCGCCTTCGACGCCGACCCGCTCGGCATCATCTCGATGCCGCCGAACATCCTCATCGTCTTCGTCTCGGTGGTGTTCGTGAACTCGCCCACCGTGTTCCGCATCGTCCGCGGCATCGTGCTCGACATCAAGACGCGCGACTACGTGGCGGCCGGCCAGACCCGGGGCGAAGGCCCCTGGTACATCATGCTGTGGGAGATCCTGCCCAATGCCCGCGGCCCGCTGATCGTCGATTTCTGCCTGAGGATCGGCTACACCACGATCCTGCTCGGGACGCTCGGCTTCTTCGGCCTCGGGGTCAGCCCGGAATCGCCCGACTGGGGCTCGACCATCGACCAGGGCCGGCAGCTGCTCTCGATTGCGCCGCACCCCGCGCTGGTGCCGGCGCTCGCGCTGATGAGCCTCGTCCTCGGGCTCAACCTCCTCGCCGACGGGCTGCGCGAAGAAAGCCTCAGGGACTGATGCGCCGCGCCGCTGCCCTTCCCCGTTTTCCAAATATCCCACGGGGGGTCCGGGGGGCGTGAAGCCCCCCGGCCTCCCGGCCGATCCGGAGGTCCGACATGGCCAGGCAAGAGTATGACGGGCCGATCCTCGAGATCGAGAACCTCTCGATCTCGTTCTTCACCCGACTGCGCGAGATCCCGGCGGTCATGGATTTCTCCTGCACCGTCATGCCGGGCGAGGCGATGGGGCTCGTGGGCGAATCGGGCTGCGGCAAGTCGACCGTCGCGCTCGGCGTGATGCAGGACCTCGGCAAGAACGGCCGCGTCACCGGCGGCACGATCCGCTTCAAGGGCCGCGACCTGACGAGGATGAGCCAGGACGAGCTGCGCGGCATCCGCGGCTCGGAGATCGCGATGATCTACCAGGAGCCGATGGCCTCGCTGAACCCCGCGATGCGGATCGGCCAGCAGCTGATGGAAGTGCCGATGATCCACGAGGGCGTGCCGGCGGCCGAGGCTTCCAAGCGCGCGCTCGAGGTGATCCGCGACGTACGGCTGCCCGACCCGGAGCGCATCCTGCGCGCCTACCCGCACCAGCTTTCGGGCGGCCAGCAGCAGCGCATCGTGATCGCGATGGCGCTGATGTCGAAGCCCGCGCTTCTCATCCTCGACGAGCCGACGACCGCGCTCGACGTCACCGTCGAGGCGGCGGTGGTCGACCTGGTGCGGGACCTCGGCGCGAAATACGGCACCTCGATGCTCTTCATCTCGCACAACCTCGGCCTGGTCCTCGAGACCTGCGACCGGCTCTGCGTGATGTATTCGGGCGAGGCGGTCGAGACCGGGTCGATCAAGGACGTGTTCGACAAGATGCAGCACCCCTACACGCAGGCGCTGTTCCGCTCGATCCCGCTGCCGGGCGCCGACAAGAACGACCGCCCCCTCGTCGCCATCCCCGGCAACTTCCCGCTGCCGCATGAACGCCCGCCGGGCTGCAACTTCGGCCCGCGCTGCGACTACTTCGAGAAGGGGCGCTGCGACGCGCAGGAGATCCCGATGGTCCCGGTGCCCGACAATGCCCGGCACGAGACGCGCTGCCTGCGCTTCGCCGAGATCGACTGGGCGCAGCCGCCGAAGGCCGCCCGGAAGTTCGACAAGACACCGGTCGGCGACGTCGTCCTGAAGATGGAAGACCTGCGCAAGTACTATGAGGTCTCCTCCGGCATGTTCGGCGGCGGCGGGACCAAGGTGGTCAAGGCGAACGAGACGCTGAGCTTCGAGGCGCGCGAGGGCGAGACGCTGGCCATCGTCGGCGAATCCGGCTGCGGCAAGTCGACCTTCGCCAAGGTGCTGATGGGCCTCGAGACGGCGACGGCGGGCCAGATCCTGCTCTACAACCAGGACATCCAGGATACCCCGATCGAGCGGCGGTCGACCGATACCGTCTCGTCGGTCCAGATGGTGTTCCAGAACCCGTTCGACACGCTCAACCCCTCGATGACCGTCGGCCGCCAGATCATCCGGGCGCTCGAGATCTTCAACGAGGGCAAGTCCGATGCCGAGCGGCGCGACCGCATGCTGGAACTGCTCGACCTCGTGAAGCTGCCGCGCGCCTTCGCCGACCGGATGCCGCGCCAGCTGTCGGGCGGCCAGAAGCAGCGCGTCGGCATTGCGCGCGCCTTCGCGGG
>CAZYBG010000122.1:0-8099 GCA_964645155.1 uncultured Rhodobacterales bacterium | reverse complement strand
TCCCGATGATCAGGAACATCGGGATCAGCCCGCCCTCGAAGAACAGGTAGAACAGCACGAGGTCGAGCGCGACGAACACGCCGATCATCAGCGTCTCGAGCGCGAGGAAGGCGATCATGTATTCCTTCACCCGGTGCTCGACCTCCCAGGCCGAGAGGATGACGAGCGGCATCAGGAAGGTGGTGAGCAGCACGAACAGGATCGAGATGCCGTCCACCCCGACCTTGTAGGTCAGGCCGAACATCCACCCGGCCTCCTCGACGAACTGGAAGCCGGGGTCGGCGGGATCGAAGCCGGTGAGCAGGAACAGCGAGACGAGGAAGGTGGCCGATGTCGCGATCAGCGCGAGCCACTTGGCGTTCTTCCGCGCCGCGGCGTCGTCGCCGCGCAGGAACAGCGCCAGGATCGCCGCCGCGACGAGCGGCAGGAAGGTGACGATCGAGACGAGGTTGTCCATCAGCCGGCCCCCCCGGTCAGCACCGCCCAGGTGACGAGGAGCGCGATCCCGATCACCATCGCGAAGGCGTAGTGGAAGAGGTAGCCCGACTGTGCCCGCCCCGCGAGGCGGGTGAAAAACGGCACGGCGCCCATCGCGATCCCGTTCAGCGTGCCGTCGATGACGTTGCCGTCGCCGCGCCGCCAGAGCGTCTGGCCGAGCGCCCGCGCCGGCCGCACGAGGAGGAGGTCGTAGAGCTCGTCGAAGTACCACTTGTTGAGGAGGAACAGGTAGAGCGGTCGCTGGTTCTCGGCCAGCCGCCCGGGCAGGTCGGGCCGGCGGATGTAGAAGAGCCAGGCGAGGCCGAGCCCGAGCAGCATCGCCACGAACGGCGAGAGGCGCACCCAGGTCGGCACGTAGTGCGCATCGTGCAGCACGTGGTTGTCGGGATGCATGTAGATCGCCCCCTGCCCCGGCGCCACGGCAAGCGCCGCCGCTTCCGCCTCGCCATCCCCCGCGCCGTCCGCCGCGGGGGCGGCGGCCTCCGGATCAGCCCCGGCCGGTGCCGTATCGGCCGGCGGCGCTTCGGGCGCCGTTCCTGTCGGCGCCTCGGGGGCCGCCTCGGGGGCCGCCTCGGGCTCTGGCGCTGCAGGCGCCTCGGCCTCGACAGGCGCTTCCGCTGCCGCCGGCATTCCGAACCAGCTCCGCACCGCGGCCTCGTCACCGAAGAACACCTTGTACCAGACCATGCCCGAGAACACCGCGCCGATGGCGAGCGCGCCGAGCGGGATCAGCATGGTCAGCGGGCTTTCGTGCGGGGCGTGGGCGCCATGGCCGGCGGCGCCATGCCCGTGCGCCGGCCCATGCCCGTTGTCGTGCGCGCTGCCATGGCCGGGGCCGCCCGCCGCCCAGCGCGGCGCGCCCCAGAACGTCATGAACATCAGCCGCCAGGAATAGAAGCTGGTGAACGCCGCCGAGAGGACGAGAAGCCAGAACGCGTAGCCCGAGCCGGCGGCGAAGGCGCTCTCGATCACCGCGTCCTTCGACAGGAAGCCGGCGAAGCCGACATAGGTCAGCGGGATGCCGACCCCGGTGATCGCCAGCGTCCCGATCAGCATCGCCCAGAAGGTGTAGGGAATGTGCCGGCGCAGCCCGCCATAGCGCCGCAGGTCCTGCTCGTGATGCATCGCGTGGATCACCGAACCGGCGCCGAGGAACAGCATCGCCTTGAAGAAGGCATGGGTGAAGAGGTGGAACATCGCCACCGAATAGACGCCCACCCCCGCCGCGACGAACATGTAGCCGAGCTGCGAGCAAGTCGAATAGGCGATCACCCGCTTGATGTCGTTCTGCACCAGGCCGACGGTCGCCGCGAAGAACGCGGTCGAGGCGCCGATGACGACGATCAGCGACTTGGCCTCGGGCGCGAACTCGATCAGCGGCGACATCCGGCAGACGAGGAACACCCCCGCCGTCACCATCGTGGCCGCATGGATCAGCGCCGAGACCGGCGTCGGCCCCTCCATCGCGTCGGGCAGCCAGGTGTGCAGGAACAGCTGCGCCGACTTGCCCATCGCGCCGATGAAGAGCAGGACGGCGATCAGGTTGGCCGCGTTCCAGTCGGTCCAGAGGAAGCTCAGCTGCGTCTCGGCAATCTCGGGCGCGGCGGCGAAGATCACGTCGAAGTCGATCGAATCGACGAGGAAGAACACCGCGAAGATACCGAGCGCGAAGCCGAGATCGCCGACCCGGTTGACCACGAAGGCCTTGATCGCGGCGGCGTTGGCCGAGGGCTTGCGATAGTAGAACCCGATCAGCAGGTACGAGGCGACGCCCACCCCCTCCCAGCCGAAGAACATCTGGACGAGGTTGTCGGCCGTGACCAGCATCAGCATGGCGAAGGTGAAGAACGACAGGTAGGCGAAGAACCGGGGCTTGTAGACCTCGCCCTCGCGCCAGTTCTCGTCGTGGTCCATGTAGCCGACCGAGTAGATGTGGACGAGCGCCGAGACGGTCGTCACCACGATCAGCATGATCGCGGTCAGCCGGTCGAGCCGGATCGCCCACGACGTGTCGAGCGTGCCCGACTGGATCCAGCGGAAGAGCTCGATCTGCTGGGTCGTGCCGTCGAAGGTGAGAAAGACGATCCAGCTGAGCAGGCAGGCGAGGACGAGGATCGCGGTCGCCGTCCAGATCGCCGCGGCCTCGCCGATCAGCCGCCAGCCGAAGCCGCAGACGAGCGCGCCGGCGAGCGGCGCGAAGAGGATGATGGTTTCCACCGCGTCAGCCCTTCATCACGTTGACGTCTTCCACGTCGATCGTTCCCCGGTTGCGGAAGAAGGTGACGAGGATGGCAAGCCCGATCGCCGCCTCGGCGGCGGCGACGGTCAGCACGAACATCGTGAACACCTGGCCCACGAGGTCGCCGAGGAAGGCCGAGAACGCGACCAGGTTGATGTTGACCGCCAGCAGCATCAGCTCGATCGACATCAGGATGACGATCACGTTCTTCCGGTTGAGGAAGATGCCGAAGATGCCGATCACGAACAGTGCTGCGGCCACGGTCAGGTAGTGGGTCAGTCCGATCATCTTCCCTTGTCCCCCGGAGGCGTCTTGCCGCTCCGCTGTCGTCCTTTTCCTCGGCACCCCGGGCCTGACCCGGGGCATCGGTCGGTCTTCGCGCCGCCCCGGAGCCGGCCCGGAGCCGACCCGCCAAGGCCCTTTCGGGGCCCCGGATCGGGGGCCGGGGCGGGCCAGGGGCGGGCCAGGGGCTAGAGCCCTTGGCCCGGCTTGACGTCCTTCAGCTCCATCGCCTTCGCCGGGTCGCGGTACATCTGGGCCAGCACGTCCTGGCGCTTGATGCCCACCCGGTGGCGCAACGTCAGCAGGATCGCCCCGATCATCGCGACGAGGAGGATCAGCCCGGCCAGCTGGAACATCAGGAAGTACCGGTCGTAGAGGATCATCCCCAGCGCCTCGGTGTTGTGCATCTCGGCCAGGTCGGGCGAGACCGCGCGGCGCAGCCCCTCGGCCTCGGGCGAGGTCTGCCACGCGCCGAAGACGAGGACGAGCTGCATGAGGATCACGAGGCCGATCAGCCCGCCCAGCGGCACGTAGCGCGCCAGCTCGGCCTTCAGCGCGGCGAAGTCGATGTCGAGCATCATCACCACGAACAGGAACAGCACCGCCACCGCGCCGACATAGACGATGACGAGAAGCATCGCCACGAACTCGGCGCCGAGCAGCACGAAGAGCCCCGCCGAGGACAGGAAGGTCAGGATCAGCCAGAGCACCGAATGCACCGGGTTCCGCGCCACGGTGACCATGAAGCCCGCGCCCACCACGACGATCGCGAAGGCGTAGAAGGCAAGCGCCGCGGCGGTCATTCCGGGTCCTCCGCCGTGTCCATGACCTCGCGCGCGAGCTCCATCGCCTTGGTCATCGCCGGCACGCCGCCGAAGACGCCGACCAGCGCGATCGTCTCGGCGATCTCCTGCTTGCTCGCCCCCGCCTCCATCGCGTGCCGCACGGTCAGGCGCACCTGCGCCTCGGCCTGGGCGCCGAGGATCGTCAGCGCGCCGAGGGTGAGCAGAAGCTTGGTCCTGGCGTCGAGCCCGTCGGGGTTGAAGGTCTTGCCCATCATCGCTTCCATCAGGTCCTTGGGCATCGTCGGCCACATCGCCTCGAACCCCTTCGGCGTGAAGTGCTCCAGCGCCGGATTCAGCGCCTTGGCCCATTGCTGGCCCATGCGCATCATGTCCTCGAAGGGGTTCTTGGGGTCGGTCATCGGTAGGGCGCGTCGAGCTCGAGGTTGCGGGCGATCTCGGCCTCCCAGCGGTCGCCGTTCGCGAGCAGCTTCTCCTTGGTGTAGAACAGCTCCTCGCGCGTCTCGGTCGAGAACTCGAAGTTCGGTCCTTCCACGATGGCATCGACCGGGCAGGCCTCCTGGCAGAAGCCGCAATAGATGCACTTCGTCATGTCGATGTCGTAGCGCGTGGTGCGGCGGGAGCCGTCCTCGCGCGGTTCGGCGTCGATGGTGATCGCCTGCGCCGGGCAGATCGCCTCGCAGAGCTTGCAGGCGATGCAGCGTTCCTCGCCGTTCGGATAGCGGCGGAGCGCATGTTCGCCGCGGAAGCGGGGGCTGAGAGGCCCCTTCTCGTGCGGGTAGTTCAGCGTCGCCTTGGGCGCGAAGAAATACCTCATGCCGAGGCCGAAGCCCTTGAAGAAGTCGAACAGCAGGAAGTACTTGCCCGCGCGGGTCCAGTCGATGGTGGTCATGGGATGAACCTCATTCCCGTACGACGATCGTTTCGACCAAGGCCTCGAACTCCGGCGCCCGACCCGGCTCCAGCGTATAGCCTGCGTCGATATCCATGGCAGCACTGAGCGCAATGTCGAGGCCGGCAAGATCGACGAAGGCGCGCACGCGTTGCGCGCTGTCCTCGACGCAACCGGCATCGCCGAGTTCCGCGCAGGCCTTGTAGCGCGCCAGCGTCACGATGAACTGGCCTCCGCCATCTCTGGGGTTGTCGGCCGTGGCGGACGGGGTGAGGCCCATCACGTGTTCCGCAACTTCCCTGCGCTCTTCGGCGCTCTCGTCGAAGGTGGTGGCAACCGCCAGGAGACCCAGGAGGAAGGCGTCCCGCTTGCAGCCATTGGTGTCCTGCGGAGCGACACAGGCGGACAAGCCTCCGTGGGTTTCGGCATTCTCGAGAAGGATGTCATAGAGACACTGGTGGTCACGGGAACCCCAGCAGGTCTCGAAACGCTCGCGGAACGCCTCGTCCTCGGTGGACTCGGCGGCCGCGGGCTCGACCGCAACCGACAGCGCCATCGCCACGGAAAGTCGGGACATGAAGCTCATCTCACACCCCCACGGCCCAGCGCGCCCAGAAGCCGCCGAGCACCTCGAACTTGGCCAGGAACGCCACCACCACGACCCAGCCGAGCGACAGCGGCAGGAACACCTTCCAGCCGATCCGCATCAGCTGGTCGTAGCGGTACCGCGGCACCATGGCCTTCACCATCGCGAAGAGGAAGAAGAAGAACGCCATCTTGCCGATCATCCACAGCGCCCCGTCGGGCAGGCCCGGGATCGGCGAGAGCCAGCCGCCGAAGAACAAGAGCGAGATCAGCGCGCACATCAGGAAGATCGCGATGTACTCGCCCGCCATGAACAGCAGGAACGGCGTCGAGGAATATTCCACCTGGTAGCCGGCCACCAGCTCGGATTCCGCCTCGGGCAGGTCGAAGGGCGGGCGGTTGGTCTCGGCCAGCGTCGAGATGAAGAACAGCGCCACCATCGGCAGGTGCGGCAGCCAGTACCAGCCGGTCGAGATGATGACGCCGATGATGATGAGGCCGATCGAGACCTCGTAGGAGATCATCTGCGCGGCCGAGCGCAGGCTGCCGAGGAAGGGGTACTTCGAGTTCGACGCCCAGCCGCCCATGATGACGCCATAGACCTCGAGCGACGAGATCGCGAAGACATAGAGGATCGCGACGTTGATGTCGGCCAGCACCCAGCCCTCGTTGAACGGGATCACCGCCCAGGCCACCATGGCCAGCACGAAGGACGTGACCGGCGCGAGGAAGAACACCGGCCGGTCGGCGCCGGCAGGCACCACCACCTCCTTCACCACGTATTTCAGCGCGTCGGCCACCGTCTGCAGAAGCCCGAAGGCGCCGACGACGTTCGGGCCGCGCCGCAGCTGCACCGCGGCCCAGATCTTCCGGTCGCCGTAGACGAGGAAGAGGAGCGAGATCATCACGAAGCCGATCACCAGCAGGCACTGCATCGCGATGAGCACGAGCGTGCCGAAGGGGGTGCTCAGAAATCCGTCCATGGTCCTCGGTTCCCTGACCGCGGGGGCACGCGGACCGCCCCCCGCGACACGGTGTAAAGCGCATCCCGCGCCGGAACGCCACCCTCTTCGGAGGGCGCTGCGCGCCGGTGACGCGCCGGGCGGGCGGTCATTCGGCCGCCATCGCCTGGGCCCCCCTGCCCCGCGCGAGCGCGGAGAGCTCGGCCATCAGCGCCGAGGCGCGGGCGACGGGGTTCGTCAGGTAGAAATCGGCCACCGCGGGACGGAACGCGCCGCTGCCGAGCGTGCCGGCGGGCAGCGGCTGCCAGTCGTTCGCCGCCACCTCGTCGATCCGGCCCAGATGCGGATGCGCCGCGACGAGCGCCTGGCGCAGCTGCGGCAGGGTATCGTAGGGCAGCTTCGCCCCCGCCTCGGCCGACAGCGCCCGCAGGATCGCCCAGTTCTCCTTGGCCTCGCCCGGCGGAAAGCCGGCGCGGAGCGCCAGTTGCGGGCGGCCCTCGGTGTTGACGAACAGCCCGTTCTCCTCGGTCCAGGCGGCGGCGGGCAGGATGACGTCGGCGCGATGCGCGCCGCGGTCGCCGTGCGACCCCTGGTAGATCACGAACGGCCCCGCCGGCAGGTCGATCTCGTCGGCGCCGAGATTGTAGACCACATCGGCCCCCTCCAGCGCGGCACCGATGCCGCCCTCGGTCACCGCGCCCACATCCATCGCACCGACGCGCGAGGCCGCGGTGTGCAGGACGAGGAAGCCCGAGTTCGAGCGTTCTGCCGCCTGCATCGCGGCGGCAAGCACCGCCGCGCCGTCCGCGCCCATGAGCGCGCCCTGCCCCACGATCACGATCGTGGACTGGGCCAGCATCGTGTCGGAGCAGTCGATGTCGGCCGCCTGCTGCAGGGCGGCACGGTCGGCTCCGACATGGGTGTAGTCGTAAGTCAGGTCGGCGGGTTCGCCGACCAGCGCCACATGCGCGCCGCGCAGCCAGGCCTTGCGGATGCGGGCGTTCAGCACCGGCGCCTCGGTCCGCGGGTTGGTGCCGATCAGCAGGATGCGGGATGCCCCGTCGATCTCCTCGATCCGCGCCGTGCCGGCATAGGCCGCACGATTGCCGGCCGGCAGCTTCGCGCTATCGGTCCGGCACTCCACCACACCGCCCAGCCCCTCCACCAGCCCCTTCAGCGCGAAGGCCGCTTCGGTCGGCGCAAGGTCACCGACAAGGCCCGCGATCTTCCTGGCGCCCGTCAGAGCCTTCGCCGCGACGCCCAGCGCCTCGGCCCAGCTTGCCGGCCTGAGCTTGCCGTTCTCGCGGATGTAGGGCCGGTCCAGCCGCTGCCGCCTCAGCCCGTCCCAGACGAACCGCGTCTTGTCGCTGATCCACTCCTCGTTCACGCCGTCATGGTTGCGCGGCAGGATGCGCATGACCTCGCGGCCCTTGGTGTCGACCCGGATGCTGGACCCCAGCGCGTCCATCACGTCGACCGTCTCGGTCTTCGACAGCTCCCACGGCCGCGCGGTGAACGCGTAGGGCTTCGACACCAGCGCGCCCACCGGGCAGAGGTCGATGATGTTGCCCTGGAGGTTGGAATCGAGCGTCTTGCCCAGATAGGTCGTGATCTCGGCATCCTCGCCGCGGCCGGTCTGGCCCATGTCGTAGACGCCGGCGACCTCGGTCGTGAAGCGCACGCAGCGGGTGCACGAGATGCAGCGCGTCATGTGCGTCTCGACCAGCGGGCCGAGGTTCAGGTCGTCGACCGCGCGCTTGGGCTCGCGGTAGCGGCTGAAATCGACGCCGTAGGCCATCGCCTGATCCTGCAGGTCGCATTCGCCGCCCTGATCGCAG
>CAZYBG010000121.1:0-8120 GCA_964645155.1 uncultured Rhodobacterales bacterium | reverse complement strand
CGGAAGGCGGCGGCCGCCCCGGCGGCGGCCGCCCCGGCCGAGGCCGCGCCGGCCGAGGCTCCGGCACGCATCCCGGCACCCGAGGATGCGGCCGAGCCGCCGCCCAGGGCCAGGCCCAAGGCTGCAGAAGCGCCGGCGCCGCAACCAGCCGAGCCCGCCGCCGCCGGGCCCGCCGCCGAGCCGGCCGATGAGCCGGCCGACCAGGCCGCAAAGCCCAGGCGGCGTGGCTGGTGGTCGCTCGGCCGCTGAGGCGGCCGA
Source organism: uncultured Rhodobacterales bacterium (assembly GCA_964645155.1). Classification (GTDB taxonomy): domain Bacteria; phylum Pseudomonadota; class Alphaproteobacteria; order Rhodobacterales; family Rhodobacteraceae; genus CAZYBG01. The sequence continues at coordinate 7,862 of CAZYBG010000121.1, read as the reverse complement.
AGCGAACTCCGGGGCCGATGTCGCGCGCGGCGGCGCGCGTGCGCGCGCCCCGGGCCACGCGAACGTGACGCCGCCCCCCGCGACGAGGACGTGACGGGGGCGGCGGCGCGCGCTATGCCGGGCCGGGACCGGAGGCGCCGCCCATGTTCGGACTGGACATCTACGACCTGACGCTGCTGCCCTCGCTCGGGGTGGCGCTGGCGGCGGGCGTGCTGTCGTTCCTCAGTCCCTGCGTGCTGCCGATCGTGCCGCCCTATGTCGCCTACATGGGCGGGATCCAGCTTTCCGAGGCCGGCATCGCCGCGCGGCACCGGACCGTGGTGCCCGCGCTCTTCTTCGTGCTTGGGCTGTCGACGGTGTTCCTGTTCCTCGGCTTCACCTTCTCATGGATCGGGCAGTTCTTCCTCGGCAACCAGATCCTGCTCGCGCGGATCGCTGGCGCCGTCATCATCCTGTTCGGGCTGCACTTTCTTGGCGTGATCCGCATCCCGTTCCTCAACTACGAGGCGCGGCTCGATGCCGGCGACCGTGGCGGCTCGGCCTTCGGCGCCTACATCCTCGGCCTCGCCTTCGCCTTCGGCTGGACGCCCTGCATCGGCCCGATCCTCGGCGCCATCCTCGGCCTCGCGGCATCGGAGGCGAGCGTGGCGCGCGGCACCACGCTGCTTGCGGCCTATGCCGTAGGGCTCGGGGTGCCGTTCCTCCTGGTGGCGCTGTTCCTCGACCGGGCGCAGGGCGTGATGGGGCGGCTCAAGCGCCACATGGGCGTGATCGAGAAGGCGATGGGGCTGCTGCTGGTCGCGGTCGGTCTCGCGATGCTGACGGGCGCCTTCTCGGCCTTCTCGTTCTGGCTGCTCGAGACCTTCCCGGCGCTCGCCACGCTCGGTTGAGGCTGTTTCGGCAACCATCTCCCCGCTAGTCTGCCCACCGGCGGAGGATGGCGCATGATGGCGGAACGGCACGGCGTGGCGCGGCGGCGGGTGTTCTACATCCCCGGCTACGACCCGATGCCGCCGCGGCGCTACCGCGAGCTCTACCGCACGGAGGGGGCGCGGCAGGCCGCACTGTCGGGCTACGAGCTTGCGATCGGCCCGCGCGACGGCGAGGGCTTCGGCTGGACGGTGCGCGCCCGGATCGAGGGCCGGGCGGTCGAGACCGCGGTCGAGGTTCTGGTCTGGTCGGACCTGGTGCAGGGCTCGATGGGCCACGGCATCCTCGCGACCTACGGCCAGCTTCTGCGGACGGCATGGGTCTATCTCGCCTCCGGCGCGCTGCGGCGGCTGGCGCGGCTCCGCAAGGGGCCGATCATCGCGGCGCTCTACCCGATCGCGGTGCTGCTGGCGCAGCTTTGCGTCGCGCTTGTCGTGGCCCGGGCGCTCGGCGCGCTCGCGGCGCGGGTGCTGCCGCCGCCCTGGCCCTGGGCCGCGCTGCTGGCGGTCTGGCCGGTGCTTGCGCTGTTCCGCCGCCAGGACGGCCGGCTTTTCGCCTACTACCTGATGCACGACTACGCCTATGCCGCCCGCTGGAACGGCGCCAACCCGCCGGAGCTCGAGGCGCGGATGGCCGCCTTCGGCGACCGGATCGCCGCGGCCCTGGCCGGGGAGGTCGACGAGGTGCTGGTCGTCGGCCATTCCTCGGGCGCGCATCTCGCCGTGTCGGTCCTGGCCGATCTGGTCCGCGCGGGCCGCGCGCCTGCGGCCGGGCCGGCGCTGTCGTTCCTCTCGCTCGGGCAGGTGATCCCGATGGTGTCGTTCCTGCCCGGCGCCCATCGCCTGCGCGCCGACCTGCGCTATCTCTCGGCGCGCGAGGAACTGGCCTGGGTGGACATCACAGCGCCGGGCGACGGCTGTGCCTTCGCGCTCTGCGACCCGGTGGCGGTGACGGGCGTGGCCCCGCCGGGCAAGCGCTGGCCGCTGGTGCTGTCGGCCGCGTTCCGCCGCACGCTCCGCCCCGAGACGCTGGCCGGGCTGCGGCAGCGCTACTTCCGGCTGCACTTCCAGTATCTCTGCGCCTTCGACAACCTCGCCGAGCGGGCCGACGAATACGACTACTTCCGCGTCACTGCGGGGCCGGAAACGCTCGGCGCGCGCTTTGCCGGCCGCGCCCCCTCGAAGAGCCGGATCGAGGCGCCGGCCTCGCGCCACACCTCGATCGCGGCGTGAGGCGGGCCGGATGATCCCGCCGAAACCCGCCGCGCGCGCCGGGCGCGTGTCGCTGCTGCGCTACCTGCGGCTGTTCCGCACCGATATCCTCTCGGCGCAGCCCGCGCATCTCTACCGCGCCCGGATGGCCGAGTTCCGGACCCCGTTCTTCCGCTCGTTCCTGGTGAACGAACCCGCGCTGGTCGACCTCGTGCTCCGGGAGCGGCCCGACGACTTCCCGAAGTCCAGCCGGGTGGGCGAGGGGCTGCGCCCGCTGCTTGGCCAGTCGGTGTTCCTGACCAACGGCGAGGCGTGGAAGCGCCAGCGGCGGATCATCGACCCCGCCTTCGAGGGCGGCCGGCTGCGCGAGGCGTTCCCGGCGATGCTCGAGGCGGCCCGGGCCGCCGTGGCGCGGATGCCCCGCGGCAGGGTGGAGGTCGAGGCCGAGACCTCGCACGCCGCGGCCGACGTGATCTTCCGCACGCTCTTCTCGCTGCCGATCGAGAGCGCGGTGGCGCAGGCGGTGTTCCGGGCGTTTCGCGCGCATCAGCGCAGCCAGCCGATCCTGAACCTCGGCGCCTTCCTGCCGCTGCCGCGCTGGATGCCCCGCCTGCACCGCCGCCGCACGCGGCAGACCGCGCGCGAGATCCGGGCGCTGGTCGCAAGGCTGACCGAGGCGCGGGCGGCCGAGATCGCCGCGGGCACCGCGCCCGACGATCTGGCGACCAAGATCATGACGACGCCCGATCCGCTCACCGGCACCCGCTTCGCGACCGCCGAGATGGTCGATCAGGTCGCGATCTTCTTCCTGGCCGGGCACGAGACCTCGGCCTCGGCGCTGGCCTGGGCGCTCTGGCTCCTGGCCGCCGACCCCGCCGCGCAGGACCGCGTGGCGGCCGAGGGCGCCACGCTGGGCGAGGCGCCCGCCTTCGCCGACCTCGCGCGGCTCGGCTTCACCCGCGACGTGTTCCGCGAGGCGCTGCGGCTCTACCCGCCGGTGCCGATGATGGTCCGCGCCGCCGCGCGGCCCGAGCGGTTCCGCGACCGCGCGGTGCCGCAGGGCGCGCAGATCGTGCTGTCGCCCTGGCACCTGCACCGGCACGAGCGGCACTGGAGCGAGCCCGACGCCTTCGACCCCGGCCGCTGGAGCCGGCCGGAGACGCGCGACAGCGCGCGCGCGGCCTATCTGCCGTTCTCGGCCGGTCCGCGCGTCTGCCCGGGCGCAGGATTCGCGATGGCCGAGGGCACCTTGCTGCTGGCGACGCTTGTCGGGGCGTTTCGATTCGTGCCGGTCGCACCGGCGCCACTTCCGGTTGCGCACCTCACTGTTCGCGGTCGCGACGGAATCTGGCTCCAGGTGACCGAGCGTTCACAACCTGTGGACAGTGAACGCAACGTTAAGTTGTAAAGCCGAGGCCGGTTTTCTGCCGCCGGTGCAGGTGTTTAGTAGCGTCAACGGCCTGTCGGCACAGCCGATGCGGAAATCTTTCGGCAATCGGCGCTGGCTCCCCGGATCGTCTGTGCTAGCGTTCACATCGCTGCGCTCGAAGCCATCAGGGGAAATGTGCATGAGATCGCTTAATCGCCTTATGCGGGAAGTCACCCGCAAAGCGGCGCTGACCGAGGAGGCGCCCGGCGCCGTGGCCAGCCTGCGCCTCGCGCCCGTCGCCGTGCCGCCAGTCGAACCGGCCGTGGTCCGCAGCGAACTGGTGCATCTCTTCGAAGAGGATTTCGGCTCGCTCGACGCGCTCCGGCGCGAGCTTGTCCCCGCCTCTGCCATCAGCCGCAAGCCGGTGCCGGCCTATGTCCTCTGGCGCGGGCTGCCGGCGGCCTGACCGGCCCGACTGGCTGCCCCGCTGGCCGGCCGCGCCCGCGGCGCGACGACGCCCAGCGCATCCAGCGCCGCCTCGAGGGCAGACCGGTCATCGTCGCGGTGCGCGGCTTTCAGGGTGTCGAACCGCTGCCGCAGCGCGGCCTTCTCGGCGCCCCGGCAGTCGTTCCAGGGCCGCCCCTGCAGGCCCATGACAAGGACGTAGTAGCCGATGAAATGCGGCCGCTCGCCGTTCGCCAGAAGCCGCCGGTAGGCCTCGTCGGCGCCGAGGCTGCGCAACTCCTCGGCGGAGCGGATGCCGGCGCGGGCGAAGGCCGCCTCCATCGCGGGGCCGAGATTGCGGATGGTCGAGATCGCGGTCGCCATGCGCGGCAGTCTCGCAGCCCGGGGCGATACCCGCAACGGCCGGGACGTGTCAGATGCTGGTCAGATGCTCGTCAGATGCTGGCCCAGTCGGTGAACTTCGGTGCCGTCTCGGGCTGGTTGGCCGCCGCGGGCGTGGCCCGGCGGGGCGCGGCCTGCGGGGGGTCGGCCTCGTAGGCCGACCGCGGCGCGCGGTCCTGCGACGCCGCCTGCTGCGGCTGCTGGGTTTCCTGGGGGAACCGATCCATCGTGCTGCCTTTCCTGCCTTTCCGGGGCGCGCGCATCTGGCGCGGCGCTACCCCGTGACTACGAAGCTCTATCCGGGGCTATTCCGTGGTCAACTCACGGCTTCGGGAGGGCAGGCGGAAAAATGCCGGGCGCGGCGCTCAGGCCACGAGCTGCGCGACCCGCGCCAGCGCCAGCACGTAGCCCTGCGGACCCATGCCGGCGATCACCCCGTCGGCCCGCAGCGAGACGTAGGAGAGGTGCCGGAACGCCTCGCGACGGTGGATGTTCGACAGGTGAACCTCGATCACCGGGCCCTCGAAGGCGTTGAGCGCATCGAGGATCGCGACGGAGGTATGGGTCCAGGCGGCAGGATTGATGACGATGGCGCGGGCCGCATCGCGCGCCTCGTGGATCCAGCCGATCATCTCGTGCTCGGCATTGGTCTGGCGGAACACGACCTGCAGCCCGTGCTGGCGGCCCGCCTCGGCGCAGGACTGCGCGATCTCGGCCAGCGTCGCGCGGCCATAGACCTCGGGCTCGCGCGTGCCGAGAAGGTTGAGGTTGGGCCCGTTCAGGACCAGGACCGTGGGCTGCATCGCGCGCCACCTCTCCGTTGCGGCTGGCGGCGAGTTAATGCCCGCCGGCCGGTCTTGTCCACCTGTGACCGCCAGACGAAAGGGCCCCGCCGAAGCGGGGCCCGGGCGTCCTGGGCCTGGAGGGCGGCTCAGAACGAATAGCCGACGCGGAAGCCGAAGCCGAAGCCGGAATTGTCCTCGAACACGCCGCCGACGGGCGGGTTCGTCGTCGCTCCGCCGATATCGACGTAGCGGATGCCGCCGGTGACCTTCATCGGGCCCTGGGTGTAGGTGGCGGCAAGGCCGACGCTGGTGAAGCCGTCGGTCGGGCCGAGGTTGCCGGTCAGGTCGCCGTTCGAGTCCTCGTAGCCGACGGTCACGGCGCCCGACCATGTGTCGTTGAAGCGCCGGCCAAGCCCGAGGTTGTAGGTGATGCGGTCCGAGTCGTAGGAGACGAGCGAGCCAAAGGATGCAGAATACGCTGGCGGCGAGATGTCAAACGCGCTCCACTCGACCCAGCGGATGGAGCCGAAGAGCAACGTATCGGCTGCGATACCCGTCTGGAATTCGAGATTGACGGATTGGGGCACCTCGGTCTCGAAACCGCCTGTGTCGACGCCACCCTCGGTCGAGTCGAGGTCATGCGTGATCGCCGAATTGTAGGTCAGCGCGACCCGCGCGGCGATCTCGGGCTTTTCCCAGGCGACGCCGAGGACATAGCCGTATTCGAGATCGCGATTGGTCTCCAGCGTGTAGCCGCCCACGAAGGGGATGCTGACGACGCCCTTGACCTGCTGGGCGCGCAGGCCGCCGATGAGCGAGAAGTTGTTCGGCAGCTTGTAGCGGAGCAGCGCCGTCAGCGCGTTGGCCTCGAGGTCCGCCGTCGTTCCGGCGAGCGGATAGCCGGTGCCCACGGGATAGTCGACATCCGCGCCGATCGGCTGGTCGAGGATGATCGCGATGTCGATGTCTTCGGTCAGCGCCTGCTTGTAGCCGAGGCTGAAGGTGAAGTAGTCCGGCGACATGTCGCCGGAGGAGACGGCGCCACCGCCGACTGTGCCGCTCACATCAGGCTCGAAATAGCCGAAGCTCAGCTCGGCGTAGCTGCCCTGTTCGAACAGGATCGCCACCGACTGCGTCGACCGCTCGACGCCACCGGCCCAGGCGCTTCCCACGCTGAGCGCCACGGCGCCGCCGGTTGTCAGAACACGTCTCATCGGTCCTCCCCCATGTTCGTGTTGCACCTCGACTTTCGGCGCCTGTCACGAATCCGTCAATTATCGACGTCGCGTCACCGGCAAACGGTTTGCGAGTGTCGCGCTCAGGTCGCGCTCGGCGTGTGGCGGCGGCCGGTGCGCTCGCCCGCGACGTTGAGAAGGTTCGCCGCGAGGATGATGGCGGCGCCGACGAACACGCTCATCAGCAGCGGCTCGGCATAGACCAGCGCGCCGACCGCGGCGACGACCGGCAGGCGCAGGAACTCCATCGGCGCGACGACGGTGGCCGGCGCGTGGCCGAGCGCCGAGGTCAGCGCGTAGTGCGCCGTCAGCCCGGTCACCGCGACGACGATCAGCCACGGCAGCACCGCGGCCGAGGGCACCGGGATGCCGCCCGGAAGGCCGAGGAGCGTGCCCATCACCGCCTGGCTTGCCGTCATCCAGAACAGCACGCAGAGGACCGTGTCGTGGGCCATGAGCCGCCGCGTGTAGATCGTGTTGAGCGCGAAGCCGACGGCCGCGCCAAGCGCCGCCAGGTGCCCCCAGTCGAGCGGCGCCGCGCCGGGCCGCGCCACGACCAGCACGCCCGCGAACCCGAGCGCCGCCACCAGCGCCTTGCGCGCCGTGAACCGCTCACCGAGCAGGAACGGCGCGAGCAGCGCGACCCAGATCGGGTTGGTGAACTCGATCGCCACCAGCTGCGCGAGGGGCACGATGGTCAGCGCGTAGAACCAGAGGTTCTGGCCCGCGAAGTGAAAGAGGTTGCGTTTCACATGCAGCACCGGCACCGCCGAGCGCACCTGCGCGAAGCCGCGGCGGGAGAGGATCGCGGCGATGATCGCAAGACCGATGACCGACCGCCAGGCCATCAGCTCGAACGAGTTCATCTCGGCCTGCACCTCGCGGCCCGCCACCGCCATGAGCGTGAACGACGCGATGGCGCCAGTCATCCACAGCGCGGCGTGGAGCGGGCGGGACTCGGGTGGCATGGGAGGGCTCCGTCGGACAGCCGCCCCTCTTCGCCCGGCCGGCCGGCGGAGTAAAGGCGCGCGGGCGTCAGCTGCGCCCGCGCCAGATCCAGCCGCCGCCCAGCACCCGGCTGCCGCCGGTCTCGTAGAAGACGCAGGCCTGGCCCGGGCTCACGCCCTCCTCGGGGGCGATCAGCTCGACCTCCGCCTCGGTCGGCGACAGCGGGCGCAGGATCGCCTCGCGCGGCGGCCGGGTGGAGCGGACGCGGACCGAGACCGGGCGCTCGGCCGCGCTGTCGAAGGCGCCGTCGCCCAGCCAGTTGACCTCGCGCAGCGGCACGATCCGGGTCGAGAGCATCGCCTTCGGGCCGACGACCAGGCGGCGCGCGTCGACGTCGAGCCGCACGACATAGAGCGGCTCGTCGAGGCCGCCGATGCCGAGGCCGCGGCGCTGGCCCACGGTGAAGTGGATCACGCCGGGATGGGTGCCCAGAACCCTGCCGTCGGCATGGACGATCTCGCCCGGCTCGGCCGCGCCC
>CAZYBG010000120.1:0-8575 GCA_964645155.1 uncultured Rhodobacterales bacterium | reverse complement strand
AGGGCACCGGCTATTCCGGCATCGAGAACCCGCTGTTCTACAAGGAGAACACGCGGATGTTCTACGGCGATGCGAAGAAGTCGGTCGACAGCCTCCTGCCGCTCATCGACTGAGGCCTTTCGCGCCGCGATCTCGGAACATCCGGCACCGCCTCCTGTTGCAGTGACCCCACGCAGAGCAGGAGAAACCGATGTTCACGAAAGCGATCACGACTGCCGGACTGGCCGCGGTGGCGATGGCCACCGGCGCCCTGGCGCAGGACGATGCGCAGGGGCTGACCGAGGACGATGCCCGCAGCTTCCTCGAGGCGGTCAGCGAGGATGCAGAGGAGGCCGTCGGCGCCGGCGACTGGCAGGGCATCGCCAGCTGGATGAACGAGCATGTCGCCGAGGACGCGCCGGTGCTGATGAGCGGCAGCTTCGTGCTGACCGGCGGCCCGTCGGGCACCTACGACCTCTCGCTGACCGGACGCGATCTGTCGCGGATGGCGCAGATGACGGCCTTCGGACAGTCGCAGGACGGCGCGATGCCGGCGATCTCGGACTACGAGTTCATGAGCAATGTCCAGTCGACCTGGCCGATCGCCGGCGGGCGCGTCGGCGTCGCGGTGATGTTCTACGAGACCGGGCAGGTCGATGTACCGGCGATGGCCGGCGGCGAAGCCGCGCAGATGCCCGGCAACGGCGGCACCGCGGAACTGCCGGGCGACGGCGAGGCCGCGCAGATGCCGGGCGACGGCGGCACCGCGGCGGGCGGCGAAGGCGCGGGCGGCGCCATCACCTTCAGCAGCGCGACCACCTGCATGCTGCGGCTCGGCGGCAGCGCCGACGCCGTGGCGATCGAGGCCGCCGATTGCGAGGCGACCTCGGTCATGTGACGGAAGGCGGCGGGACGGCGGCCACGCCCCGTGCCGCCGCCACCCCTGCCCGGGTCACTCCTGCGCCGCCGCGTCGAGCCCGCGCAGGAGAAGGCCCTGCGCCTCGTCCTGGAGGGCGAGGGTCGCGGCGCTGACCCGGGCCATCGCCGCCTCGACCGCGGCACGGTCGTAGGGGCGGGCTTCGGCGGCGGCCAGCATCTCGGCCCGCGCGCTGGCCAGCGCGCGGAAGCGCGCCCGCAGCTCGGACCCGCGGTCGGCCACGGCAGCCCGGAACTCGGCCCGCGTCTCGGGCGGCAGCCGGCGCCAGGCGCCGTCGACGCCGCCCGCGTCGCGCAGCCGAAGCCAGAGGCCGAGCGCCACCGCATTACCCAGAAGCGACACCGCGAGGAGCAGGTAGAGCGCGACCCGCGCGACAGCGCCGGCGGTCATCCGCGGCCCCCGCCCTCGGAGCCGAGCCCCGCCGGCAGCGGCGCCAGGCCGCCGCCGCCCAGCGCCGCGCCAAGCGCGGCTTCGGCCACCGGATCGAACCGGCCGAGCGGCACCGTCGCGACGACGATCGGCGTGACGGCCAGCACCAGCACGAAGGCAGCGAGCGCCCCGGCGGGAACGGGGCCGGCGCCGAACCAGGCCGGCCCGCGCGGGCGCGCCTCGCTCCGGACGCGCGCCAGCACACGCCGCGTCAGCGCCGCCTCGTCCACCGGCCGCTCCGCCGCCGCCCGGACGAGCGCGTCGAGTGTATCGGGCGCATCCACCCGATCATCGCCTGCGCCGGGGCTGTCGCGGGGTTCATGCTCCGTCGTCATCGCCTTCCCCCATGATCTCGGCCTTGAGCGCCCGCCGCGCCCGGACCAGAAGCTGCTCGACCGAGCCGCGGCTGGTTCCCATCGCCGCCGCCGCCGCGGCCGTGTCGAGCTCGGCCACCACCGTCAGCAGGATGGCCATGCGCTGCCGTTCCGGCAACGCCAGAAGTGCCCGGCGGGTGCGGACCAGCGCCTGCCGCGCGGCGAGCGTCGTCTCGGCCCCCGCGGCCGGATCGGGCAGCACCTCGGAGAGGTCCGCCGCCGACGGTCCGCCGGTGAGGAAGCGCCGCAGCCGCGCCCGCCGCAGCCGGTCGACGCACAGGTTGGCCGCGATCCGGTAGAGCCAGGTCGAGACCGCGCCGCGCGCGGGGTCGTAGCGGGCGGCCTCGCGCCAGGCCTTCAGGAACACGTCCTGCACCACCTCGTCGGCCGCGCCCGGATCGCCCAGGTAGCGCGTCGCGAACAGCGTCAGGCCCCGGCCGAACTGCCCGATCAGCCGCGCCAGCGCCGCCTCCCGCCCCGCCGCCATCTCGCGCAAGGTGTCGCGCGCCGTATCGGACGGAGACGTTTCGACCAAGAGGAGACCCCTGCCCCATCGCGCGCCACGCTAGCATGGCCGGCGGGGCGCGGCGATCCACCGCCGCGCCCCCAAGGGTCGCGATCAGCGCGACCGCTCGACCGTCACGGTGCCGCTGCGGCCGTTCGGGCCGGTGCGCGTCGTCGTCCGGATACCGCCGTCGCGGCTGCGCACCGCCTCGCTCTCGGCGGTGAAGGTGCGGCCGACGGGCGAGGTGTAGGTCCGGCTCCGGGTGCAGGAGACCGACCCGTCGGCGGCCGAGCAGTCGGCGCTGCCGGCGGCGGTGCCGCCGTTCGGGCCGGTGCCCGACCAGTTGACGCTTTCGGCGGCCGCCGGCAGCGCGGCGAAGCCCATGACGATCGCAAGGGGAAGAAGTTTCTGCATGCTCTGTTCCTTTCCTGGTTTCACTGCATAAGGGCCGTACGGGCCCGGTCGAATTCGGCGCGGGATACCGCCCCGTCGCCGTCCACATCGAGAAGCTGGAAGAACGGCATCCGCCCGTCGAACTCCTCGAACGTCAGGTTTCCGTCGCCGTCGGCATCGAGCCGGGCGAGGCGGTTCTCGCCGCCGGCCTCGGCCATCTGCGTGAACCGGCGCGCCCGGTCGCGCATCGCGGCGATCTCGGCGGCCGACAGCACGCCGTCGCCGTCGGTATCCATCCGCTCGAACCCGGCGCGCCGCGCCGCGCTCATCTCGGCGCGGGTGATGCGCCCGTCGCCGTCCGCGTCGATCCGGTCGAAGGCGAAGCCCGCCATCGCGCCGCGCGCCGCGCCCTCCTGCGCCACCGCCGACCCCGCGAGGGCCAGGAGCGAAAGCCCCGCAAGTACCGTCATCCTGATCATCTCGAAGCACCCTTCCCGGCGACGGCCGTTTCCGTCGCTGTCCTCTCTACGCAGGGCGCGGCGGCCTCCTACGCGGGGCGTGCTGTTTTTTGCGGCCGGGGTGTAGCGCCCGCGCAAGTCTACGGCGGTATACGGGGCCGGGCGGCGCGGCGGCGTTTACAGGCCGGCGCGCGGTCCTAGTGTTGCCCAAACGACGAGGCCCCGCCAAATGCCGCCGATCGAAGACCATCCGCTGCGCTACCCGCTGGCCAACGAGCTGCATGCGCGGCCGTTCCCGTCGCTCGACGCGCCGTGCCGGGCGGCCTACCTCGCCATCAAGCAGCCGCAGGGCGCCGCCGGGCGCGACCGCGCCCGCGACCGGGCGCACCTGGTCGCGCTGCTCGACCGGCACGGCGCGCCGCATCCGCAGCCGGGCGCCACGCACTGGTTCGGAGAGCTCGGCCGCCACCAGCTGAAATGGGAGAGCCATACCGAGTTCGTGACCTACACGCTGTTCGGCACCGGCGTGGCCGACCAGCCGTTCGACGCCGCGACCTTCCGCAACTTCCCCGACGACTGGCTTGCCGAGGCGCCGGGGGTGCGCATCACCTCGGCGCTGATCCGGGTCGAGGTCGAGACCGACGCCGCCGCGATCCGCACCAGGCTCGACAGCTGGTTCGTGCAGGAAAGCCTCGCCGTCTCGGCCGTGCTTGACGGCGCGGCGGTGATCTCGGGCGACTTCCGGATCGACCCGGCGGGCCACCTGCGCTTCGGCGTCTTCGTGCGGCCCGATACCGGCGCCCGGCGGATCGGCCGGATCGTTCAGCGGCTCTGCGAGATCGAGACCTACAAGTCGATGTCGATGCTGGGCCTTGCCCGGGCGCGCGAGATGAGCCCCCGGATGGGCGCGCTCGATGTCGGGCTGTCGTCGGTGGTCAGCGGCATGTGCGGCGATGTGGCCCGCCCCGAGGCGACGCTGCAGGAGCTTCTCACGCTGTCGTCCGAGATCGAGGACGTGATGGCCCGGTCGCATTTCCGCTTCGGCGCGACCGGGGCCTACGAGGCGCTGGTCAACCAGCGGATCGGCGTCCTGCGCGAGGAGCGCTTCGATGGCCGCCAGACCTTCGCCGAGTTCATGATGCGCCGCTTCGACCCCGCGATGCGCACCGTCAAGTCCACCGAGCGGCGGCTCGAGAACATGGCGCGGGCGGCGCAGCGGGCGGGCGAGCTGCTGCGCACCCGCGTCGACGTGGAGCGCTCGGCGCAGAACCAGAAGCTGCTGGAAAGCATGGACCGCCGCGCCGACCTGCAGCTGAGGCTGCAGAAGACGGTCGAGGGGTTCTCGGTCGTCGCGATCAGCTACTACGCGATGAACCTGCTGGCCTACCTCGTCTACCCGCTGGCCGAGCCGATGGGGATCAGCCGCGGCGTCATCACAGCCGTGCTCACGCCGCCGGTGGTGATCCTCGTCTGGCTGGTGGTCCGCCGCATCCGGCGCAGGGTGGAGTAGCCCTTCAGCCGAAGGCGCCCCCGAGCCGCCGCCACGCGACCAGCGTCAGAAGCGCCGCACCCGCCGCGGCGGCGAAGAACGGCAGGGTGAGCGCGAGCGCCCGCCCGACCTCGGGCTCGGCGCCGCGCACGATCAGGCCCGCGAGGATCAGGCCGACCGGCATCATCCCCCAGGCGAGGAGCCGGTAGAGGCTGTTGACCCGGCCGAGCAGCGCATCGGGGATGGTGCGCTGCCGGTACGAGACCGACACGGTGTTCCAGATGATGCCCGTCAGCTCGAAGGCGGCCAGCACCGCCGCCACCCAGAGCCCGCCCGGCGCCAGCGGCAGCGCAAGGAACGCGACCGCCGAGGCGAGCGTCATCCACTGCGCGGCCCGCCCCGGCCCGAGGCGGAGGATCACCCGTTCGGCGATAAGCCCACCGGCGATGCCGCCCACCGCGCCGGCGGCGAGGATCAGGCCATAGGCCTGCGCGCCGAGCCCCAGGTTCTCCTGCACATGCAGGACGAGCGCGATGACCACCATCTGGTGCAGGAGGTTCCAGACCCCGGTGATCCAGGCCAGAAGCCGCAGCGTCGGCGCGCCGCGCAGGAAGGCGAAGCCCTCGGCGAGCTCGCGCCGCCAGTCGCGCAACCCGTCCTGCGGCCCGTCCTGCGGCCCTTCCTGCGGCCCTTCCTGCGGCGGCCGGAACCGCCCGCCGAGCGAGGCCATCAGCAGGGCCGCGACGACGAAGGCGGCCGCGTTGAGCGCGAAAGGCAGCGGCACGAAGGCCGCGACGAGAAACGCGCCGAGGGCGGGACCGACCAGCGCGTTGCCGACCAGCTCCACGCTCCAGAGCCGGCCGTTCGCCCGCTCGAGCGCCGCGTGCGGCACGAGCGCGGGCAGCATCGTCTGCGCGGCGTTGTCGCGGAACACCTCGGCGCAGCCGACCACCAGCGCCGCCGCGAGCAGCAGGGCAAAGATCCCCGCCTCGGCGACCCCGCGGTCGGGCGGCGGGTCGAGCGGCAGCGCCAGCCAGAGCGCCGCCGCGGCCGCCGCGAAGGCGACCGCGCGCAGCGCATCCATCGCCAGGATCAGCCGCCGCCGGTCGACCCGGTCGGTCACGATGCCGGCCGGCAGCGCGAAGACCGCCCAGGGCAGGCGCAGCGCCACCGGCATCAGCGCGACGAGCAGCGGGTCGCGCGTCAGCAGCGTCGCGATCCAGGCCCAGGCCACCAGCGCCACGCCATCGGCGAGGTTGGCAAGCCCGCTCGCCGCGATGAAGCGGCCAAGCGGGCCGGGCACCCCGCCGGTCACGCCAGCCAGCGGTCGTAGTCGCTGACCAGAAGGTGGCGCGGCGCCTCGTCCTCCTCGATCGCGGCGAAGCGGCCGATCGGCTCGCGGAAGATGTTGTCGGTCAGGTCGTCGTTCACCGTCGAGACCTCGCCGATCAGGACATCGCCGCCCTCGCCCCAGAAGGCGTGCCAGTCGCCCGGCATCAGCGTCACGCTTTCGCCGGGCGCGAGGCGCAGCACCTCGCCCGGCCCGTAGTCGCGCGCGAGCCCGTCGCAGAGCACGGTGCCGCCGCGATCCTCGGCGAAGGCGCCGCCAGCGCCGGAGCCGAAAAGCTCCACCGCCAGGGTGGCGCCGCCGCGGTTGATGATGTCCTCGGCCTTGATGGCATGGGTGTGCATCGGCGACAGCTGGTCGCGGCGCGAGATCAGCAGCTTCTCGGCATAGGCCATGCCGCGCCCGGCCTCCAGATCGGCGCGCCGGCCGTTGCGCAGGGTGAACAGGAAGAGGCCCATCTCGTCGAACCGGCCCTGGCCGTAATCGGTGATGTCCCAGCCCATCCGCGCCTCGGCGATCCGGGTGCCGGGCGCCCGGGCGCGGAACGCGTCCGGGCTCCACCAGGCGAAGGGCGGAAGCGCGAAGCCGAAGCGGGCGATCATCGCCTCGGCCTCGGCCATGATCTCGTTGACGCGGCTGCGCTTCATCGGCGGGCACCTCCCCCGCCCCTCATGCCGCGCCGCCCGGCGGCTTTCAAGCGGCCTTGGCGAGCCCCGCGGCCCAGCCGTCGACGGCGGCGCCGAGCGCGTTCCAGTCGGTGTACTCCTTGTCGGTGCCCGCGGCCGGCGCGGCCTCGCCCTTCTGGCGCGCGATCCAGCGCATCGCCCAGGACTTGAAGAAGTCGTAGCCGCCGAACCGGAAGGCGCCTGCGACATGCTCCACCCGGCCGGGCACCCAGCCGATATCCGTCACGAAGCGGTCGATGCAGTCGGCCAGACCCTCGCGGTCGTCGGCATCGTCGCCCGCGGCGGCCAGCGACACGGCCAGAAACAGCGTCGGCCGCGCGGCGAGCGCCTCGTCGTGGCGGCGGGCGAACTCCACCAGGTCGGGCTGGAACCGGCCGACATGGACCGATCCGGCGAGCACCGCCCCGTCGAACCCGGCGGGGTCGAGGTCGGCGCCGTCCGCGGCGCGGAGCAGCTCGACCGCGTGCCCGGCATCGGCGAGCCGGTCGGCGGCGAAGCGGGCGACCTTGCGGGTCTGGCCCTCGGTCGTGGCATAGGCGATCAGGATCTTCATGGCGCGGTCCTCCCGCGCCATCTGTCGCGCCCCCGCATCCGCCCGGCCATGACCTCGGTCAACCGTCGAGGGAGGTCGCGAGGCGGACGTAGTCGGACACGCTCACATAATCCTTCCGCGGCCCGGTCACGGTCCACTCCGCCCGCCAGCGGGGCCAGTCGGCGAAGTCGTAGGAGACGAGGTAGAGATCGGGCGCGCAGTCGTGGCGCGCGGTGGCCGCCGCGCCGAGCGCGAAGCTGTGGAACCGCCGGCCGTCCGCGAACGCCACCGCGATCCGCCCGGCGGGCGCGCCCCGCCAGAAGTAGCGCCGCACCGCCTCGACCGGCGGGCCGCCGGCATAGCTGAGCGCGCCCCGCTCCTCGCAGAGAAGCCCGACGCCTTCGGCGCGGAACGCGGCCGTGCCGTCCAGGCGCCCCGCAGTCCGGTTCAGGCGGTCGTCGATCCGGCGAAGCAGGCGCCACCGGCCGGCGAAATCGGCAAGTCCGGCCGGACCGATGCCGCGCCCCATGCCAGCCCTCCCGCGCCTTGCTCCGCTTTCCGGCGCAGTCTAAGAGGCGCGCGACCGCCAAGGAAAGGCCCGCGCGCATGATCCCCCGCTATTCCCGCCCCGAGATGGTCGCGATCTGGAGCCCCGAGACGCGCTTTCGCATCTGGTTCGAGATCGAGGCGCATGCCGGCGACGCGATGGCCGAGCTCGGGATCATCCCCCGGGCCAATGCCGCGGCGGTCTGGACGGCGAAGGACGCGGCCTTCGACGTCGCGCGGATCGACGAGATCGAGCGGGTGACCAGACACGACGTGATCGCCTTCCTCACCCATCTGGCCGAGATCGTCGGCGCCGATGCGGCGCGGTTCGTCCACCAGGGCATGACCTCGTCGGACGTGCTCGACACCACGCTGAACCTGCAGCTCTGCCGCGCGGCCGACCTGCTTCTGGCCGATCTGGATGCACTTCTTTCCGCTTTGAAGAAAAGGGCTTACGAGTACAAGCTCACGCCCCGCATCGGCCGCAGCCACGGCATCCACGCCGAGCCGACGACGATGGGTCTGACCTTCGCGCGGTTCCATGCCGAGATGGCGCGCAACCGCGCGCGGCTGGAGCACGCGCGCCACGAGGTGGCGACCGGGGCGCTGTCGGGCGCCGTCGGCACCTTCGCCAACATCGACCCTCGGGTCGAGGCGCATGTCTGCGCCCGGCTGGGCCTGCGCCCGGAGCCGATCTCGACCCAGGTGATCCCGCGCGACCGGCACGCGATGTTCTTCGCCACCCTCGCCGTCGTCGCCTCGTCGGTCGAGAATCTCGCCATCGAGATCCGCCACATGCAGCGCACCGAGGTGCTGGAGGCGGAGGAGTATTTCGCGCCGGGCCAGAAGGGCTCCTCGGCGATGCCGCACAAGCGCAACCCGGTGCTGACCGAGAACCT
>CAZYBG010000119.1:0-8577 GCA_964645155.1 uncultured Rhodobacterales bacterium | reverse complement strand
GCGCGGGCGTGTCGTCGATGAAGAGCGGCATGCGCTCCAGCTCGGCGGTGGCGTGGACGAAGCGGCGAAAGTCGTCCTCGTTCATGTCGCCGCGGCGGATCTGCTCGGAGGGCACTTCCGAGGCCTCCGACAGGACGCGCGCGGCGAGCTGCTCGGCCGACATCTCGAGCGAGAAGAAGCCGACCACGCCGCCATCGACCGCCCCCTCGCTGCCATCGGGGCGGCGGCCGCGGCGATAGGCCCTGGCGATGTTGAAGGCGATGTTGGTGGCAAGCGATGTCTTGCCCATCGACGGCCGCCCGGCGAGGATCAGCAGGTCCGACTTGTGCAGCCCGCCGAGCTTGCGGTCGAGATCGGCGAGGCCGGTGGCGAGGCCGGCGAGGCCGCCCTCGCGCTGGTAGGCCGCGTTGGCCACGTTAACGGCGTCGGTCACGGCCTTGAGAAAGCTCTGGAAACCGCTCTCCAGGCCGCCCGAGCTGACGAGCGCGTAGAGCTGCTTTTCGGCCTCGACGATCTGGTCTGCCGGCTCGGTCTCGTTCGAGACCGCCGCCGCCCGGTCGGTGATCTCGCGGCCGAGCGCCATCAGCTTCCGCCGGAGTGCGAGGTCGTGGATCATCTGGGC
The DNA here is from genome assembly GCA_964645155.1 of uncultured Rhodobacterales bacterium. GTDB lineage: Bacteria > Pseudomonadota > Alphaproteobacteria > Rhodobacterales > Rhodobacteraceae > CAZYBG01. The sequence goes on along the minus strand of CAZYBG010000119.1, from coordinate 7,955 downwards.
GTAGTCCTTCGCCGCGAAGGACGAGATCGCCGCCCCGGCGAGGCGGACGAGATAGGCCGGCCCGCCGAGCGCCTTCAGCCCCTCCTCGGCCTCGAGATACGGCTTCAGCGTCACCGGCGAGGCGAGCGCGTTCTTCTGGATGCGGCCGACCGCGACCTCCCAGATGCGCTGGTGCACCGGGTCGGAGAAGTCCTCGGTCCGGACGATCGCGGCGACGCGGTCGAAGAGATCGTTGTTGGTCAGGATCGCGCCGATCAGCTGCTGCTCGGCCTCGATGTTGTGCGGCAGCGCCTCGGTGCCCTCCGGCGTTTCCGCCGGCCGGCCCGCTCCCGCCTGCAAATGCCTGACCGATGCGCCCTCGCTCATCCCGCGCGCTCCCTGCCCGTCTGTCCCCGACCGAGGGCTTTAGACCCCGCCCCCCGGCACCGGAAGAGGCACAGTTCCGGGGATAAGCCGCCCCGGGTCCTGTGGAAAACCGGTGTATGGCCGCGGCCGTCACCGGCAGCCTACCACATCTTGCGGGGTTCGCGCGATGTTCACGTCACCGCTGGACCGGCGGGGCGATTCTGCGCCGCCGCGCCACGGCGTTCTCCACCCCGCCTCACAGCTTTGCTCCACAGCTTTCTGACAGCCGACGCGGCGTCAGGCAAAACCCCGCCGGTCGCGCCAGCCCGCGGGGTCGGTCAGGAAGCCCTCGACCTCGGCCAGGGTGGCGGCCTCGAACGTGCCGGCGGCCTTGGCCGCGGCCAGCACGTCCCACCAGGTGCACAGGTGATGCAGCTTGACCCCGTGATCGCCGAGGATCCGCGCGGTCTGCGGGAAGATGCCGTAGGAGAAGACGACCGCGGTGTGGTGGCACGAGGCGCCGGCGGCGCGGATCGCGTCGACGAAGGACAGCTTCGATCCGCCGTCGGTCGCCAGATCCTCGATCAGCAGCACGCGGTCGCCCTCGCGCAGCACGCCCTCGATCCGGGCGTTGCGGCCGTAGCCCTTGGGCTTCTTGCGCACATAGGTCATCGGCAGCGCGAGGCGCTCGGCCACCAGCGCCGCGAAGGGGATGCCTGCCGTCTCGCCACCGGCCACGCTGTCGAACGCCTCGAACCCCGCCTCCCGCAGCACCGTGCAGGCCAGGAAGTCCATCAGCGTCGCGCGGACGCGGGGAAAGCTGATCAGGCGGCGGCAGTCGACATAGGTCGGCCCGCGCAGGCCGGAGGCGTAGGTGAAGGGCTCGGCGGCGTTGAAGAGAACCGCCTCGACCTCGATCAGCATGCCGGCGGTCAGCCTCGCGATCTCCTCCTTCGGCGGATAGGCGGCGGGAATCATCGGCAGGCTCCTTTCCGGGCTCCGGGGTTCACCTTGCGCCGGAGGCCGCCGCCGGTCACACGACGCTCCAGTGCAGCGGCATCATCGGATCAAAGACGGTGACCGGGCCGGCGCCGGTCTCGATCTTCACGGGAAAGGCGACCGCGCCGCCTTTGGCAAGGGTCAGCGTGCCGTCGTTCGGCGCCACGCGGTAGAAGGCCGCGCCATGCAGCGAGGTGAACGCCTCGAGCCGGTCGAGCGCGCCGTCCTGCTCGAACGCCTCGGCGAGGATCGAGAGCGTGTTCGGCGCGGTGAAGCAGCCCGCGCAGCCGCAGGCGTGTTCCTTCAGATGGTCGGGATGCGGCGCCGAGTCGGTGCCGAGGAAGAAGCGCGGGTCGCCCGACATCGCCGCCGCGCGCAGCGCCAGCCGATGCACCTCGCGCTTGGCGACCGGCAGGCAGTAGTTGTGCGGCCGGATACCCCCGGCGAGGATGTGGTTGCGGTTCAGGATCAGGTGATGGGTGGTAATCGTCGCGGCGATGTCGCCGCCGGCCCGGACATAGTCGACCCCGTCCCGCGTGGTCACGTGCTCCAGCACCACCCGCAGCCCCGGCGTGCGGCGGCGCAGCGGGTCGAGCACCCGGTCGATGAACACCGCCTCGCGGTCGAAGATGTCGATCGCGGGGTCGGTCACCTCGCCATGGACGCAGAGCGGCAGGCCGATCTCGGCCATCCGGTCGAGCACGCCCTGCACGCGGCCGAAGTCGCGCACCCCCGAGGCGGAGTTGGTGGTCGCCCCCGCGGGGTAGAGCTTCACGGCGGTCACGATGCCCTCGGCCGCCGCGCGCGCGACATCGCCCGCGTCGGTCGCCTCGGTCAGGTAGAGCGTCATGAGCGGCGTGAAGTCCGCACCATCCGGCAGCGCCGCGCGGATCCGCGCCCGGTAGGCGGCGGCCTCGGCCCCGGTCACCACCGGCGGTGCGAGGTTCGGCATCACCAGCGCCCGGGCGAAGTGCCGGGCGCTTTCCGGCGCGACGGCGGCGAGCATCGCGCCGTCGCGCAGGTGGAGGTGCCAGTCGTCGGGCCGGCGGATCGTCAGGCTGTCGCTCATCGGCCCCGGCGATACATCGTCTGCGCGGCGATGGCGAGGGGGTGGCGAGGGCGGTGGCGCGACCTCAGCGGTCGAGCGTCGCGTCGATCTGGATCAGCGAGACATCCTCGGTGGTGCCCGGCATCACCACGACCTGCCCGGTCCGGATGCCCATGCCGGAGAACACGATCTGGTCCTGCAGCGTCTCGCCCGAGGTCGTGTCGATGACATAGCCCTCCGCCTCGAGCCCGGCGCGCCACGCGGCCAGAAGGTCGGAGGGGTCGCCGGCGATCTCGACCAGCATCAGCCGGTTGGTGCTGCCGACCTCGGTCTCGCGGACGATCTCGTGGCCCGACGGCAGGTCGATCGCGGCGGGAAGCCAGTCGGGCACGTCCTGCGCGCCCGCGCCCGCGGGCAGCACCAGCAGTGCCGCGAGAGCGGCCGGAAAGATACGCAGGCAAGCCATACAGCGATGTAATACCACGTCGGCCGCCCCGGTTCCCGTCTCGGCCGCGGCCGCGGGCGGATCGGCGCGCATCCGTGCCGCCGGGGCGGCAGCGGGCTGCGGTCGCGGACCGGGCCTGCCCAAGGAATGGGCAGGAGCCGCTTGCGCCGGCGGATTCGGGGCGAGTTCGGGGCAAGGCGGGCGGCGACACCGTTGCAGGCCGCGGTGGCGCTGCCTAGCCTGCGGGGCGAGATCAATCCGCGCGAGGCCCGATGTTCGATGCCCTGACCCCGCCCCCGGCCGCCCCGCCGGCGCTGCAGCGGGCACGGGGGCTGGCGCGGGTCGGGCTCGGCGCCGGCGGGGTTCTGGCGCTGCGCCAGCAGGGCGCGGCCAAGGCGTTCCTGCCGCGCGTCCACGACGCCGCACCCGAGGTGGTGTTTCTCAACACCGCGGGCGGGCTCACGGGCGGCGACCGGCTGGCCTATGCCCTCGCGCTCGGCGCCGGGGCGCGGGCGACGGCGACGACGCAGGCCGCGGAGCGGGCCTACCGCAGCGCCGGCGGCCGCGCCGAGATGACGGTCACGCTCGACCTGGCGGAGGGCGCCGCGCTGGCCTGGCTGCCGCAGGAGACGATCCTCTTCGACGGCGCCGCGCTGAGCCGCCGCACGGTGGCCCGGCTTGCCGGACGCGCCCGGCTCGTCTTCTGCGAGATGACGGTGCTCGGCCGCGCCGCGATGGGCGAGCGGGTGGCGCGGCTCGACTTCGCCGACCGCCGCGAGGTCTGGCGCGACGGCCGGCCGGCGCTGGTCGAGGCGGTACGGATGACCGACGCGCTGCTCGCGGCCTCGGCCGGCCCCGCGCTGCTGGCGGGCGCGCGCGCCTGCGCGACCGTCGCGCTCGTCGCGCCAGGCGCCGAGGCCGCGGCGGATGCGGTCCGCGCGGTGCTGCCCGACGGCGCCGCCGCGTCGGGGTGGAACGGCAAGTGCGTCGTGCGGGTGCTCGCCCCCGGCGCGCGCGAGTTGCGCCGCACCGTGGCCGCGGCGCTCGGGGTGCTCTGGGGCGCGCCGCTGCCCCGTGTCTGGGCGATGGGAGGGACCTGATGCAGCTGACGCCGCGCGAGCGCGACAAGCTTCTGGTGAGCGTCGCCGCGATGGTGGCGCGCGGGCGCCTTGCCCGGGGCGTCCGGCTGAACCATCCCGAGGCCATTGCGCTCATCACCGACTTCGTGGTCGAAGGGGCGCGCGACGGCCGGCCGGTAGCCGACCTGATGGAGGCCGGCGCCCATGTCGTGACCCGCGAGATGTGCATGGCGGGCGTGCCCGAGATGATCCACGATGTTCAGGTCGAGGCCACCTTCCCCGACGGCACCAAGCTCGTCACCGTCCACCACCCGATTCGCTAGGAGACCTTGATGCGCGCCCCACCCCTGCCCTCTTCCCTGCCCCGCCCCCTCGCGGCGCCGGGCCGTCCCGGCGGGGGGGCCGGGCGATGATCCCCGGCGAGGTCCGCACCGCCCCGGGCGAGATCGAACTGAACGCCGGCCGCGACGGCGTCGCGCTCGACGTGTCGAACACCGGCGACCGGCCGGTGCAGGTCGGCTCCCACTACCATTTCGCCGAGACCAATCCCGCGCTCGCCTTCGACCGGGCGCGCGCACGCGGCATGCGGCTCGACATCGCGGCGGGCACCGCGGTACGCTTCGAACCCGGGCAGACGCGCGAGGTACGGCTCGTGCCCTATGGCGGGGCGCGGGCGGTCTGGGGGTTCAACCGCAGGGTCATGGGACCGCTGGGAGAAGAGGCATGATGCGCGGCACGGGACCTTTCGAGCTCTGGGGCGCGGGCATCCAGCTCTGGCTGCTGTCGGCCGAGGCCGGGATGGTGGTGAGCTACCGCCTGATGGGGCTCGCCGGGCTCTGGAACACCGACCGGCACGAGCCGCTGCGGATGTGGGCTGAAAAGCCCGGCGCCGTTCTGCGGGCCGCCCATGCCGCCGGCGTCGCCGCCGCGCTCGGCGCGGCGCCGATCGCGGTGGTGGCCGCTGCGACCGGGCCCTTGCGCCTGCGGACGCGGGCCAATGCCCGCCGCCTGGCGCGGCGCGGGCCGGGCCGGCCGCGCAAGTGAAGGCGCCGGGCAGGACCGCCCGGCCCGATCGAGGAGGGACGACACCATGTGCAATGCCTGCGTGATGGATGCAGTGAAGAAGGACATGCTTTCGCGCCGCGACATCTTCCGCGTCGGCGCGGGCGCCGCCGCGGTGGCCGCCGCGGCCGGTTCGGCGCGGCCGGCCCTCGCCCAGGCGACCGGCCGGGTGATCGACCTCACCCATGCCTGGGATGACACGTTCCCGACCTTCGACGGCAATCCCGGCATCGTCTACGAGCCGGCGGTGAAGTTCGAGGACTCGGGCTACCAGCTCTGGAAGCTGACGATCTTCGAGCATTCGGGCACCCATATCGACGCGCCCCTGCACTTCACCGCCGACGGCACCTCGGTCGCCGAGCTCGACCCCGCGACGCTGGTCTGCCCGCTCTGCGTGGTGGACATCAGCGCCAAGGCGGCCGAGGAGGCGAACGCGATGGTGATGCCCGAGGATATCGAGGCCTGGGTCGCCGCCAACGGCGCGATCCCGGCCGGCGCCTGCGTCGCGATGCATTCGGGCTGGGCGGCGAAGGTCGGCGACCCGCTCTACCGCAACACGCCCGACGGCGCCTTCGCCTTCCCCGGCTTCTCCAAGGCCGCGACCGACATGCTGGCCGGGATGGACGTCGCGGCAATCGCGGTCGACACGCTGTCGCTCGACCCCGGCAACTCGGCCGACTTCGCGGTGCACTATTCCTGGCTGCCCGGCGGGCGCTACGGGATCGAGAACGTGGCCGGCCTCGACCAGGTGCCGGCGGCGGGCGCCACGGTGTTCGTCGGCGCGCCGAAGCACGCCCGCGGCACCGGCGGGCCGGCGCGGGTGATGGCGGTGGTCTGATGGCGGTGGTCCCCCTGCCGAGCGACGCAAAGGCGGACGCCGAGGCGCGCGCCGTCTTCGACGAGATCCGCGCGGCGCGGGGGACCGACTACGTCAACAACTTCTGGCGCGCGCTGGCGCACGACCCGGCGCTGCTGCGGGCGACATGGGAGAGGCTGCGCGCGGTGATGGCGCCCGGCGCGCTCGACCCGCTGGTGAAGGAGATGCTCTATATCGCCGTCTCTGCCGCGAACGGGTGCGGCTACTGCGTGCACTCCCACACGGCGGCGGCGAAGGCCAAGGGGATGACGGCCGAGCAGCACGGCGAGCTGCTGGCCGTAGTCGGAATGGCGATGCAGACCAACGGGTTGGCTACCGCTCTTCAGGTCGAGGTGGACGAGGTGTTCCGTGCGTGACCGGGCGCCGCAGGGAACCGCGCGCGCCATCTGCGGTTTTCACTGTTCCGGATGGAGAACGACAGATGGACCCCTTCACCCTGACCCTGCGGACCTGGCGCGCCTGGACCTCGATGAGCCTTGCACTGGCAGACCTGCAATTGTCGATGGCGCGGCAGATGATGACGACGGGCGCGCCGATGCCGTTCGCGCCCTCGCCGCCGTCGATCTGCGGACCGGGGCGCAGCCGCACGCCGCTCTGACCGCAACGCCGCCGGGGCCGGGCTGATGCGGGCGCGGACGTGGCACGCGGCCTGCACCTGCGGCACGGTGCGCTACATCGTCGATGCCGTGCCCCGCGATGCCACGCCCTGCATCTGCCCGCGTTGCCGGGGGCAGAGCGTGCGGATGGTCCGCGCGGAGCGCGAGACCTTCCGGCTTCTGACCGGCGAGGACGCGCTGACCGAACAGATCGAGGGCGCCCGCCAGCCGCACCACTTCTTCTGCCGCAGGTGCGGTGAGGTGGTGTTCGGCTTCGGCCCACCGGGTCTGGTGACGGTGAATGTAGCCTGCCTGGGGCGGGGGGATGTCGAGGGGATCGCCGTCGCGGGGCACGCCGTGGTGCGGAAGAAGGCGTGGGAGGCGTAGGTGTGCTGGAGCTCGACGTTGTGCTCGAATTTCTCGCTTCTCAACGGTCGCGGTCCATACGATGGCCGACCACCGGATATCCAATCACGGATGCGAGCGATGCGAAGTAGATCAACACTTCCACTGGCTCACTCAGATCATGGAAGCGATGAATGAAGCTCATCGCGATCATGTACACGAGGGACGGAGTAACGATGACGAACGGCACATCGTGCGGCGTGGCTGAGAACGGCGAACTGAAGTTTCGAAAGCTATGCGCCATCCGCTTGTAGGGGCGGCAATGGAGCATGTCGGACATCCTGCTTCGTCCTCGCTGCGATAAGCAATAAGCAATAAGCCAAATATAGGACCCCGCACATGCCCACCCGCATCCCCCGCGCCGCCTATGCCGACATGTACGGCCCCACCACGGGTGACCGCGTCCGCCTGGCCGATACCGAGCTCTGGATCGAGGTCGAGCGCGACCTCACGACCTACGGCGAGGAGGTGAAGTTCGGCGGCGGCAAGGTGATCCGCGACGGGATGGGGCAGTCGCAGCGGACGCGGGCCGAGGGCGCCGTCGATACCGTCATCACCAACGCGCTGATCGTCGACGTGGCCGGCATCTACAAGGCCGATGTCGGCCTGCGCGACGGGCGGATCGCGAAGATCGGCAAGGCCGGCAACCCCGACACGCAACCCGGCGTCGACATCGTCATCGGCCCCGGCACCGAGGCCATCGCCGGCGAGGGGCGCATCCTGACGGCCGGCGGCTTCGACGCCCATATCCACTTCATCTGCCCGCAGCAGATCGACGATGCGCTGCATTCGGGTGTCACGACGCTCCTCGGTGGCGGCACCGGGCCGGCGCATGGCACGCTCGCCACCACCTGCACGCCCGGGCCCTGGCATATCGGCCGGATGCTGCAGGCCTTCGACGCCTTCCCGGTCAACATCGGGCTGGCCGGCAAGGGCAACGCCTCGCGCCCCGCCGCGCTGGAGGAGATGGTGGCGGCCGGCGCCTGCGCGCTGAAGCTGCACGAGGACTGGGGCACCACCCCCGGCGCCATCGACTGCTGCCTGGGCGTCGCCGACGCGATGGACGTGCAGGTGATGATCCACACCGACACGCTGAACG
>CAZYBG010000118.1:0-8588 GCA_964645155.1 uncultured Rhodobacterales bacterium | reverse complement strand
GATCAACGGCACCTCGGCCGGCAACGTGGTGGCGACCGGCTCGCTCACCATCCCGCTGATGAAGAAGCTCGGCTACCCCAAGGTCACCGCCGGCGCGGTCGAGGCCGCGGCCTCGACCGGCGGCCAGATCATGCCGCCGATCATGGGCGCCGGCGCCTTCATCATGGCCGAGGTGACGGGCATCCCCTATACCGACATCGCCTTCGCGGCGATCATCCCGGCACTGCTCTACTTCACCTCGGTCTACTTCATGGTCGACCTCGCGGCGGCCAAGCTCGGGATGCGCGGCATGCGCGAGGACGAGCTGCCGAAGTTCCGCACCATGGCGCGGCGCGCGTTCCTGTTCATCCCGATCGTGATCCTGATCGCCGCGCTCTTCATGGGCTATTCGGTGATCCGCGCGGGCACCTACGCGACCGCGGCCGCGGCCGTCGTCAGCTGGCTCACGCCGTACCGGATGGGCCCGAGGTCGATCGTCAAGGCCTTCGAGCTGGCGGGGATCATGTCGATCCAGATCATCGCCGTCTGCGCCTGCGCCGGCATCATCGTGGGCGTCATCTCGCTGACCGGCGTCGGCGCGCGGTTCTCGAACCTGCTGCTCGGCATCGCCGGCACGTCGGAGCTGCTGGCGCTGTTCTTCGCGATGTGCATCGCGGTCCTGCTCGGCATGGGCATGCCCACCACCGCCGCCTACGCGATCGCCGCCTCGGTCGTCGCGCCGGGCCTGATCCAGCTCGGCATCCCGGTCCTCACCGCGCATTTCTTCGTCTTCTACTTCGCCGTCGTCTCGGCGATCACCCCGCCGGTGGCGCTGGCAAGCTACGCGGCCGCCGGCATTTCCGGGGCCGACCCGATGCAGACCTCGGTGGCCTCGTTCCGGATGGGCCTCTCGGCCTTCATCGTGCCGTTCATGTTCTTCTACAGCGACGCGCTCCTGATGGAGGGCGCCTGGTATGTGATCCTGCGCGCCAGCGTGACCGCGCTGGTCGGCGTCTACCTGCTGTCCTGCGGCATCGAGGGCTGGTTCATGGGCGGCCGCGTCGCCTGGTTCGTGCGCCTCGGCCTCGTCGTCGCCGCGCTCCTGATGATCGAGGGCGGGCTCGCCACCGACCTTGCGGGGGTCGCGCTCGCAACGGCGCTGTTCTTCGTGCAGAAGTTCTTCCACCCGCGGCCCGACGCGGTGGTGCCGGTGCGGGGCGCCGACTGACGGCGATGGAGCGGCTGGCCCAGTCGCCGACCGACCCGGCCTTCGTCGCCGACCCCTATCCGTTCTACGACCGGGTCCGCGCCGCCGGGCCGGTCGCGCTCTGGGAGGAGTACGGCCTGCCGGTGACGGCCGGCTGGGCGGCGGTGAACGCGCTCTTGCGCGACCGCCGCTTCGGCCGCGAGGTGCCGCCCGAAAGGCGGCGCCCCGCGCCGCCGCATCTCGCGCCGTTCCACGCCATCGAGGCGCATTCGATGCTCGAGCTCGAGCCGCCGCGCCACACCCGGCTCCGCGGCCTGGTGCTGCGCGCCTTCACCTCGCGCCGCATCGCCGCGCTGGCACCCGAGACCCGCGCGCTCTGCCACGGCCTGATCGACCGCTTCCCCGCCGGCGCCTTCGACCTGATCCCGGCCTACTGCACCCAGCTGCCGGTGATCGTCATCGCCCGCCTCCTCGGCGTGCCCGAGGACCGCGCGCCCGACCTTCTCGCCTGGTCGAACGCCATGGTGGCGATGTACCAGGCGCGGCGCGGCCGGGCGGCCGAGGAGGCCGCCGCCGCCGCCGCGGCGGCCTTCGCGGGGTTCCTGCGCGACCACGTCGCCGACCGCCGCCGGCGCCCCGCCGACGACCTCATCACCCATCTGATCGCCGCCGAGGCCGAGGGCGAGCGGCTGACCACCGACGAGCTGATCGCCACCTGCATCCTGCTGCTCAACGCCGGCCACGAGGCCACGGTGCACACCATCGGCAACGGCGTGAAGGCGCTCCTCGACCACAGCGGCGCCGCGGGCGCGCTCGCCCCCGGCGCCGTCGAGGCGACGGTCGAGGAGATCCTGCGCTGGGATCCGCCGCTCCACCTCTTCACCCGGCACTGCTACGAGGACTGCACCGTGGCCGGCCACGCCTTCGCCCGCGGCGACGAGGTCGGCCTCCTGCTCGCCGGCGCGAACCGCGACCCCGCGGCCTGGGACGACCCCGCCCGCTTCGACCCCGCCCGGCCGCCCCGGCCAAACGCGAGCTTCGGCGCGGGCCTGCATTTCTGCGTCGGCGCCCCGCTGGCGCGGCTGGAGCTCCAGATCGCGCTCCCCGCCCTCTTCGCGCGGCTGCCGCGGCTGCGCCTCGCCGAGGCGCCGCGCCACGCCGACCTCTACCATTTCCACGGCCTCGAGCGGCTCCTCGTCGCGGCCTCCTGAGCTTCCCCGTCTTCCAAGTATCCCGGGGTGCGGGGCAGCGCCCCGCGCCGCCCGTCACACCGGCAGCGCCGTCGTCGCCTTGATCTCCTCCATGCTCAGCAGCGCGGTGACGTTGTAGATCCGCACCTCCGCGATCAGCGCCTGGTAGAACGTGTCGTAGGCGCGGGCGTTCTGCACCCGCACCTTCAGGATGTAGTCGATGTCGCCGGCCAGCCGGTGCGCCTCCAGCACCTCGGGCCGCGCCCTGAGCACCTGCAGGAACTTCCGCTGCCACGCCGCCTCGTGCTCGCTGGTGCGGATCAGCACGAAGAAGCACGCCTCGAGCCCCAGCGCCTCGGCATCGAGGATCACCGTCTGCCGGCCGATGACCCCCGCCTCGCGCAGCTTGCGGATCCGGTTCCAGACCGGCGTCTTCGACGAGCCGACCTTGCGGGCGATCTCGTCGAGCGACTGGCTCGCATCCTCCTGCAGTTCGGAAAGGATTTTCCGGTCGATCTCGTCGATCTGGGCCGCCATTCCGCTTTTCTCCCCCGGTCAGGACACCATCTGCCGTAGCGACCATGATCGGAACAATCATCCTTATTCGCAAGCCCCCATGGCCCGGAAGCAGAACTTTGTCCTATATTCAGGACAACCCCGGAGTGCCAGCCGATGCCCGTTCACACCCCCGTCGAAGCCCCCGTCCACACCCCTGCCCCGGCCGACCTGCCCGCGTCCGGAACCGTGGCCTTCGTCGGCGCCGGCCCGGGCGATCCTGAGCTGCTGACGCTGAAGGCGCTGCGCGCGCTCGAAACCGCCGAGGTGGTGATCCACGACCGGCTGATCTCGCCGGCGATCCTCGCGCTGGCGCGGCAGGCGCGGCTGGTCGATGCCGGCAAGGAGGGCTTCGGGCCCTCGACCCCGCAGGCCGCGATCGACGCCATGCTCGTCGCCGAGGCCGGCGCCGGGCGCCGCGTGGTGCGGCTCAAGTCGGGCGATTCGGGCGTGTTCGGCCGGCTCGACGAGGAGGTCGAGGCGCTCGAGGCGGCGGGGATCGGCTACACGATCGTCCCTGGCATCACCTCGGCCGCCGCGGCCGTCGCCGCGCTGGGGCAGAGCTTCACCCGGCGCGGCCGCAATGCCGGCGTGCGCCTCGTCACCGGCCACGACGCGAGGGGCTTCGCCGACCATGACTGGCGTGCGCTCGCGCGCCCGGGCGAGGTCGCGGCGATCTACATGGGCAAACGCGCCGCGCGCTACCTCACCGGGCGGCTGATGATGCATGGCGCCCGCGCCGACACCCCGGTCAGCGTGGTCGAGAACGCCTCGCGCGCCGACCAGCGCATCCTCGCCACCACGCTCGCCCGCCTGCCCGACGCGCTCGACGCCGCGGCGATGCAGGGCCCGGCGGTCATCCTTCTCGGCCTCGCGCCCCGCGCCGCGGCGGCCGCGCTGCCCGATCTGACTGCCGACTTCGCCCCTCGCCTCGAGGAGATCGCGCTATGAGCCGTGCCTTCACGCCCAAGGTGGTGACCGCCAACGACCTGCTGTCCGGCGCGGTGATCTACCTGACCGAGGACGACCGCTGGTCGCTGCGCCACGACGAGGCCGAGCTTCTGACCGACGAGGCCGAGGCGCAGCTGCGCCTCCTGCGCGCCGAGGGCCAGCAGGACCGTGTGGTCGGCGCCTACCTCGCCGATGCCCGCCCGGGGCCGCGCGGCCCCGAACCCGTCCACTTCCGCGAGGCGTTCCGCACCCGCGGGCCGTCGAACTACTTCCACGGCAAGCAGGCCGACGGCCTGACGCGGGCCTGAACCGGGCCCGATCAAGGGGCCGCGCCTGCAAGACCCGAGGCCCCGGCACGCGCCCGGGGCGCGCAAGGAAAGACCGCGAGGAAAGAAGGCAGATGTACCGCTACACCGAATTCGACCGCGACTTCCTCGCCAAGCGCAACCGCCAGTTCCGCGCCCAGGTCGAGCGCCGGATCGACGGCAGCCTGACCGAGGACGAGTTCAAGCCGCTGCGCCTGATGAACGGGCTCTACCTGCAGCTCCACGCCTACATGCTGCGCGTGGCGATCCCCTACGGCACGCTCTCGTCGGCGCAGATGCGCCAGCTCGCCATGATCGCCGAGCGGTGGGACAAGGGCTATGGCCACTTCACCACGCGACAGAACATCCAGTTCAACTGGCCGCGCCTGCGCGATGTGCCCGACATGCTCGACGCGCTGGCCGAGGTCGGGATGCACGCGATCCAGACCAGCGGAAACACGATCCGCAACGTCACCGCCGACCACTTCGCCGGCGCCGCCGCCGACGAGATCGCCGACCCGCGGCCGTTCGCCGAGCTGCTCCGCCAGTGGTCGACCGATCATGAGGAATTCCAGTTCCTGCCGCGCAAGTTCAAGATCGCGATCACCGGCGCGCCGAACGACCGGGCGGTGACCAAGGCGCACGACATCGGCCTGCGCATGGTCCGCGACACTGCGGGCGCGCCCGGCTTCGAGGTCATCGTCGGCGGCGGCCTCGGCCGGACGCCGATGATCGGCAAGGTGGTGCGGGCGTTCCTGCCCGAGGCCGACCTCTTGCCTTATGTCGAGGCGATCCTCGCCGTCTACAACATGCTCGGCCGGCGCGACAACAAGTACAAGGCGCGGATCAAGATCACCGTCCACGAGGAGGGGATCGACCGCATCCGCGCGCTGGTCGAGGACGAGTTCGCCCGGATCCGCACCCGGTTCGACGGGTCCGACCAGGCGATCCTGGCCGCGATCCGGGACAGCTTCGCCCCGCCCGATTTCGTGGCGAAGCCGGTCGCGGCGTTCGAGGAGGGACGCCGCGACCCCGTGTTCCGCGCCTGGGCCGACACCAACCTGGCGGCGCACCGCCGCGACGACCACGCCATCGTCACGATCAGCCTCAAGGCGCATGGCGCGACGCCGGGCGACGCCTCGGCCGGGCAGATGCGCGTGATGGCCGATCTCGCCGACGACTACGGCTATGGCGAATTGCGCATCAGCCACGAGCAGAACGTGATCCTGCCGCATGTCGCGAAGGCCGACCTGCCGGCGCTGCACGCGCGGCTGCTGCAGGCGGGCCTCGGCACCGCCAATGTCGGCCTCGTCTCCGACATCATCGCCTGCCCGGGAATGGACTACTGCGCACTCGCCACCGCCCGCTCGATCCCGATCGCGCAGGAGATCGCGACCCGGTTCGAGGAGCTGAAGCTCGAGCACGAGATCGGGCCGCTGAAGATCAAGATCTCGGGCTGCATCAACGCCTGCGGCCATCACCATGTCGGCCATATCGGCATCCTCGGGCTCGACCGCGCGGGGGTGGAGAACTACCAGGTCACGCTCGGCGGCGACGGCACCGAGGACGCGGCGGTGGGCGAGCGCGCCGGCCCCGGCTTCGCCGCCGACGAGCTGATCCCGGCGATCGAGCGGCTGCTGCTTTGCTATCTCTCGGTCCGCGAGGGGCCGGACGAGACCTTCCTGATGGCCTATCGCCGCCTCGGGGTGGAGCCGTTCCGCGCCGCCCTCTACCCCGCGGAGGCCGCGCGCGATGCCGCCTGACGCCGCCCTCGCCGCGACGCCGGAAAGGGCGGCGCATCTCAACCGCCGCTACCGCCACCACGGCGCGGTGGCGGTGCTCGAACGCGCGCTGTCCGACCCCGCCGTGGGGCGGATCGCGATGGTCTCGTCGTTCGGCGCGGAATCGGTCGCGCTCCTCCACCTCGTGTCGGTGATCGACCGGACCCTGCCGGTCCTCTTCGTCGATACCGAGATGCTGTTCCCCGAGACGCTGGCCTACCAGGCCGAGGTGGCCGGAAGGCTGGGCCTGACCGACATCCGCCGGATCACCGCCCCCCGCGCGGCGCTGGCCGCGCGCGACCCCGAGGGCACGTTGCACCTGTCGGACCCCGACGCCTGCTGCGGCCTGCGCAAGACCGAGCCGCTGGAGCGCGCGCTTTCCGGTTTCGACGCCTGGATCACCGGCCGCAAGCGGTTCCAGGGCGGCACCCGCGCCGCGCTCGACTTCTTCGAGACCGACGCGGCGGGCCGGATCAAGGTCAACCCGCTCGCGCACTGGGAGAAGGGCGATGTGCAGGACTACATGATCGAGAACCGCCTGCCGCGGCATCCGCTGGTCGCGCGCGGCTATCCCTCGATCGGCTGCGCGCCCTGCACCACGCCGGTGGCGGAAGGTGAGGATGAGCGTGCAGGCCGTTGGCGTGGAACGCAAAAGGTGGAATGCGGCATCCATTTCGTGAACGGCCGCATGGTCCGCGGCCCCGTGCCCGAGGAGACGGCGGCATGAGCGCGCCCGAGATCGTCCGCGAGATCGTCCCCGAGATCGTCATCGTCCGCGACGACGGCTTCCACGCCGAGGACTGGATGCAGGGCTTCGCGCCCGCCGCCGCGGGGGCCAACAGCGCCGGCCTCGATCTCGGCCCCGACGCCGACCTCGACGCGCTGGACCTCGCCGGCGTCGCGGCGATCCGCATCGCCTTTCCGAAGTTCTCCGACGGCCGCGGCTTCACCCTCGCCCGGCGGCTGCGGCAGATCGGCTTCGCCGGCCGGCTGCGCGCCGCCGGGCACCTGATCGCCGACCAGTACGCGATGGCGCGCCGGTCCGGCTTCGACGAGGTCGAGATCGACGCCGCGCTCGCCGCCCGTCAGCCCGAGCCGCAATGGCTGGCCCGTGCGGACTGGCGCGCGCACGACTATCGGTCGCGCCTGCGGGCCTGATGCCCGGGCTTTCACCCCAGCCCATTCGAGGATAGGAAAGGAGTGGGGTGTCAACCCCGCATGACAGCATGACCGACCAGACACCCGTGACCGAAGCCGTTCCGATCCCGAAGCCCGCGGCCCTTCCCGACGCGCAGACCGTGACCGCGGTCACGCACTGGACCGACCGGCTGTTCTCGTTCCGCACGACGCGGCCGGCGACCTTGCGCTTCCGCTCGGGCGAGTTCGTGATGATCGGCCTGCCGGGCGACGACGGGCGGCCGATCCTGCGCGCCTATTCCATCGCCTCGCCGAACTGGGACGACGAGCTCGAGTTCTACTCGATCAAGGTGCCCGACGGACCGCTGACCTCGAAGCTCCAGCACATCCGCCCGGGCGACCGGATCATCCTGCGCCCGAAGCCGGTCGGCACCCTGGTGCTCGATGCGCTGCTGCCCGGCCGGCGGCTCTGGTTCCTCGCCACCGGCACCGGCATCGCGCCCTTCGCGAGCCTGATGCGCGACCCCGAGACCTACGAGAAGTTCGAGCAGGTGGTGATGATGCATACCTGCCGCGAGGTCGCCGAGCTCGACTACGGCCGCCGCCTGGTCGAGGGCCTGCGGGACGATCCGCTGATCGGCGAGATGGTCGAGGGCAGGCTCCTCTACTACCCGACCACCACGCGCGAGCCGTCGGCACGGATGGGCCGGGTCACCGACAACCTCGCCTCGGGCAGGGTCTTCGCCGATCTCGGCCTGCCGCCGATGGACCCCGCGACCGACCGGGCGATGGTCTGCGGCAGCCTCGCCTTCAACATCGACGTGAAGGCGATCCTCGAAGGCTACGGCCTGACCGAGGGCGCCAATTCCGACCCGCGCGAGTTCGTCGTCGAGAAGGCGTTCGTGGGCGACGGCATCTGACGCCGCCGCCCCGCCGCGCCCGCTGCGCCGGCCGTCAGAGGCCGAGCGCGGTGCGCACCTGCGCCAGCGTCGCCGCCAGCAGTTCGGGGCTGTTGCGCGCCGTGTCGAGCGCCGTCTTGAGCGTGGTCTTCTGCGGCGCGCTCAGCGTCGACTCGTCGATCACGCCGACGACACGCTCGTAATCGAAGCCCTCGGGCGTCAGCAGCGTATCGGTGTCGGCCACCGCCCCGGTCCCGGCTGCCGCATCGGCGCCCACCGCGGCATCCGCATCCGCGGCGATGTCGGCATCCGCGGCGGCATCCGCCGCCTCCTCGGCCGCTTCGTCGACAACGTCGGCCGTCGCTCCGGCGGCATCCGCGGCGGCATCGGTCGCGGCATCGGCGGCCTCGCCCAGCGCCTCGCCGGCGTTCTCCACCGCCTCGCCCGCAGCATCGCCCGCAGCATCGGCCGCGTCCTCCAGCGCCGCACCGGCATCCTCGGCCGCGGCACCGGCCGCCTCGGCGGCATCGTCCGCCGCCGCGTCGGCGGCATCGGCGGCCGCCGCGGCGGCTGCCTCGGCCTCG
>CAZYBG010000117.1:0-8629 GCA_964645155.1 uncultured Rhodobacterales bacterium | reverse complement strand
CGCGCGCGCCGCCTCGGCCAGCGCGCGGGCGAGCGGGTGCGCCGAGGCCGCCGCCATCGCCGCGGCGAGCGACAGCGTGCGCGCGTCGTGCCCGGCGAGGTTCGTGACCTCCGGCATGCCCATGGTGAGGGTGCCGGTCTTGTCGAACACCACGGTGTCGACCTCGGCCAGCCGTTCGAGGGCGGTCCCGCTCTTGATGAGCAGGCCGTGCCGGAACAGCCGGCCGGACGCCGCGGTCATCACCGCCGGCACGGCGAGGCCGAGCGCGCAGGGGCAGGTGATGATGAGGACGGCAACGGCGATGCTGACGGCGTGCCGCAGGTCGCCGGTGGCCAGCATCCAGCCCGTGAACGACAGTGCCGCAAGGCTGTGGACGGCGGGCGTGTAGTAGCGCACCACGCGGTCGGCGATCGAGGTGTAGCGGCCCCTGCCCGCCTCGGCCACGGCGACGAGGTCGGCCAGGCGGTGGAGCGACGACTCGCGGCCCGCCGCGGTCACCCGCATCGTCAGCGGCCCGGTGAGATTGACCTCGCCGGTGGCGAGCGCGGCGCCGGGGCCGGCGAAGACCGGCAGGCTCTCGCCGGTCAGGAGCGACCGGTCGATCTCGCTCGTCCCGTCCTCGACGACGCCGTCGGCGGCGACGCGCGCGCCCGGCAGCACCCGGATCATGTCGCCGGGGCGAAGTTCGGCCACCGGCACCACGCGCTCCGCGCCGGCCTCGATGCGCAGCGCGCGCGGCACCTCCAGCGCGGCAAGCTCCTGCGCGGCGGAGCGCGCGGTGGCGCGGGTGCGATGGTCGAGGTAGCGGCCGATCAGCAGGAAGAAGGTGAGCGACACGGCCGCGTCGAAATAGGCATGCGTGCCGCCCTGCGCCGTCTCGAACAGCGAGGTGCCCGAGGCGAGGATCATCGCCAGCGAGATCGGCACGTCCATGTTGAGCCGGCCGGCGCGGAAGCTCGCCGCGGCCGAGCGGAAGAACGGCTGCCCGGAAAAGGCGACGGTGGGCAGCGCGATGGCCGCGCTGATCCAGTGGAAGAGATCGCGTGTCACCCCCTCGGCGCCCGACCAGACGGCGACCGACAGGAGCATGATGTTCATCATCGCGAAGCCCGCCACCGCGAGGCGCATCATGAGGTCGCGGCCGGTGGCGTCGGTGTCGGTGGCCGAAAGCATCCCGGCATCGAGCTCGTGCGCCTCGTAGCCGAGGCGGCGGACCTCGGGGATCAGGTCGGCGGCGGCAACGCCGGCATCGGCCTCGACGCTGACGCGCTTGAGCGTGAGGTTCACGCGCGCCGAGCGCACGCCCGCCACCCGCTCGAGACCGCGCTCGAGCGTCGCGATGCAGCTGGCGCAATGCGCGCCGGGCACCGAGAGCAGCACCGGGGCCGGCTTCGACGCCGCATGTGCCGCGGCGACCTTCCCGGCGACCTCCTCGGCGGCGGGCGCAGCGATGCAGGCCGGGCAGGCCGAGGGCGAGGCGCGCAGCGCGGCGGTCATCCGGTCACCTGACGGGGATCGAGATGCGCTGGCGGAACCCGGTGCCATCGGCCGCCGTCGCGCGGAGCTGCAGCATCCACTGGCCCGGTGCCACCCGCACCGGCGCCTCGAACCGCGCCGTCGCGACCTGCGCGAAGATCAGCGCCTGGTCGTCGCGCGCCTCGGCCGTGCGGCCGAACAGCCCTTCGACCGTGGCGACATCCGCCGGGCCGCCGAGGCCATCGGCGAAGCTGACCGCCACCACGCCGCCGGCGAGCGTCGCGGTCACCGTCCAGCCCAGCGCCTCCTGCGCCCGGCGCTCGGCGTCGAAGGTCTGGCTGGCGACGTAGGAGTTGCGGACCTCGAGGCCCGGGAACGTCGAGACCGCCTTCCAGGCGAGCAGGAGGTTCACGCCGATGATGACGGCGAAGGCCGCGACGGTCACGAAAAGCACGTCCCTGCCGGTCAGTTCCCTGCGCATCATTCTGCCCTTCCGTTGAAGACCGTGTCCCTGAAGGCGCGGTCGGTGCTGGTCTGGTCCTCGACCCAGAGGCGCAGCGCGCTGTGCTCGCGCGCCGCGGCCGCGCTGCCGGCCGGCGCGGTGACATACACCCGCTGCAGCACCATCTCGTTGGCCGGCACCGCCACGACGAGGCCTTCGGTGCCTTCGAGCCCGATCTCGAGCGGCGCGTCGGCCGTCAGCGACAGGCGGAATTCGCGGTCCTCGAGGTTCATGTTGCGCAGGCGCACGTCGTAGGTGTTGCGGATCGAGCCGTCCGAGAGCGTCACGAAGATCGGGTTGCGGACCGGCGCCACGGTCAGGTCGATCTCGTGCCGCAGGAACAGGGCCGCGACGAGCGCGAGGCCGACGCCGCCATAGAGCGCGGCGTAGAGCATCGTGCGCGGGCGCAGCACATGCGCCCGGATCGGCTTCGGCTGGTGGCCGGCGCGCTCGCGCCCCTCGTCGCTGAGCGCGATGTAGTCGATCAGGCCGCGCGGCTTGCCGATCTTCGCCATCACGTCGTCGCAGGCATCGATGCAGAGCGCGCAGGTGATGCAGGCGAGCTGCTGGCCGTTGCGGATGTCGATCCCCATAGGACAGACGTTCACGCAGGCCATGCAGTCGATGCAGTCGCCGAGGCGGTCGGCATCCTCGGCCTTGCGGTGCCTGCCCCGCGGCTCGCCGCGCCAGTCGCGATAGGCGACGGTCAGCGTCTCCTGATCCATCATCGCGGCCTGGATCCGCGGCCAGGGGCAGGCGTAGATGCAGATCTGCTCGCGGAAGAACCCGCCGAAGAAGAACGTGGTGGCCGTCAGCAGCGCGATCGTCATGTAGGCGACCGGATGCGCCTGGAGCGCCAGAAGATCGCGCGCCAGCGTCGGCGCGTCGGTGAAGTAGAACACCCAGGCGCCGCCGGTCGCCACCGCGATCAGCAGCCAGAGCGTCCACTTCGTCAGCCGCAGGCGCGCCTTGCGCCCGCCCCACGGCGCGTTCCAGAGGCGGACGCGGGCGTTCCGGTCGCCCTCGACCCAGCGCTCGACCAGGATGAAGAGGTCTGTCCACACCGTCTGCGGGCAGGCATAGCCGCACCAGACCCGGCCCAGTGCCGAGGTGAAGAGGAACAGGCCGAGCCCGGCCATGATCAGGAGACCCGCGACGAAGTAGAACTCGTGCGGCCAGATCTCGATCATGAAGAAGAAGAAGCGCCGGTTGGCGAGATCGACGAGCACCGCCTGATCGGGCAGGTTCGGCCCCCGGTCCCAGCGGATCCACGGCGTGATGTAGTAGATGCCGAGCGTGACGCCCATGATCCACCACTTCAGCGTGCGGAACGCGCCCTTCACCCGGCGCGGAAACACCGGCTCGCGGGCAGCATAGAGCTGCGGTTCTGGCGACTCGGTCGTGCTCAAGGGGGAGGCTCCGGGGGATCCTGTCTGCGCCGGGCCTTTGTAGCGCGGCCGCCGCGCGGAACCTTGATGTGGGTCAAAGGGCGCGGCGCCGCGTCCATCGGCGGCATCCGGCCGGACCGGTGCACTCTGCCAGGGCGCGCCGGAATAGACCGCCACGACGGACGTCTTCCCCGCACAGAGGTGACTGCCAGCCCAAGGAGGCATCCGATGATCCGTTCCCTGAAGTTCGACATGGCCCCGCTCGACCGCGCCAAGTGGGCGTTCACCACCCGGCGGGTGAACCGCGCCGACATCGTGGGGCTGCACACCCGCTTCACCGAGGCGATCGCCGGCGACCTGGTGCTGTGCGAGATCCTGCACCTGGGGCAGCACAAGAAGATCCAGCTGGCCGAGCGCCGCCCGTCGGAGGCGTATATCGGCGACCTCGCCGTCCTCTGCCTCGGCGATCGGTATGCACCCGACCAGTTCCACGCGAGCGCGGTGCTGGATGGCGGCCCCGCCCATCTGGTGGCCGGCGGCGGGATCGTCGGGCGCGTCGACATGGCGCACCAGGCGATGGAGGACCCCACCATGGTCCGGCCGCTCGGCCTTCTGGCCGACGCTGAAGGGCGCACCGTCAACGTCGCGCGCTACGCCCTGCCGCCGCTGCCGATGGACCAGCGTCCGACGGTGATCGGAGTATTCGGCGCCTCGATGAACGCCGGCAAGACGACGGCGGCGGCGAGCCTTGCCCACGGCCTGTCGCGCGCCGGCCACGCGACCGTGGCGCTGAAGGCCACGGGCACGGGCGCCTTCAGCGACTTCAACACCTACGAGGATGCCGGCGTCGTGGCGATGGACTTCACCGATGCCGGGATGGCAACCACCTACCGGATGCCGATGGAGCGGATCGAGCAGGGCTTCGCGACGCTGGTGGCGACGGCGGCGGCGAACGGCGCCGACGTGATCGTGGTCGAGATCGCGGACGGCGTGTTCCAGCCCGAGACGCGGGCGATCCTCGACCGCTCGCCGATCGGCGAGCGGCTCGACGGCATCCTCTTCGCGACGCCGGACGCGCTCGGCGCCGTCGGCGGCGTCGCGGTCCTCGGCCGCTACGGGCGCGCGCCCTTCGCGATCTCGGGCAAGGTCAGCTGTTCGCCCCTCGCGGCGGCCGAGGCGCACGAGGCGACCGGCCTGCCGATCCTGTCGCGCGAGGATCTCTGCACCCCCGCGGTGATCGAGGCGCTGGTCGCGCCGCTGATCCGCGGCGCAACGCGGCAGACGGCGGCATGAGCCGTCTGCCCAGCCTCCTGGTCGGGGACCGCCTGCGCGACGCGGTGCTCGTGCCGCTGATCGGCGTCGGGCAGGCGGCCGCCCTCGGGGTCGCGGCCTTCGCGACGCGCGATGCCTTCGCCGCGCTGCATTCCGGCGGCGCCGCGGCGCCGGCGACGCTGGCCGCGCTCGCAGCCGGGGGGATCGGCGCCGGGGTGCTCGAACTCGTGTCCCGGCAACGCGCCGAGGCGCTGGGGCAGAGCTACGCGAGCGACATCCGCCGGATCCTCTACGCCCATCTCGCCGGCCTGACGCGGCGCGATCTCGACGGGCTGCGTACCGGCGGACTGGCGCTGCGCTTTGTCGGTGATCTCGGCGCGGCGCGGGCATGGTACGGCCGCGGCCTGCCGCGGCTGTGGTCTGCGGCGGTCGTGCTGCCGGGCGCGGCGATCGTCCTGTGGCTCCTGCATCCCGCGCTCGCCGTCGCGGCCGCGGTCTGCCTCGGCCTGTCGCTTCTGGCGATGGTCGTCATGGGCCTCGGCCTCGAGGCGCGGCACCGGCGGCTGCGCTCGCGCCGGGCGGGGATCGCGGTCGCGATGATCGAACGGCTTGCGATCTCGCCCGAGCTTGACCTGCTGGCCCGCACCGATCGCGAGCTTGCACGGCTGGACAGCGCAGGCGCCGGGCTGCGCCGCGACGCCGTCGCCCGCGCGACGCGCGCGGGCGTGCTGCGCCTGATGCCGCATGGCGGCGCTGCGCTCGCCGGGGTCGCGATCCTCTGGCTCGGCGGGGCGCGGGCGATCCCGCCGGGCACGATCGCCGCGGCGCTGTCAGTGATCGGCATCCTTCTCGTCCCGCTTAACGACCTTGCCCAGGTCTGGGACCGCTACTGCGCCTGGCGCGTCGCGCGCGGGCATCTCCTGCGGCTCCTTGCGCGACCCGCCGCCCGCCGGCAACCGGTCGCGGCGGGCCTGCCCGTCACGGTCGGGATCGCCGCCACGATCGACGGCCGGGAACACCGCGCGACGATTCCGGGCGGCGGGGTGGCGCTGGTCACCGGGCCGCGCGGCAGCGGCAAGTCGTGGCTTGGCCGCCTGATCGTGGGGCTCGAGCGCGCCGGGGCGGGCGCGGTCCTCTATGACGGCGAGGCCGGGCGCCTGCCGCGCGCCGCCCATATCGGCGACGTGCCGGTGGTGGTGCAGGGATCGCTGCGGCGTACCCTGACGCTCGGCATCGAGCCGCGACCGCCGCGCGCCGCGGTCGCAGCGGTGGCCCGGGCCTTCGGGCTGGCGGAGCTGATGGCCCGCATCGGCGGGCTTCGCGGCCGCGTAGGCGCATCCGCGCGATCGGCCTCGGCCGGCGAGGCGCTGCGGATCGAGCTTGCGCGCGCCGTTCTGGCGCAGCCGGACCTGGTCGTGATCGACACCGCGCGCTTCTGGGCCGACCCCGACCGCGACGGTCTGCTCGCGCGGCTGCGGGCCGAGACGCGCTGCACGCTCGTCCTGGTCGGCGCGGGCGAGATCGCGGTGCCGTTCGACTGCGTGATCGACCTGACGCCGGCGCGCCGGGCCGCCTGACGCCGCCTGACCTTGCAAGGAACGCGGCGCCGGCCCCCGTTGAGCGCGCGAACAGGAAGGGGCCGGCGCCGGCCTGCCGGCGGCCTGCGCCGCCGGTAGCCCATGTCACTCCAGCGTCTCGCCGCCGCCGAGGCCGTGGACATAGCTCGCCACCGCGCGGATCTCGGCCTCGCTCAGCCGTGCGCTCCACGGCGGCATGACGCCGTTGCGCGGCGCCGCGATCTGCTGCGCGATCGCTTCGCGGCTGCCGCCATAGAGCCAGATCGCATCGTCGAGCGCGGGCGCACCGAGATCGCGGATGCCCTCGGCCGCATCGCCGTGGCAGGACGCGCAGTTGTCGAGGTAGAGCGTCTCGCCCTGGGCGGCGAGGGCCGCGTCATGCTCCTGGTTCGACACCGCAAGCACATGCTCGGTGACCTGCGCGATCTCCTCCTCGGACAGAATCTCGGCGAAGGCCGGCATCTCGGAATAGCGTGCGTCGGGATCGTCGGTGTTGCGGATGCCGTGGCGCACCGTGTAGGCGATCGCCTCGATGTCGCCGCCCCAGAGCCAGTCGTCGTCGAGGAGGTTCGGGTAGCCCGCCGCCTGCACGCCGGCCGCGCCCGAGCCGTGGCACTGCGCGCACCAGGTGCGGAACACCGCCGCGCCCGCGTTCACCGCATATTGCTGCAGGTCGGGCTCCGCGGCGATCGCGGTCAGTTCGGTCGTGGCGAGCCGCTCGTCGATGGCGGCGTTCGCGGCCTCGGCGCGGGCGATCTCCTCAGCCACCTGGGCGCGAGTCGAGAACCCCAGAAGCCCGGGCGTCGCCCGCTCCACCAGCGGCCAGGCCGG
Source organism: uncultured Rhodobacterales bacterium (assembly GCA_964645155.1). Classification (GTDB taxonomy): domain Bacteria; phylum Pseudomonadota; class Alphaproteobacteria; order Rhodobacterales; family Rhodobacteraceae; genus CAZYBG01. The sequence goes on along the minus strand of CAZYBG010000117.1, from coordinate 1,583 downwards.
ATAGGCGATGGTGTAGCCGACCCCCCAGATGATGGTGGCGTAGAACGTCCAGAGCCACCACCGCGGCAGCGGGTTGTTGAACTCCTGGATGCCGTCCCACTCGTGGCCGGTGGTCTCGGGGTCGTCTGGCTGGAGTTTGCGGGGCTCGGTGGCCATTCTCAGGGTTCCTTCGCGTGTCGGTCGCCGGCAGGTTTGTCGTCGTGCCGGAAGGGAATGTCGGCGCTGTCGCGGTGAAGCGCGTTCGACCCGGGGCGCAGCACCCAGACCACGACCGCGACGAAGAAGCCGAACAGGAACAGCAGCGCCCAGCTGTCGGCGAATGCCCGCAGGGTGGAGTAGAGGTCCATGCCGTGCCCCCCTTACCGGCTCGCCGCGGCTTCGAAGGTGGAGAAGTCCACCAGCGTGCCGAGCATCTGCAGATAGGCGATGAGCGCATCCATCTCGGAGATCCCGGGCGCGCCGTCGAAGTTGCGCACCTGCGCCTTGGGATAGCGCGCGAGCAGGCCCGCGGCGTCGCCGAACGGATCGACCTGGACGCGGAAGTCGGCCTCGGCCTCGGCGATCATCTCGTCGGTATAGGGCACGCCGACCAGGCGGTGCGTCGCCATCAGCTCGCCGATGTGCTCAGGCGTCACTGGCCGGTCGAGCAGGAAGCCGTACTTCGGCATCACGCTTTCGGGCACCACCGATTGCGGGTCGGTCAGGTGGTCGACATGCCAGTCGTCGGAGTACCGGCCGCCGACCCGGGCGAGGTCGGGCCCGGTGCGCTTGGAGCCCCACTGGAACGGCCGGTCGTACATCGACTCGGCCGCGAGGCTGTAGTGGCCGTAGCGCTCCACCTCGTCGCGCATCGGGCGGATCATCTGGCTGTGGCAGACGTAGCAGCCCTCGCGGACGTAGATCTCGCGGCCCGCCAGCTCCAGCGGCGCGTAGGGCCGCACGCCCTCGACCTCCTCGATCGTGTTCTCGAGGTAGAACAGCGGCGCGATCTGCACGATGCCGCCGACGGTCACCACCAGGAAGGCGAAGACCAGAAGCAGCGTCGCGTTGGTCTCGAGGATCTTGTGTTTGGAAAGAACCGACATCTCCGGCCCCCCGTCATTCGGCCGGAGCCGTGGCGGGCGCGCGCTGCGGCGCGGACCGGACGGTCATCCAGAGGTTGTAGCACATGATGATCGCACCCGCGAGGTAGAGGACACCGCCGAGCGCGCGCACGACATACATCGGGAACTTGGCCGAGACGGTGTCGGCGAAGGAGTTCACGAGGAAGCCGTTGGCATCGACCTCGCGCCACATCAGGCCCTCCATGATGCCGGTCACCCACATCGCCGAGGCGTAGAGGACGATGCCGATCGTCGCGAGCCAGAAGTGCCAGGAGACGAGGCCGAGGCTGTAGAGCCGCATTGATACGGAAACCTCGAACGGCTTCAACAGCTTGCCCTAATTGTTTGCCAGTACTTGCGTCCCAAAGCAGCCCGTACCCGCCACGGTCACCGCTGAACAGCAATTTCGAGTCTGGCGAGATGGCCATTGCCGTCACTGCCTCGACCTTCAAGAAGTACCTGTGAGGGAGATTGCCCGCA
>CAZYBG010000116.1:0-8756 GCA_964645155.1 uncultured Rhodobacterales bacterium | reverse complement strand
TCGGCACGATCAGGCCGCGAGCATCGAAGCTGTAGGTCACGCCGGGCGGCGGCGTCGGCGCCGGCGCGCCGGGTGCGCCATCCGCGCCGGGGGCGGCGGCGAGCGAGGTCGCCTCGGGTTCCGGCGGCGCGGGGTCGATCGCATCGGCGACCGATGCGCCGGGCGCGGCTTCGGCCGGCACGGCCTCCGGCGCCTCGGGCGGCCCGGTCCAGATGCCGGTCGCGGCGTAGGACAGCGCCCGGTCCGTCGCCGAGGCCAGCGGGTCCTGCGCAGCCGGAGCGGGGGCGGCGGTGTCCGCCGCGCTCGCCGTCTCGCCTGCCGGTGCCCCGGGGGCCGCCGGGGTCTGGGCCGGGGTCTGGGCCGGGGTCGGGGCCGCGCCCTCCGCTGCCGGATCAGGGCCAGGGTCAGGGCCGGGGCCAGCGTCAGCGGCGGGAGGCAGGGCGGCGAGCGCTTCTGCAGCGCCGGGCGCTGCATCGGCATCCGCTGCGGCCGCCGGAGCCGTGTCCGCTGCCGGGCCCGATTCCGGCGCCGCGGCGGCAAGCCCGGCCGGCGCCGCTGCCGAAGCGGGCGGCGCATCGGCGGCCTCGGGCGCTGTCGCCGCCAGTTCGGGATCGGCCCCCGGATCGGTCTCGGGCGCGGCGAGCGCCGCCGGCACGTCGACCGCCGGCGCGATGGCGGGCGCCGGGGCTGCGGCCACGACGTCCTCTGCCGGCGGGGCGGAATCGTTGGCGAAGAACGCCGACCAGAGGCCGACGGCGGCGAGGAAGGCGACCAGCCCCGCGGTGAGGATGAACCCGGTCAGCGGCGAGCGGCCGCCGCTGCGCGCCGTGGCGGCTCCCGGCACCGCCTGCGCGCCGCTGGCGGCCGGATCGGTGCCGATCGGGCGCGGCCGGGCGAGGACCTTGCGGATCGCTTCGGGCGCGCGCGAATGATCGCGCGACCGATCGCGCTCGGCCCGGTTCGCCGGCGCCCGCGCCGCGTCGGAGCGCCGCGTGCCGAGAAGCGGGATGACGCGGCGTTCGCCCATGCGTTCTGCCATGCCGGCGGGCGCGCGCGGCGGCACTTCCGCCGAGGTCACGCCGAACCGGCCGCTGAAGGCCGCCGTCGCGGCCGCGCCCCGGCTCGCCGCGCGGCGCAGAAGCTCGGCCGGCAGCGGGCTGACGGCCGGCCCGAGCCGTGGCCGCGGCCCGGCGGGCGCGTCCGGGGCAACGGCGGTCTCGGGGATCATCCGGGCGGTGACCGGGCCCTGCGCCTCGGCCGGCGCATCCGCCTCGGGCGCCTCGGCTTCGGCGGCGCTCTCGGGCGATGTTTCGGCCGCTGTCGCCGGCGCGGGATGGTCCGCCGCATCGGCGGCCTCGGCCCGGATCGCGGCCGCGGGCTCCGGGACGGGGCCGGACGCCGCCCAGGCCTGGGCCGGGAGCGGTTCCGCCGCCGGGTCGGGCACCGGCGGAGCCGCCGCATCCGCCATCGGCAGGTCGCCGGGGTCCGAGGCGACATGCACGAACGGCGCCTCGTCCTGCTCGGTCGGGGACTCGGGCAGGGGCCAGTCGTTTCGGGACCAGTCGTCCTCGGGCCGGTCGCCGGACACCGGCGCGGGGTCGGCCACCGGCGCCGCCTCGACTGCCTCGGCGGGCTCGACCACCTCGGCGGGCTCGTCCACCGACGAAACTTCCGCTGCTTCGGGCTCCGGAGCGGCATCGGCGGCGACGGGTAAGGTCGTTTCCGCGGTCGCTTCTGCCGGCGGATCGTCGGGTTGGTCGGCAGGCTGTGCAACGGCCAGGTCGTCGGCCATGTTGGCGGTCAGGTCGTCGGCCAGGTCTTCGGTGCGCGCCTCCGCGCTGACCGCCTCGACTGCTTCCGGCTCCGTCGTGACATCGGCGGCCGTGTCGGCGAACGGCACCTCGGCCGGCCTGGCGGCCTCGGCCGATGGCCAGGCGGAGGGCGGCTCGGCCGCGGCGGCCGGCGCGAGGTCCGGCAGCGACTCGGTCGGCGGCATGTCGACCGGAACGGCTTCGGCGCCGAACCGGGTCTCCTCGGCCTGCGGAGGGTCCGCCGGCCCCGGTCCGGTGCCGGTCTCCATGGCGGGGGTCTCATCGGCGGGGGCCGCTTCGGCGGGAGCGTCGGCCAGCGCCGTGGCGCCGGCATCGCGCGGGGGCGGCTCGACCGCCGCGCCGACCGGCGCGGGCGCGTCCTCCGCCGCCGCAGCCTCCGCTGCAGTATCGACGGCAGCATCGGCGGAAGGAATTGCCGGTTCCGCCCCGCCGGGGGGCGGTGCGGCCTGCGCCTCGAACGGCTGCGGCGGTTCGGCGCGCGCCGCAGGCGCCGCCGCCGGCACCGCGGGCCCGGCATCGGAAAGCGCGCGGAGCAGGGCAAGCTCGGCCTCGTCGACGGCCGGCGCCGCGGCGTCCCCCGCGACCGGGTCGGGCACGCCGGCGCCGGGCGCGATGTCCTCGAGCTCGGCCGCAGCGATGGCCGAGACCGGCGCCGCCCGCGGCGGCAGGATCGGCGAGGTCAGCTTGAGCGTGACCAGCGTGGGCAGCAGGTCGCGGTCCACCTTCGCGCCGGTCGGCAGCAGGTCCCGGGCGGCCTTGGTCTCGCCGAAGAACGGCTCGCCGGTGAAGCTGCCGCCCCTCGGCCGCGCCACCAGCGAGACCGGGTTCAGCCCGTGCTGGACGGCGAAAGCCTCGGCCTCCTCCAGCGTCTCGCGCGCGACGACGGCGACATGGAGCATCCCGCCATCGGCCTCCCAGTCGAAGGCAAGGTCGTCGACCGCGTAGGGCGTCGTGCCTTCGAGTGCCTGGCGGATCGCCGCCAGCCGCTCGCGGTCGTCGCGCCCGGGGCTCGCGATCGAGGTGTAGAGCACCTGCGTCTCGGGCAGGACGAGCTTGGTCGTGATGCCTTCGGGATCGAGCGCGAGCGCGGCCTCGCGGAGCGCCGCGATATGCCGCTTGAGGCCGGTCGGCTCAAGCGGGGTCGTGCCGACCAGTTCCCAGCCGCGCTTCACACGATGCAGAAGTTGCAGGCCGTCGGACGACAGGATCAGTGCAAAGGCAGGCTTCATCGTCTGTATCTAGCACCATTCTGTCCGATTGCTGCAAGTCCCGGGCTGCAAAACCTGCGTTACAGCAGGTTTTCGCCTAGGAAAAGGGAAGCGGCCAAGGATCGGCTTGCCGGGCGCGTCGCAGAGCCCGAAGGATTTCGCAGACGGAGGAACATCATGCGAAGAACGGTACTGACGCTTGCCCTGCCATTCTGGGCGGCCGCCGCCGCGGCGACGGCGCAGGAGGCGGCGCAGGAGGCGGCCGGGGCGCCGGCGCGCTACATCACGGTGACCGGCGAGGGCGTCGTCGCGGTCGCGCCCGACATGGCGACCGTGACACTCGGCGTCAGCGCCGAGGCCGAGACGGCGAAGGCCGCGATGGACGAGACCTCGGCCGGGGTCGCGGCGCTGCTTGCCACGCTGGCCGGGGCCGGCATCGAGCCGCGCGACATCCAGACCTCGGGCCTGTCGCTCAACCCGGTCTGGGACGGCCGGAGCTACGAGAGCGGGCCGCCGCGGATCACCGGCTTTTCCGCCGCCAACACGCTGACGGTGCGGGTGCGCGCGCTCGACGGCATCGGCGGCGTGCTCGACGGCGTCCTCGAGGGCGGCGCCAACACGTTCAACGGCCTCAGCTTCGGGCTGCAGGAGCCGCAGCCGGTCGAGGACGAGGCGCGCGCCGCGGCGGTCGCCGATGCCCGGCGCAAGGCCGAACTGTTCGCCGGTGCCGCCGGCGTTTCGCTCGGTTCGATCCTGTCGATCTCGGAGACGCAGGAGTTCGACCCGCCGCAGCCGATGTTCCGGATGGAAGCGGCGATGGCGTCCGATTCCGTGCCCGTCGCGGCGGGCGAGATGGGCGTCGCCGCGCGGGTGACGATCGTGTGGGAGATCGGCGGCTGACAGCCGGTAAGCGTGCCGGGCGACCCCTCGCCGGACGGGTCGCCCGATTGCGCCGCCTCAGTCCTTGGCCAGCGCCTGGTCCAGATCGGCGATCAGGTCGTCGGCATCCTCGGTGCCGATCGACAGGCGCACCACGTTCGGCGCCGCGCCGGCCGCCTTCTGCTGCGCGGGCGTCAGCTGGCGGTGCGTCGTCGAGGCCGAGTGGATGATGAGCGAGCGCGTGTCGCCGAGGTTCGCGACATGGCTGAAGATCTCGACGCCGTTGACGAGCTTGACGCAGGCCTCGTAGCCGCCCTTCAGCGCGAAGGTGAAGAGCGCGCCGGCGCCCTTCGGGCAGATCCGCTGCGCGCGGTCGGCGTAGGGCGAGGACGGCAGGCCGGCATAGGTCACCGCCTCGACCTTCGGGTGACCCTCGAGCCAGGTCGCCACCTTCACCGCATTGGCCACGTGCCTGTCCATGCGCAGCGACAGTGTCTCGGTGCCCATCAGCGTGTAGTGCGCGCCCTGCGGGTTCATCGTCATGCCGAGGTCGCGCAGCCCGATGGCGATGCCGTAGAAGGTGAAGGCGAGCGACCCGAAGGTCTCGTGGAACTTCAGGCCGTGATAGGCGGGCTCGGGTTCGCTGAGCGAGGGGAACTTGCCGTTCGACCAGTCGAACTTGCCCGAATCGACGATCGCGCCGCCGGTGACCGTGCCGTTGCCGGTGAGGTACTTGGTGGTCGAGTGCACGACGAGGGTCGCGCCGTGCTCGATCGGGCGGCAGAGATAGGGCGAGGCCGAGGTGTTGTCGACGATGAGCGGGATGCCCGCGGCATCGGCGATCCGCGCCATCGCCTTGAGGTCGGTGATGTAGCCACCCGGGTTGGCAATCGATTCGCAGAACAGCGCGCGGGTGTTGTCGTCGACCGCGGCGGCGACCGCCGCCTCGTCGTCGGTGTCGACGAACTTCGCGCTCCAGCCGAACTTGCGGATCGTGTTGGTGAACTGCTGCACCGTGCCGCCGTAGAGCCGTGTCGAGGCGACGACGTTGAGCCCCGGCGCCATCAGCGGGAACAGCGCCAGGATCTGCGCCGCGTGCCCGGAGGAACAGCAGACCGCGCCGACACCGCCTTCCAGCGTCGCGATCCGCTCCTGCAGGACGGCGACGGTGGGGTTGGTCAGGCGGGAATAGATGAAGCCGACTTCCTGGAGGTTGAACAGCGCCGCGGCGTGGTCGGCGTCGCGGAACACGTAGGCCGTGGTCTGGTAGATCGGCGTCTGCCGCGCGCCGGTGGCCGGGTCGGGCCGGGCGCCGGCGTGGATCTGCAGCGTGTCGAAGCCGTAGGCGGCCTTGTCAGACATGGGGTTCCTCCCTCGTGGTCGACTGGCGGCGGACGTTAGGGCAAGGGCGCGCAGCCGGCAACGGGCGGCGAGGTGGGTGGGCCCCCCATTTGCCCATGCGCGACGACAGCCGGGCAGCGCCCGACCGCGGGTGGGCGCCCCGAGGGCACGCGGGCGTGCCTTGATCCCGGGCACGAAGGCGCCGGACGGCGACAGGTGCGACCAGGTCCGCAAGGCGCTCACGCCCGCCTATCGCACCGCCCGCACCCGCGCTCTCAGATCGACCGCTGGTTGACCCGGCGCGACAGCGCCTCGGCATCCTCGCGCCGTTCGCTGTAGCGGTCGGTCAGCCAGGCCGACACGCCGCGCGTCAGCAGCGTGAACTTGACGAGTTCCTCCATCACGTCGGCCACCCGGTCGTAGTAGGGCGACGGCTGCATCCGGCCGGCGGCGTCGAATTCGAGGAACGCCTTCGGCACCGAGGACTGGTTCGGGATCGTGATCATCCGCATCCAGCGGCCGAGGATGCGCATCTGGTTGACCGCGTTGAAGCTCTGCGATCCGCCCGAGACCTGCATGACGGCCAGCGTCTTGCCCTGGGTCGGCCGCACCGAGCCGAGGCTGAGCGGGATCCAGTCGATCTGCGCCTTCATGATCCCGGTCATCGCGCCGTGCCGTTCGGGCGAGCACCAGACCATCCCCTCGGACCAGGTGACGAGGTCGCGCAGTTCGGCGACCCTCGGGTGGCTCGGCTCGGCGTCGTCGGGAAGCGGCAGGCCGGAGGGGTCGAAGCTTCGCGTCTCGGCGCCGAAGAGCGCGAGGAGCCGCGCCGCCTCCTCGTTCAGGAGCCGGCTGTAGGACCGGACCCGGACCGAGCCGTGCAGCAGCAGGATGCGCGGCGGATGCGCCGCCGGGGCCGACGCCGGCACCGCGATGTCGCGGACGAGCGCGGGATCGATGTTGGGCAGGTCGGGCACGCCGTCAGCCGACACGGTTGCCGCCGGCGTCGATCAGCGGCGAGCCGTCCTCCTTGGCGAGCGGCCCCGGCGGCAGGCGGTCGAGCAGGTCGAGGACCGTCTCGGACGGCCGGCAGAGCCGCACGCCCCTCGGCGCGCACACGATCGGGCGGTTCACGAGGACCGGATGCGCGACCATCGCGTCGAGCAGCGCCGCGTCGCCCACGCTTTCGTCGAGCAGGCCAAGCTCGGCCGCGGGCGATTTGGTGGTGCGCAGCGCGCTGCGCGGCGTGAGGCCGGCGGCGGCGAAGAGCCCCAGAAGCTGCGGCCGCGTCCAGCCGGTCTCGAGATAGCGGATCAGCACCGGCGTCTCGCCCGCGGCCTCGACGATGGCGAGCACATTGCGCGAGGTGCCGCAGTCGGGGTTGTGGTGGATGACGATCGTCACATCGGCCTCGGTCGTTGAATTATGATACTTCCAGAAGTACCGAATTACCATCCCGGTGGCAACCCCCGCCTCAGCGCATCCACAGCCCCTCGGCCTTTAGCCGGTTGCGGATCGCCTGCTCGCGGCGGGGCAGGCTGCCGCGGTCGAAGAGCGCGCGGGCCTGCGCTCCGCGGCCCTGGTAGACGAGCCGCTTCACCGGCGCGTGCTCCTTCAGGACGCGCTTGATGCGGTTCGGCGCGCAGACCGCCTCGAGCACCTCGACGGCGCGGTCGCTCTCGCGGGCGTAGAGCAGCGACAGCACCCGCCAGTGGCAGGTGACCTCGCCGTCGAGCCCGGCGAGCTCGGGCCCCGGGCGCCCGCCGCCGAGGGCGTGGATCACCAGCGGCAACGCGACCTGGTCGAGCCAGGGGTCGAGGCTCTGGCAGACCAGCGCCTCGGGCGGGTCGTCGCGGATCGAGAGCGCGTAGCGCAGGAACAGCGCGCCGAAGCGGCGCGGGCAGGGGCCGAAGAACCAGCCGGCGTTGAAGTAGAGATACCGCTCCCAGTATTCGTCGGGCTGGGAGAGGTCGAGCGAGCCCGGAAAGTCGAGCCCGAAGCGGTCGTAGAGCGCGGCCCAGGTCGCGGCATAGCCCGGGCCGTAGGGTTCGATCACCGGCCAGGTGCCCTCGCGCCGCATCGAGGCGGCGGGGCGGTCCCACGGGAAAGGCACGGCGGCGAGATCGCCGGTGATGAGCGTGTCGGTGTCGAAGAACAGGAACGGCTCGCCCTCGGGCAGGGCGGCCAGCGCCTCGATCTTGTTGCCGTAGGGGTAGGACTGGCCGAAGTGGCGGCTGTCGAACGGCAGGATCGTCGCGCCAAGCTCCTCCAGCAGCGCGCGGACCGGCGGCGGCAGCCGCGTCTCGCCGCGCCAGAGCGGGCCGGGCCGGGGCTCGGCCACGAAGAGGCGGCCGGCGAAGGCCGGCGCCGCGTGGCGGAGCGAGGCGGCAAACAGCACCGCCTCGTAGCCGAGGCGGCCGGCCTGGCCGACGATCATCAGGTTGCACGGGCCGGGCGGCATTGCGCTCAGGCGGGGGTGAAGCGCAGCGACAGGCAGGACATCCCGCCATCGAGCCTGGCGCATTCCGAGTTGCCGACCTCGCGCAGCGCGTAGCCCGCCCGCGCCAGCCGCTCCGCGGTGCGCGGGAAGCCTTCGGGCATCAGCACGAGGTCGTTGACCCGGACGGTGTTCGCCGCCGCCGCCTCGTCCTCGGCGACCTCGATGATCCGGTAGCCGGCGAAGCAGCCGGACGCCGCGAGGCGGCGGGTGGCGAGGATCGTCTCGCCATCGAGGAGCGAGCAGTCGGTCTTGAAGTGGAGGACGCCGGGCGGGGTCGCGACCTCGCGCAGCCGGTGGCCCCAGGCCGCGACGATCCCGCGCAGGGCGGCGATGCCTTCGGCGTCGGTCCGCGCCGAGCGGCCGACCAGGATCTCGGTCTCGGTCACCAGGATGTCGCCGCCCTCGATGAAGCCATGGGCGACCGTCGCGACGGTGGTGTAGAGGCCGGCCAGCACCGGCGCGATCTCGGCCGCCTCGCCGAGGCGCGAGGGTGCGCCGGGGCGCAGCACCACCGCGCCTTCGGGCAGGCAGAGCGCGGTATCCTCGACGAACTGCGCGTCGGGGAAGGCGGGCAGCGGCGGCAGCTCGACCACCGTCAGGCCCGCGGCGCCAAGCGCGGCCACGTAGTCGGCATGGTGGCGCCGCATCAGCGCGAGGTCCGGCGCGCCGGTATCGACGGCGCGCAGGCCGCCTGTCGCGGTATCGGCCGGGGCGCGGGTGACGGCGTGGGTGAAGCGGAACGACTGGCCGGGCATGGCGCAGCTTTGGGCCTTCGCGCCGCAGCGCGCAAGGGCCGGCGGCGCCGTGGCAGGGGCAGCGGCAGGGGCAGCGGCGGGGGCAGCGGGGGCGGGGTCAGCCCGGCCAGGGCAGGACGAGGAAGGGATGCGTCAGCCAGTGCCACCAGCCGTAGTTCAGGAACTGGGCGACGAGGATCAGCAGGCCGAGCCCGGCCGAGAAGGCGAGCGTCGGCGCCAGCCAGAGCGCGCGGGCGAGGCG
>CAZYBG010000115.1:0-8822 GCA_964645155.1 uncultured Rhodobacterales bacterium | reverse complement strand
CGGCGGCGCATCTCGGCGGTGCCCATCGCCTCGGCCAGGGTCTCGCGCCGGACGGCGATCTCGTCCGGCCGGGCGCGCGCCGCGGCCAGTTCCGCCGCCGACCCGTCGCGGCGCGCGACCAGTTCGGCGATGCGGCGGCCGGCGGTCTCGAGCCGGTGCTTCCAGCCCGAGAGCTCGGTTACCACCTCCTGCCGGCGCTTCACCCGGGCCTCGCCCTCGCGCCGCACCTCGTCATGCGCCGATCGCTTGGCCAGCATGGTCATCCGCGCCGCCTCGACGGTCAGCTTGATGTCCTCGACCTCGACACGGGCCGAGGCGAGATCGGGCAGCGCCCTGACCGCCGCCTCGGCCTCGGCCAGCGCCTTGCGCGCGGCCATCGCCTCCTCCTCGTGTCGGCGAATGGCGAGATCGGCGCTCTCCAGCTTGCCGCTTGCGATGTTGCGGTCGGCCTCGGCCTTTGACAGCGCGCGGTTCGCCTCGGCCGCGGCGCGGTCGGCGCTGCGCCGCGCCTCGCGCGCCTCGGCGTCGGCACGCGTCAGAGCGGCGAGGTCCGCGGTCAGCCGCTCATGGGCGGTGCGGGTGCGGTCGGCGCGGACATTCGCCGCCTCGAGGTCCTGCTTCAGTTCCGCCAGCCGGTTGAGTTGCTGAAGCCGCAGCGCCGCCGCCGAGGGCGCGTCGGCCGCTGCGGCGCGGAAGCCGTCCCACCGCCAGAGATCGCCCGCGCGCGACACCAGCCGCTGTCCGGGACGAAGTGCCGCCTGAAGGCGTGCGCCGTCGGCCGTCTCGACAAGGCCGATCTGGCTCATCCGCCGGGCGAGCACCTCGGGCACGCTCACGAAGTCCGAGAGCGCCGCGACACCGGGCGGCAGCGTCTGCTGTTCGGCGTAGCCCGGAAGCTGCGCCCAGCCGGTGGGGCGATCGGCGGTGACCTCGGGCGTGCGAAGATCATCGGCAAGGGCGGCGCCGAGGGCGTTCTCGTAGCCCGGCCTGACCTCCACCCGGTCGATCACCTGCCCGCCGGCGCCGGCCTCGCGCTCGACGAGCCGCGCGAGTGCCGCGGCCTCGGCGCGCAGCGCGCTCGCCTCGCCCTCGGCCTCCGACCGGGCGGCGCGTGCCTCTGCCTCGCGGGCCTGGGCGTCTCCGCGGGCATCGTCGGCGGCGCGCAACGCGGCTTCGGCGGCCTCGGCCGCTGCCTCGGCGGCAGCGCGGGCGGCGTCCGCCTCCGCGAAATCCGTCGCGGCGCGGCCGAGGGCGGCCTTGGCCTCGACATGCGTGTCGCGGGCCCGCGCGACCTCCACCCCTGCCGTATCGGTCGTCCGGCGGCAATCGTCGTGGAGCCGGTGCGCCGACTGATGCCGGGCCGCCAGCCGGGCGACATCCTCGGTCAGTTCGGACAGCGCGGCCTCGCGGTCGGCCAGCACCCGGCCGGCATCGCGTGCCGCCTCGGCGGCGGCCTCGAGCCGGCCCTCGTGGCCTTCATGCGCCTTGGCGAGCTGTGCGGCCTCCCAGTCCAGCCGGGCGATCGTCTCGCCCGCGTCGCGGTTCAGCGCCTCCTCCCGGGCGATGTCGGCACCGAGCTGGACGATCCGGCCTTCGAGTGCGGCGATGGCCTCGCGCGTCCGGGCCTCCTCGGCGGCCAGCGTGTCGCGCTCCACCGTCAGGCGCTGCAGGATGGCCGCCGCGATCGCCTCCTCCTCGCGCAGGGGCGGCAGGGCAGCCTCGGCCTCGCTGCGGCCCTTTCCGGCGGCCCGGGCCGCGACTTCGGCCTGCGCCGCGGCCTTCGTCAGCTCGGTCAGCTTCGTCTCGGCCTCGGCGCGCGCGGCGTCGGCCTCCTTCCAGCGGCGGTAGAGGAGCATCCCCTCGGCGCGGCGAAGCTCGGCGCCGATCTCGCGGTAGCGCGCGGCCTGCCGCGCCTGCCGTGCCAGGCTCGCCAGCTGCTGGGCAAGCTGTTCCACCACGTCGTCCACGCGGGCGAGGTTGGTCTCGGCGGCGGAGAGCTTGAGCTCGGCCTCGTGCCGGCGCTGGTAGAGGCCCGAGATGCCGGCCGCCTCCTCGAGCACCCGGCGGCGGCTCTTCGGCCGCGAATTGATGAGCTCGGCGATCTGCCCCTGGCGGACGAGCGCCGGCGAATGGGCCCCGGTGGAGGCGTCCGCGAACAGCATCTGCACGTCGCGGGCCCGGACGTCCTTGTGGTTTGCCTTGTAGGCGCTTCCGGCATCACGGGTGATCCTGCGGACGATCTCGATCTGGTCCCCGTCGTTGAAGCCCGACGGCGCGAGGCGCTCGGCGTTGTCGATGGTCAGCACGACCTCGGCGAAGTTGCGCGCGGGCCGTGTTGCGGCGCCGGCGAAGATGACATCCTCCATGCCGTCGCCCCGCATCGCGGTCGGGCGATTCTCGCCCATCACCCAACGCAACGCCTCGAGCAGGTTCGATTTGCCGCAGCCGTTCGGGCCGACGACGCCGGTCAGGCCGTCGCTGATCACCAGGTCGGTCGGGTCGACGAAGCTCTTGAAGCCGTTCAATCTGAGCCGGTTGAAGCGCACGTCCGGACGACCTCGTGATTCCGCTGGCGGCCGATCCTTTGCCCGTCCGGCGCATGTGTCAACCTCCATCCACCGCATGTCGGGGAAACTGTCAGTTTGTCCACAACATATGGGTAGAAGAGGCCCTTGACTGCGCGATTGCTGCAGCGCCAAATGAACTGTCAGCTCACCCCGCCACCATGCCGATCACGATCTTCATCGACTCCCCGCTTGCCAGCGACGGCCGGAAGCTCGTCATCGAGAGCCAGGCCGCCCTTGAGCAAGCCTATCCGCCCGAAGAGATCTTCAGCTTCGACGCGGCCGAACTGGCGCGCGAGGCGGCTGCGTTCTTCGTGGCGCGCGACGGCTCGGGCGAGGCGCTCGGCTGCGTCGCGCTGGTTGATGCCGGCGGCTATGGCGAGGTCAAGCGGCTCTTCGTGCGGCCCGCCGGGCGCGGCCGAGGCGTCGCAAAGCTGCTGATGGCGGCGCTGGAGGCCGAGGCGGCGCGTCGCGGGCTGGCCGATGTGCGGCTCGAGACGGGCGACCGGCTGGAGCCTGCCGTCGGTCTCTACCGCAGCCTCGGCTACCGCGTCCGCGGGCCGTTCGGCGCCTATGCGGAGCATCCGGCCAGCCTGTTCATGGAGAAGCGCGTCGCATGACCGCTCCGGTCGCCCTTCATGCGCCGCGTCGGCTGCGCCCGGACGACCCCGCGCTCGGCGCGGTCCTCGCCCTGATCCGCACGAGCTTTGCCTATATGGAGGGGCGGATCGACCCGCCATCGTCGATGCACCGGCTGACGCTGGACGAGATCGCCGCGCAGGCCCGGCAGTCCGAGGTCTGGGCGATCGAGGACGAGCGCCGGGTCGTCGCCTGCGTGTTCCTGACGCCGACGCCCGGCGCGCTCTACCTCGGCAAGCTCGCCGTCGCCATCACCCATCGCGGCCAGGGGCTGGCCCGCCGCCTGGTGTGCCTGGCCGAGGAGCGCGCCCGAGCGCTCGGCCTCGCGTCGGTCGAGTTGAAGTCCCGCGTCGAGCTCACCGAAAACCATTCCGCCTTCGCCGCGCTGGGCTTTCGTGTCGCCGGCGAGACGACGCATCCCGGTTTCGACAGGGCGACGTCGCTGACCTTCGTCAAGCCGATCTAACCCGGAGACCACCATTGGCGGTGATCGCAAACATAAGGCCCCCGCGCGGCGGCGGGGGCCTCTTCCCGGTTGTGGCCCGGAAGATCAGTCGGCCGTCAGCAGCGGCGGCTTCGAGCCGGTCAGCCGCGGCTTCTCGGGCTCGACGATCTGCAGGTCGATCTTGCCGTCGCTCAGCGCCACGCGGACCAACCCGCCCTTCATCAGCCGGCCGAACAGAAGCTCCTCGGCGAGCGGCTTCTTGATGTGCTCCTGGATCACGCGGCCGAGGGGCCGCGCGCCCATCTTGTCGTCGTAGCCCTTGTCGCCCAGCCATTCGGCGGCTTCGCGGGTCAACTCGATCGACACGCCGCGATCCATCAACTGCGCCTCGAGCTGGAGGACGAACTTCTCCACCACCTGAAGGATCACCTCCTTGGGCAGCGGCGCGAACGAGATCACCGCGTCGAGCCGGTTGCGGAACTCGGGCGTGAAGGTCCGCTCGATCGCGGCGGTATCCTCGCCCTCGCGCCGGTCGCGGCCGAAGCCGATGGCCGACTTGGCAAGCTCGGTGGCGCCCGCGTTCGATGTCATGATCAGGATCACGTTGCGGAAATCGACCTGCCGCCCGTTGTGATCGGTGAGCTTGCCGTGGTCCATCACCTGCAGGAGGATGTTGTAGACATCCGGGTGCGCCTTCTCGATCTCGTCGAGCAGCAGCACGCAATGCGGGTGCTGGTCGACACCGTCGGTCAGAAGGCCGCCCTGGTCGAAACCGACATAGCCCGGCGGTGCGCCGATCAGCCGGCTGACTGCGTGCTTCTCCATGTATTCCGACATGTCGAAGAGGTAGTTGCCGATCGGCTTCTCGGGCTCGCGCAGGCCCGCGCGGGCGAGCTTGATCGCCGAGGAAAGCGCCTCTATGGCGTTGCTCTGGCCGAAGACGACGCGCTTCAGCGAGGCTTCCAGATCCTTCAGGACCTCGGCGTCGTCCTTGCTCACGTTTTTCGGCGGGATCCGGGCGATCTTGGCGACGACTGCCTCGATCTCCTTCGCGCCGATGGTCTTGCGGCGCTTCGATTCCGCGACGAGATGCTGGGCGGCGCCGGCCTCGTCGATCACGTCGATCGCCTTGTCGGGAAGCTTGCGGTCATGGATATACCGGGCCGAAAGCTCGACCGCCGACTTTATCGCATCGTGCGTGTAGCGGATCTCGTGGTGTTTCTCGAAATAGGGTTTGAGGCCTTCGAGGATCTTGATCGAGTCGGCCACCGTCGGCTCGTTCACGTCGATCTTCTGGAACCGCCGCGACAGCGCGCGATCCTTCTCGAAGTGCTGGCGAAACTCCTTGTAGGTCGTGCTGCCCATGCAGCGCAGCTTGCCGCCCTGCAGCGCAGGCTTCAGGAGGTTCGAGGCATCCATCGCGCCGCCGGAGGTCGCCCCCGCACCGATCACGGTATGGATCTCGTCGATGAACAGGATCGCGTCGGGGTGATCCTCGAGCTCCTTCACCACGGCCTTCAGCCGCTCCTCGAAGTCGCCGCGATACCGCGTGCCCGCAAGCAAGGCGCCCATGTCGAGCGAAAAGATCGTCGACTTCTTCAGCACGTCCGGCGTCTCGGCCCTAGTGATCTTGAGCGCCAGGCCTTCCGCAATCGCGGTCTTGCCGACACCGGGGTCGCCGACGAGGAGCGGGTTGTTCTTGCGGCGGCGGCAGAGCACCTGGATGCAGCGCTCGACCTCGGCCTCACGGCCGATCAGCGGATCGACGTCGCCCTTGCGGGCCTTGGCGTTCAGGTCGACGCAGTACTTCGACAGCGCGCTCTCCTTGCCGTCGGACTGCCCCTCGCCCGGGCCGGTGGCGCGGGTTTCCTCGGCCTCGTCGGCGCCGGTCACCGGCCGGGTCTCGCCGAAGCTCGGGTTCTTCGCGACGCCGTGGGCGATGAAGTTGACCGCGTCGTAGCGCGTCATCTCCTGTTCCTGCAGGAAGTAGGCCGCGTTCGACTCGCGCTCGGCGAAGATCGCGACAAGGACGTTCGCGCCCGTCACCTCGGTGCGGCCGGAGCTCTGCACGTGGATCGCAGCGCGCTGGATCACGCGCTGGAAGGCGGCCGTCGGGACGGCCTCGGAGCCGTCGACCTGCGTGACCAGGGTGGAAAGGTCGTCGTCCACGAACTCGACGAGCGTGCGGCGCAGCTCCTCGAGGTCGACGTTGCACGCCTGCATGACCTTGGCCGCGTCGGGCTCGTCGATCAGGGCGAGCAGCAGATGCTCCAGCGTGGCGAGCTCGTGCCGGCGTGCGTTGGCCAGCGCGAGGGCGGCATGGATGGCTTGCTCGAGAGTGCTAGAGAACGAAGGCACCTGACGTGCTCCTTTCCTGTCAGGCCGGAGAGGGCGAAGGCCCCCCCTCCAACCGTTGCCTCATAACCTTAAAGTTCGGTGTTATTCGGCACGCTTCAAGAAGTTTTTCTCAGAATCCGGTCACCATTGTGGCAACAGCACAAATTGTGATCGGGTTCCGGAATGGCGGACGATCAGAAGACGTCCTTCCTCCGCCGGATTTCGGCAAACGCTTCGGCGTCGGTCGCACCCGGAAGGCCGATGGCCGCCTTGACGGCCGGAAGATGCGCCCTGAGGAAGGGGTTGGTTGCGAGTTCGTCGGATAGTGTCGAGGGAACTGTGGGTCGGCCCTCCTGCCGCAGCGCCCCGATCTTCTCGACACGAGAGATAAGCGCAGGATTGTCTCGTTCAATGGTCATCGCGAAGCGGGCATTGGATGCGGTGTATTCGTGCCCGGAATGCACCGTCGTGGCAGCGGGAAGGCGGCTCAGCCGCGACAGGCTGTCCCACATCTGCGCCGGCGTCCCTTCGAAGAGACGCCCGCACCCCAGCGCCATCAGGCTGTCAGCGGTGAAGACGGCGGCGGCCGCAGGCAGGTGGAACGCAATGTGCCCCGAGGTATGCCCGGGGGCCGCGATCACCTCGACCTCCAGCGACCCGACCAGGAACGTCTCGCCGCCCTGCACCGCGAGGTCGAGCGGCGGCAGCCGCCCCGCATCCATGGCCGCGCCGACGACGCGGGCGCCGGTCGTCGCCTTCAGCGCCGCCGCCCCATCGGTGTGGTCCGCGTGATGGTGGGTGAGCAGGATGTCGGTCAGCCGCCACCCCCGACGCTCTAGCTCGGCCTCGATCGGCATCTCGTCCGGCACATCGACGACGGCCGTGGCATGCGCCGCCGGATCATGGATCAGGTAGGCGTAGTTGTCAGTCAGGCAGGGAACGGTCACGATTTCCAAGGCCATGAATCGACGATAGGGTCACGGCCCCGACGTGTCGAGAGCCGGACCGGAGACGCCCATGCACCTCGACGTGCTCGACCTCAGAAGCTTCTACTACCGGACGAACCTCGGCCGCGTGGCGCAGAAGGCGATCCGCGACCAGCTCCTCGCCTTCTGGCCGGAGGCCAAGGGCCAGAGCGTCGCCGGCTTCGGCTTTGCGGTGCCCCTGCTGCGGCCCTACCTCGCCGACGCGAAGCGGGTCATCGGGCTGATGCCCGGGCCGCAGGGCGTCATGCCCTGGCCGCCGGGGATGGAGAACGTCAGCGTCCTTTGCGAGGAGACGCGCTGGCCGGTCCCGACCGGGATGATCGACAAGCTTGTCCTGCTGCATGGCCTCGAGACGTCAGAACGACCCTCGGCGGTGCTGGAGGAGGCGTTCCGGGTGCTGGGGCCGGGCGGTCGCGCGCTTGTCATCGTGCCCTATCGGGGCGGGCTCTGGGCACGCAGCGACCGCACGCCCTTCGGCTTCGGCCGGCCGTATTCGCTGGGTCAGCTCGAGGTACAGCTCCGTCGCCATTCCTTCCAGGTCGAGGGCCATCGCGCGGCGCTTTTCGTCCCGCCGTCCGAACGGCGGTTCTGGTTGCGGACCGCGCCATTCTGGGAGAGCCTGGGCAAGAAGGTGTCGAGCACGCTGGCAGGGGGCGTGCTGATGGTCGAGGCGACCAAGCAGGTCTATGCACCGCGCCCGTCGGGCCTGAAGGAGGTGGTTCGGCGGCCGCTCGATGCGCTCGAGGGCCTGCCCAAGCCGGTGCCGAATCCGGCCTGACTCGGCGCGCGTCGTCGGGAAACGCACGAAAATCCCCAAGGTTGCCCGCAAGGCGCGCGTTGTCGGCGCGGCCCGGACTCGTGAAAGCCCTGATTTCGTTGGCGTTTCGCGACAGCCGACGGCTCCGCTAGGCGGTTGCGGGGTTGTAAGTCCTCTGCTACACCCGCGCCGACTTCGGAGGCTCGGGTGTCTGCGCCTCCCAATTTGCCTCATGCCGGGCCGACCTTCGGCAGGACGGGGCATCCAGAATGCGGGAAGGGTGGACGTGTCCGAACCAGCTTCGATCTCCTTCGGAATCGCCGGGCGCTACGCGGCGGCCGCGTTCGAACTTGCCAAGGATGCAAAGGCGCTGGAGACGCTCGAAGCCGATGTCAGCGCCCTTGATGCGGCACTTCTGGGCAGCGCCGACCTCCGCGCCCTTATTGCGTCGCCGGTCTACTCGCGCGCCGAACAGGGCAGGGCGATCGCGGCGGTCGCCGGCAAGATGGGCCTGTCCGAACTGGTAGGCAACACGCTGGGGCTGATGGCCACGAAGCGGCGCCTCTTCGTCCTGCCGCAGCTCGTCCGCGCGCTGCGCGGGATGATCGCGGCCGAAAAGGGCGAGGTGACCGCCGAGGTCACCTCGGCGAAGCCGCTGACCAAGGCGCAGTCCGACACACTTTCGAGGACGCTGAAGGACCGCTTCGGCAAGACCGTGAAACTCCAGACTTCCGTCGATGAAAGCCTCATCGGCGGTCTCGTCGTGAAAGTGGGCTCCAAGATGATCGACACCTCGATCCGCGCGCAGCTCGCCTCCCTCCAGAACGCCATGAAAGAGGTCGGATAATGGGTATCCAAGCCGCTGAAATCTCTGCGATCCTCAAGGAGCAGATCAAGAACTTCGGCCAGGAGGCCGAGGTCGCCGAGATTGGCCGGGTGCTCAGCGTCGGTGACGGGATCGCCCGCGTCTATGGTCTCGACAACGTGCAGGCCGGCGAGATGGTGGAGTTTCCCGGCGGCATCCGCGGCATGGCGCTGAACCTCGAGACCGACAACGTCGGCATCGTGATCTTCGGCGACGACCGCTCGATCAA
>CAZYBG010000114.1:0-8866 GCA_964645155.1 uncultured Rhodobacterales bacterium | reverse complement strand
GGCGCGGGCTCCGGCGGCGCGCTCGACCCCGCCGCGATGCTCGCGGCGCTCGGCGAGGCGGGGCTGACGCGGGTGTTCTGCGAGGGCGGCGGCACGCTTGCCGCCGCGCTGCTCCGCGCGGGCCTGGTCGACCGGCTGGCGCTGTTCACCGCCGGCATCGCCCTCGGCGCCGAGGGGCGGCCCGTCGTCGGGCCGCTCGAGGTCGGGCGGCTGGCCGCGGCGCGGCGCTTCCGGCTGGTCGAGGCGCGGGCCGTCGGCCCCGACATGCTGCAGGTCTGGGAGGCCGGCGACCGGCAGGGCGCCTAGCGCCGCCAGAGCCAGGCTTGGCCCGCCGCGATGCCCTGCAGCTTGGCGAGCAGCCGGAGCGCGGGTCGCGCGGGCCCGACCGCACCGGTCGCCAGCCGCTCGGCGACGACCTCGGCCGGACAGGGCAGCCCGGTCAGCGGGTCGCGGTAGCGCGGATAGTCGATCAGCGCCGCCTGCGCGAGCGCGGCGAGTGAGGGCCGCGCGGCGCGGCGCGCGGGCACCGGGCCGAGATCGCGGGTCAGGCCCCAGCCGGCGTAGAACGGCGCGCCGAGGCAGGTGACCGGCTTGCCGCGCAACAGCGCCTCGAAGCCGAGGAGCGAGGTCAGCGTCCAGACCTCGTCGCAGGCCGCGATCAGCGCCGCCGGGTCGGCGCCGCGCAGCACCGCATCGGCGAGCCGCGCGAGGTCGGTGTCGGCCACCGCGCCGGGGCGCAGGCCCGCCTCGACATCCGGATGCGGCTTGTAGACGAGGATCGCGCCCGGATTCTCCGACCGCGCGCGTTCAAGAAGCGCGAGGTTCGTCCGCTCGGCCCGGCAGGCGGTGACGATCGAGGCGTCGTCCTCGACCTGCCCGGGCACCAGGATGCGATGCCCCGCGGGCAGCGCCGGGATCTCCCGCGCGCCCGTCATGTACTTGCTGACGCCCTGCCTGACGAGGGCCGCGACCAGCCGCTCGGCCCGCGCGAGGTCGCGCGGCGGGCGCCGGGCGGCGGCGGCGACGAGCCGCTCCAGCCGGCTTTCGGCCGTCGGGTCGTAGTAGATCCCGAGGTCGTCGGCCACGAGCGACAGCGCCGGCACCAGCGCGGCGCCGAGCCCTCGCGAGCGCAGGAACCCGTCCTCGACCCGACGGAACGGGACGCCGGCCCGCGCCGCCTTGGCCGCCGCCTCGGCCGTGCCGCGGGCCCAGCCGACAACGCCGCGGCCGGTGCGGGCGGCGCGCGCGACCGGCGCGCGATCGTCGAACATCAGCGGCCGCCAGCGGCCGTAGAAGGCCTGCAGGTGCCGCCGCTTCCAGAGCCGCATGCCGGTCGCGACATGGCCCGCCCGGTCCTCGCGCCAGCAGCGCACCTCGGCCTCCAGTTGCCCGATCGCCTCCTCGAGGCTGCAGAGCCGGTCGCGGCAGGGATCGTACCATGTCGGCGCGAGGATCATCGCGGCGGCGAAGAGCTGCGCACGGGTCAGCCTGCGGCTCCGCCGCGGCACCGGGTTCTCGTCCTGCGTCAGGCCCCAGCCGGCATAGAACGGCTGCCCGAAGACGCGCGGGACGTGGCCGGCGAGGATCGCCTCGAACCCCATCTGCGACGAGACGGTGTAGACCGCGACCGCGCCTTCGAGCAGGGCGTAGGGCGCGACCGGCGCTGCCAGCAGCCGCACCCCGTCCAGCCGTTCGACCTCGGTGCCGAAGTAGCCGCGGCGCAGGCCCGCGAGCGTCTCGGGATGCGTCCGGACATAGACCGTGCTGCCCTGGTTCTCGATCCGGGCAAGCGCCAGCATCTCGGCGAAGGTGCCGGCATCCGCGCCCGAGGCGGTGACCGACGCATCGCCCTCGGTCTGGTCTAGCACCAGCACGTAGCCCGGATCGGGCGGCACCAGGTCCGGGTCGTGGAGGTTGTACTTCGAGAGTTCCGCCGCGCGCAGCCAGGCCATCGCGGCGCGCGCCCGTTCCAGCAGCGCGAAGTCGTCGAGCGCATGCTCGGCAAGCAGCGCCTCGAGCGCCGAGGGCCGGGCGGGGTCGAAGTGGACGCCCTGCCGGTCGAGCATCAGCCCCAGCGGCGGGTCGCCGAGGCGCCCCGGGCGCAGCGAGCGCAGGAACGCATCCTCGACCCTGAGGACGCCGCCGCCGCGCCGGGCGGCCACCGCCGCGCCGCGGCCGGATGTCGGGCTCTGGCCCCAGACGCCGACAAGGTCGTCGGGCCCCGGCACGCCGAGCCGGATGTCGTAGCCCGCAAGGTCAAGGATGCGCCGCACGCGGCCCTGGGTCAGGAAGCCGCCATTGTAGACGTAAAGGCCGGTGCGGGGTGCCGCACCGCCCTCGCCGGCCATCAGTTGCCGTCGGCCAGGTTCGCGACGGTCTGCGCCTGCCCGGCGGTGCCGGTGATCGCGCCGATGACCTTCTGCCACTGCACGAAGGGCGCCTCGGTCACGTAGATCGTGTCCGCGTCGCGGATCATGAAGTCGCGCGCCATGAAGACGCCGTTCGGCTCGGTCAGGTCGATCAGGTAGATCATCCGCTGCGGCGCCGCGATGTCGCCCCGGCCGGTGACCCGGGCCGCCACCTCGGGCAGTTCGTCGCGCAGCACGAAGATGCCGGTCGGGTCGGCGGTCGCGGAACTGAGGCCGCCGACCTGGCCGACCGCCTCGATCGCCGACAGCTCGCGGCTGTCGAACGAAACCCGGTTCTGGCCGCCGGTCGCGCCGATCGCGGTATAGGCACGGGCATCCTCCTCGACCAGGATGCGGTCGCCCGGCCGGAGCGCGATGTCGTTCTCGGGCCGGTCGTAGAGATCCTGCAGCCAGATACGCCCGCTCCTGCCGTCGCGCGTCACGGTGATCTGCACCACCTCGGGGTCTACGGTGATGCCGCCGGCCTGGGCCAGCATGGCGGTCAGCGTGCGGGTCGGCCGCTCGATCGCGTAGACCCCCTGCACGCCGACATTGCCGACGATCGACACGGTGGAACCGTCGCCCGCCTCGCGCGTGACGAGGACCTGCGGGTCGGGCGTCTGGTTCTCGAGCTGCCGCGTGATGGTCTGGCGCAGCGCCTCGGGCGAGTTGCCGGCCGCCTTTATGCGCCCGGCATAGGGAATGAAGATGAAGCCCTGCCCGTCGACCTGCACCCCGGTGAGCGAGGTCACGGCCGAGCCGTCCTGCGCCAGCACGCCCTGATCGACGTTCTCCCAGATCGAGATCGCCAGCAGGTCGCCGGGATTGATCGTGTCCGACGGCAGCACGCCCGCATCGCGCAGCGCATGGCCGAAGCCGAGGCCCGGCGGAACCGTGGTCGCCTGGATCACCTGGTCGTTGACCGGCACGACGAAGGCGTTGCCCTGCCGCTCGACCGCGCCCGCCAGGATCTGCTGCTTGGTGGGCCCCGGACGGGGCAGCCCGCAGGCCGCCGTGAGCGCCACGAGCCCGAAAAGGGCCGCCTTGCGCGCCCATCGGCTGTACTTCACTGCCACTCGCGATCTCCGCCGGCCGACGCGTCTTTTTCCGGGACGGTACTTACCCGGGCGTGCCATGGCCAGCATCTATTGGGCGGCCCGGCGGACGATGCGCAACTGTTGCCGGGGGGACGCGTTTCCGCTCTGGAACGCGGCATAGGGATCCTCGGCGGCCAGCATCATGTCGACGACATGGCGCAACGCGGCGCGGCGCCCCCGGAGCGAATAGAACCCGCCCGGCACCTGCGAGGTCTCGAGCAGGTAGGCGCGGAAGTCGCGATAGGCGGCGAGGTCGGGGCGCTCGGCCGCCGCGAAGAACTGCGCGAGCGGCTGCGGCGAGACGAGGCCGGGCTTGGCGTAGACCGCCGCGCCGAAGCAGCGTACCGGCAGCCCGCGCCACAGCGCCTGCTGCGCGGCCGTGGAGTTGACGGTGACCGCCGAGCGCGCCGCGCCGAGCAGCCCGGCGAGCTTGCCGCCGGGCACGTAGTGCACCCGGCGGCCGAGGCCGTCGCGGGCGGCCAGGCGCCGGATCTCGGCCCGCACCGGCGCCCGCCCGTCCTCGAGCGGATGCGC
The DNA here is from genome assembly GCA_964645155.1 of uncultured Rhodobacterales bacterium. Taxonomy (GTDB): domain Bacteria; phylum Pseudomonadota; class Alphaproteobacteria; order Rhodobacterales; family Rhodobacteraceae; genus CAZYBG01. The sequence continues at coordinate 4,827 of CAZYBG010000114.1, read as the reverse complement.
CTTGAAGACCAGCCGGTGATGCGACGGCGCGCCGTCGCGGAACCCCGCGAGCACCGTCTCGAGGAAGCTCGTCATGTCGGGGAACGGCCCGTGGTGGCGAAAACTCGCATCATGGGCAAGCTGGAGCAGCACCAGATGGTAGGGGTGGCTGCCCCAGGTGATGCCGAGCGTGGCGAGCCGGCGCTCCAGCGCCAGGAAGGGCATCGCGACGAGGCGCCGCAGGTGCAGCACGAACTCGCGCCCGACGCTGATGCCGCGATGCGGCCCGAGCCGCCGGTAGCGGCGGTTCAGCACCAGAACGAAGAAATGGTAGAGCGCGCCGTAGAAGACATGCTCGCGCATGTCGCCCCAGACCGCGGGCGCCGGCGGCGGGTCGGCCGCACCGCGCGACGCGACCGCCGCACGGATCGCCGCAAGGTCCATCGCCATCAGCGCCGAATGCCCGTTCGAGCCGCCGCGCTCGTAGGTGATCCAGTAGGGCCGCAGGTAGCCTTCCTCGAAGACATGCACGGTGATCCCGCGGGCCTTCGCCGCGGCGACCGCCACGGCGTGGACCGGCCGGGTGTCGCCGTAGAGGACGAGGTCGGTGATGCCGCGCCCGTCGAGCAGCGCGGCGCAGGTCGCCGGCCAGTCGCCGGCGGCGGCGGTGAAGGCGATGTAGCTCTGCCGGTGCGGCCAGAACGCGCCGTCGCCGGCGTTGAAGCCGACGCGCCAGCATTCGGCGCCGGCCGCGCGCAGCATCCGCGCCAGGCCGTGGAAGAACGGCCCGTGCGGCCCCTGAAGGAAGAGAAAGCGCCGTTGCGGAGCCATTCTTGTCCGGTATTGCTGCCCTGCCCCGCCCCCTTCTACCGCGGACCGGCCGGCCTGTCACCGACGATCGGCCGACAGGGGTGACGCGGCCTTGCGCGACGGCGGGGGCCGGGCTACCTCGGGGCGACGGAGGCCGGACCATGTTCACCGGGATCATCAGCGATGTCGGACGGGTGCGCGAGGTGGCGCAGGCCGGCGACCTCCGGGCGCGGATCGGCACCGCCTACGCGCCCGAGGGCATCGACATCGGCGCCTCGATCGCCTGCGACGGCGTCTGCCTCACCGTGATCGACCGCGGCCGCGACGGCGACGGCGCCTGGTTCGACGTGCAGATCTCGGCCGAGACCGTGTCGAAGACGAACATCGCCGCGGCGCGGACCGGCTGGGCGCCGGGGCGGCCGGTCAACCTCGAACGCGCGCTGAAGGTCGGCGACGAGCTTGGCGGCCACATCGTCTCGGGCCATGTCGACGGCACTGCCGAGGTGACCGCCGTCGCGGACGAGGGCGGCAGCACCCGCGTCCGCTTCCGCGCGCCCGGGCATCTGGCCGGCTTCATCGCGCCGAAGGGATCGGTCGCGCTGAACGGCACCTCGCTGACCGTGAACGAGGTCGAGGGGGCGGAGTTCGGGGTGAACCTGATTCCCCACACCAAGGCGGCCACGACCTGGGGCGACGTCAGGCCCGGCGACCTCGTCAACCTCGAGGTCGACACGATGGCGCGCTACGTCGCGCGGCTGCGGGAATGGGGGCAGTGAGGCGCGTCGTTATCGCCGCGCCGGAGGATGGCCGCGGCCCGCGCTGCGTCGACATCCTGCGCACCGGCTCCGGTGCCGTCGGATGGCGCGAGTGCCGTCGCGATCCCGAGGACGCGACAGGGTGGCGCGCCCTCGGTGGGCCTGCCTGCGGCTTCGCCGCAGAGGCTGGCGCGCTCGCATTGGCGGATCGCGCGGCAGTCTGGCCCGGGGCAGTCTGGCCCGGGGCAGCCTGGGCCGGGGCAGTCTGGCCCGGGGCAGTCTGGGCCGGCACAGGCTCATGACGATGATCGGCCACAACAACGGCCCGACGCTGGAGCCGGGCGAAAGCTGGCGGCGCCATGCGTGGACGAAGGCCCGCGTCGACCTGCTGCCGACGCTGCCGATCGAGGTGGTCCGCCTGCGGGTGAGGCGGGCGGCCGAAATCGGGCTCGACTACCGCGCCTATGCCTCGTTCCGCGCCGCCTCGGGGCACGACATCGTGGCGCTCCTGTTCTCGACCAACGCGCTCAGGCTCCTGCCGCCGGCGCCGGCGCTGCCCGGAGACCGGCGGGCGAAGCTCGCCGCCGTGGCGGGCGCCGGGCGGGCCGCGCTGGTCCGCGCGCCGCTCTCACCCGCAGGGGTGCTGGCGCTGGCCCAGGGCGCGCTCGACCGGGCCGACCCGGCGCCCCGGCCGTTCGCCGGCTGGGGCGAGGCGCGGCGGACGCTCCTTGCCGCGCTCGCCGCGGGCCGCTGGCCGGCCGACCGCGTGCTGATGGTCGGCGACACCGCCGAGGAGCGCGGCTGGGCCGAGGCCGCGCGCCTTGGCGGCTATCTCGGCGCCGACCGCTACTTCGCCGCCTGAGGCACCGGCACGAGCGCTGGCTCGGGCGCCGGCACTGGCACTGGCCTACCGTTCGAGCCGCGGCGGCGCGGTGCGGAAGATCTCGCGGAACATCCCCGGCGTGAGGATCGAGAGCGGGTTGACCTGGGTGCGCGGGTTGTCGGCCGGGCCGGTCATCCGGTAGTTGAAGCCGAACAGCCCCTCGCCCCGGCGCGAGAAGATCTGCCCGATCCCGTTCAGCAGGTAGATCGGCGAGATCGTGCCCTGCATGTCCACCATCTTGCTGCGCAGGTCGTAGACGCCGGCCATCGAGACGCCGAGCGAGGCGCCCACGGCGCTGCCGCGGCGGAGCGTGACGCCCGCGGGTTCGAGGGTGAACTCGCCGGTCACCTCGCCGAACACGATGCCCTGGCCGTCGAGCTGTTCCAGAAGCCCCACCACGCTGACCGCCGCGAGCAGGTCGGCGAGCGCCGGCGCGCCGCGCAGCCGCAGGTCGCGGATCGCGACGCGGCCGTCGTAGCGCCCCTCGCCCGGCAGCGGGATCAGCGTGAGGTCGAGCGCGCCCTGCCGCGCGCTCTGCAGGATGCCGGCGGCGCGCAGCACGGCGCCGGCATCGGCCGACTGCACGCGGATCGCCGTGCCCTCGGGCGAAGGCGCCAGCGCGCCCTGCACCGGCGCCTCGCCGGCAAGCCGGCCGGCGAAGCTGCCGCGGACGCCGCCCGCCGTCGAGAGGTCGGCGCGGAAGCCGGTGAGCGCGATGCCCTCGCTGACCGTCAGCCGGTCGAGCGCGAGGGTCAGGGGCGCGCCGGGGCCGCCGCCGCCGGCGCGGCCGAGATCGGCGTGGCGCAGGTCGACCGTGCCGCCGGTGACGCTGATCGCGGGCGGACGGCCGGCGCCGCGGCCAGTCACCGTGATCGGTGCGTCAAGCCAGCGGCCGGCCTCGACGCGGTCGAACACCGCGCGCTCGAAAGCGCCCTCGGCGCCGAGCTCGACCCGCCCCTCGGCGGTCAGGCCCGGCGCCGAAAGCGCCAGGCGCTCGATCGTCGGCGGCGCGCCCAGCGTCCCCTCGACCGCGAGGCGCCCGGTCGCCTCCCGGCCGAGCGACCAGCCGAGCGGCGGCACCGAAAGCCCGATCCCGGCGAGGTCGCTTTCCAGCAGGAAGGCCGCCGGCGCGCCGCGCGGCAGGTCGAGCGCGATGGTGCCGCGGCCGCTGCCCGAGACCGTGCCGGGGGCGAGCGCGATGCCGAACTCGTCGAGGAACGCCTGATCCAGCGTCACCTCGCCGGCCACGCTGCTCGCCGCGCCGCTGCCCGGGCCGAGCGGCTGGCGCCACTCGGCGTCGAAGGCGGCGCCGCCGACCCGGCCCGCGCCCGCGATCTCGATCGCCGCGGGGCCGGCGCGGATCGACAGCGTGTCGGCGGCAAGCGTGCGGCCGGGGATCAGCACCTCGGAGCGGACATCGCTCAGCAGGCCGTCGACGGCGAAGTCGATCTCCTCCATCGGCACGCCCTTGACCAGCGGCGCCGAGATCGTGGTCGAGAGCCGCGCCCGCCCCTGGGCGAGGTCGATCGGCCGGCCGGCCTTGCTGAGGAACCTCAGCGGCGGCTCGTCGATCAGCGCCAGCGCCGCGGGAATCGAGCTTTCGGTCTCGAGCAGGATGTCGCCCACGGCCGGCTGCCGGTCGATGTCGGCGACGACGAGGCTCGACCGCGTGGCGTCGATCCGCTCGCCGTTCGGCGCCTCGACCCAGCCGCCGGTCAGCGCCATCGCGTAGCGGCTGCCGACGATGCTGGCATGGCCGCTGCCGCCCTCGATCGGCGGCAGGGTCGGCAGGTAGCGCACCCGGCCGCCCTCGAACTCGTAGCCGACGCCGATGCGCGGCGCCGCGCCGGGGCGGATGCGGATCGCCGCCTCGACATCGTAGAGCTGCCCCTCGGTGACGTTCTCGGTCAGCCAGCGCCGGGTCTGGGGGATGGCGCGCAGCGGCCAGAGCGCAAGCAGCCGGTCGGTGGCGATGCGGTCGAGCCCGAGGTCGAAGCTGGCGCGCCAGCCCTCGGCCTCGGCGGTCGCGCTGCCGCGGCCGAGGAACTCGGTCCCGCCGCCCGAAAGCGAGACCTGCCCGACCTCGATCCGGAACGGCGCGAGGGTCATCCGCAGGTCCGCCGCACCCTGCTCGAACCGCGCCGGCTCGGCCAGCTCGCCCGCCGGGCTCAGCACGATGTCCGACAGGCGGAGCTGGAACAGCAGCTGCCGCGGCAGCCCTGTCGCGGGGTCCACCCCGCGCAGGTAGGCGTGCCCGGCGCCGGCGAAGCGGACATCGGCGGTCTCGGCACCGAGCTCGGCGAAGGTGATCTTGCCGGCGACGGGGTCGAAGGCGATGCGGGCGCGCGCGCCGTCGAAGGCGAGCGGCCTGGCCGCGCCGCCGGGGCGGATCGCGCCGGC
>CAZYBG010000113.1:0-8971 GCA_964645155.1 uncultured Rhodobacterales bacterium | reverse complement strand
ACGATCTGCGGCTCGGCCCAGCCCTTCTTCTCGTAGTGGTGGTGGATCGGCGCCATCAGGAACACGCGCTTGCCGGTGCGCTTGAAGTAGGCGACCTGGATGATGACGCTCAGCGCCTCGACCACGAAGAGGCCGCCGACGATGGCCAGAACGATCTCGTGCTTGGTCGCCACCGCGATGGCGCCGAGCGCGCCGCCGAGCGCGAGGCTGCCGGTATCGCCCATGAACACCGCCGCGGGCGGGGCGTTGTACCACAGGAACCCCAGCCCGCCGCCGATCAGCCCGGCGGTGAAGATCAGGATCTCGCCGGTGCCCGGCACGTAGTGCACATCGAGGTATTCGGTGAAGTCCACCCGGCCTACCGCATAGGCGATGATGCCGAGCGTGCCGGCCGCGATCATCACCGGCATGATCGCCAGCCCGTCGAGCCCGTCGGTGAGGTTGACCGCGTTCGCCGCGCCCACGATCACGATCATCGCGAACGGCACGAAGAGGATCCCGAGGTTCAGCAGCACATCCTTGAACACCGGGAAGGCGAGCTGGTTCGTCAGCGGCTCGGGGTGCAGGAACGCGGCGAAGGCGCCGGCGAGCGCGGCCACCAGAAGGCCAATGCCCATCCGCACCCGGCCCGACACGCCCTTGCTGTTCATCTTGGTGACCTTGGCATAGTCGTCGGCGAAGCCGATCGCGCCGAACGCCACCGTCACCCCGAGGACGAGCCAGACGAACGGGTTGTCGAGCCGCGCCCAGAGCAGCGTCGCCACGGTCAGCGCCGACAGCACCAGAAGGCCGCCCATCGTCGGCGTGCCGGCCTTGGCGAAATGGGTCTGCGGCCCGTCCTCGCGGATCGGCTGGCCGCGCTTCTGGCGCACGCGGAGAAGGTTGATGAGCGGCTGGCCGAAGATGAAGCCGAAGATCAGCGCGGTGAAGAAGGCGCCGCCCGCCCGGAAGGTGATGTAGCGGAAGAGATTGAAGAAATCGCCACCGTCGGAGAACGCCGTCAGCCAGTAGAGCATGCGGGCTCCTAACCCTCGGTCGGGGCCGGGTGGCCCAGGTTGCGGATCGCCTCGACGACGCGGCTCACGTAGCTGCCCTTCGATCCCTTGACCAGCACCACATCGCCCGCGTCGATCAGGGCGCGCACCCGGGCCGCGAGATCGTCGGCGGCGGGGTGCCATTCGCCGCGCCGGGCGGCCGGCAGCGCGTCGTGGAGCGCCCGCATCCGCGAACCGACGCAGTGCACGACGGCCACCGCCTCGAGCGCGGGCAGCGCCGCTATCGCGGCGTGAAGGGCGTCCTCGGTCGGGCCAAGCTCGAGCATGTCGCCGAGGATTGCGATGCGCCGCCCCTCGCTGACGCGCCCGACCCCGTGCCGCGGCTGCGCGGCCGCCAGCATCTCGAGCGCGGCGGCCACCGAGGCCGGGTTGGCGTTGAAGGCGTCGTCGATCAGGTCGATGGCGAGGTGGTCCTCGACCCGGTCGAGCACCAGGCGCTCGCGCGTGCCGCGGCCCGCGGGCGGTCGCCAGAGGCCGATGTCGCAGGCGACGATCGCCGGGTCGAGCCCGAGGGCATCGGCCGCCGCGAGGACGGCAAGCCCGTTGAGCGCAAAATGGCGGCCGGCCGAGTTGACCTTGAACAGCACCTCGTGGCCGCGCGCAAGCGCCCGCACCACGGTCAGATCGCCGGTCGGCTGCGCCGAGACCAGCCGGTAGTCGCAACCCTCGCCGGCGCCGAAGGTCACGACCGGCGCGCCGCAGGCCGCGGCCTTGGCGCGCAGGATCGGCCAGGTGCCGATGTCGGCGTTGAGCACGGCGATGCCCCCCGGCCGCAGTCCATCGAGGATCGAGGCCTTCTCGTGGGCGATGCCCTCGATCGACGCGAAGGCCTCCAGATGCGCCGGCGCCACCGTCGTCACGATCGCCACGTCGAGCCCGGCCATCCGGGCCAGCGGCGCGATCTCGCCGGCGCGGTTCATGCCGATCTCGATCACCGCGAAGTCGGCATCGTCCGGCATCCGCGCCAGCGTCAGCGGCACGCCCCAGTGGTTGTTGAAGCTCCGCTCGGCGGCATGGACGCGGCCCTGCCCGCCGAGGACGGCGCGCAGCATCTCCTTCGTCGAGGTCTTGCCGACCGATCCGGTCACGCCCACCACGCGGGCCGCGGTCCGGGCGCGGCCGGCGCGGCCCAGCGCCTCCAGCGCCGCCTGCACGTCGGGCACGACCAGCAGCGGCGCATCCCCCGGCACACCTTCGGGAATGCGCGCGACCATCGCCGCGGCGGCGCCCTTGCCGAGCGCGTCGGCGACGAAGTCGTGGCCATCCCGCGTCGCGGTCAGGGCGACGAACATGTCGCCCGGCGCGATCTCGCGGCTGTCGATCGAAACGCCGCCCGCGGCGAAGGCGCAGGTCGCGCGGCCGCCGGTCGCGGCCGCCGCATCGGCCGATGTCCAGAGCGCCATCAGAGCCGCCCGTCGAGCGCGGCCACCGCCACGCTCGCCTGCTCCACATCGTCGAACGGGTAGACCGTGTCGCCCACGGTCTGCCCCTGCTCGTGGCCCTTGCCCATCACCAGCAGCGCATCGCCCGGGCCGAGCGCATCGACCGCCCGCAAGATCGCCTCGGCACGGTCGCCGACCTCGTTCGCGTCGGGGCAGGCCCGCAGGACTTCGGCACGAATGGCGGCGGGAACCTCGCTTCTCGGGTTGTCGTCCGTCACGAACACGACATCGGCATGCTCCGCGGCGGCCTGGCCCATCAGCGGCCGCTTGCCGCGGTCGCGGTCGCCGCCGGCGCCGATCACCGCGATCAGCCGGCCCATGACATGCGGCCGCAGCGCCTTCAGCGCGGTCGCAATCGCATCGGGCGTATGGGCATAGTCGACGAACACCGCCGCCCCGTTGGTGCGCGTCGCGGCGTGCTGCATGCGGCCGCGCACCGTCTGCAGGGCCGGGACCGCCGCGGCGACGGCCTCGGGCGCCTCGCCGGCCGCCAGCGCAAGGCCCGCAGCGACCAGCACGTTCTCGGCCTGGAAGCCGCCGATCAGGCCGAGCCGGACCTGATGGGCCTCGCCCGCCATGGTGAAGCGCAGCTCCTGCCCGGTCGGGTCGAAGCGCTGGCCGAGCAGCCGGATCTCGGCCTCCGGCCGGCGACCGGTGCCGATCACCCGCTGCCCGGCCTGCCGCGCCGCCGCGGCCACCCGCGCGCCGTAGCCGTCATCGAGATTGACCACGGCGGTGCCGTCCTCGGGCAGCAGCCGCGTGAAAAGGCCGAGCTTCGCGGCGAAGTAGGCATCCATCGTGCCGTGATAGTCGAGATGGTCGCGCGTCAGGTTGGTGAACGCCGCCGCCGCCAGCCGCACGCCGTCGAGCCGCCGCTGGTCGAGCCCGTGCGAGGACGCCTCCATGGCCAGATGCGTGACCCCGGCCCCGGCCATCGCGGCGAGCAGCGCGTGGAGCTCGGTCGGCTCGGGCGTGGTGTGGGCCAGCGGCGCCGAGAACGCGCCCTCGACGCCGACGGTGCCGAGGTTGCAGGCCGCGCGTCCCGCGGCCGCCCAGATCTGCCGGGTGAAGCTCGCCACCGAGGTCTTGCCGTTGGTGCCGGTCACCGCGACCACCATGTCCGGCTGCGCGCCGAACCAGAGCGCGGCGGCGCGCGCCAGCGCCTCGCGCGGATCGGCGGCGATCACCACCGGCACCTGCGCCGCCTGCAGTTCGGCCGCGGCGATCTCGGCCCCCGCGGCGTCGGTCAGGATGGCGCCCGCCTCCATCCGCAGCGCGAACGAGATGAACTCGGCGCCGTGGACCCGGCTGCCAGGCAGCGCGGCGAAGAGCGCGCCGGGCCTGACCTTGCGGCTGTCGACGGCAAGACCGGTGACCTCCACGTCCGGCGCGGCCGTGCCCCGCGCCCGGAGGCCGAGCTGCGATAACCGCTTTGCCGACGTGCTGGCCACGCGCATGCCCCTGCCCTAGTTGCCGGCGTCTGTTACTCCGATTGCCGCGCCGAGTTCAATCTCGGGCCGGAGCCCCAGAATCGGCGCGACACGGCGGATGATCTCGGCAGCGACCGGCGCCGCGGTCCAGCCGGCGGTGCGCCGCGGCTCGGTGCCCGACGTCTCCTCGGGCTCGTCGAGCGAGACGACGAGCACATAGTCGGGGTCGTCGGCCGGGAACATGCCCGCGAAGGTGGCGATCACCTTGTCCTCCTCGTAGCCGCGCCCGGTGCGGAGCGGCTTGTCGGCGGTGCCAGTCTTGCCGGCCACGTCGTAGCCCGGCACGTCGGCGAGCGTCGCGGTGCCGTGGTCGACCACGTCGCGCATCATCGACCGCGCGATCGCCGCGGTCTCCTCTGAAAGCACGCGCGCACCCTGCCCGCCGCCACCGGCCAGCAGCGTCGGCCGCACCCGCACGCCGCCGTTGGCAAAGGCCGCGTAGGCGGCGGCGAGATGCAGCGGCGAGGCGGACAGGCCATGGCCATAGGAGATCGTGATCGCCGAGATGTCGGACCACCTGCCCTGCGGGTAGAGCGTCTTGATCCCGGGCGCCTCGGCCAGCTCGACTTCGGTCGGCGCCATGAACCCCAGCGTCTCCAGGAACGCGCGCTGCCGCTCGGCGCCGATCTGCAGCGCGATCCGCGCGGTGCCGACGTTGGAGCTCTTGACGATCACGCCCGACACCGACTGTTCCGGCCCGTAGTTGCGGAAATCCGAGATCCGGTGCCGGCCCCACATCATCGGGCTGCGCGTGTCGATGATCGTCGCGGGGTTGACCAGGCCGAGTTCCAGCGCCTGCGCCACCGGGAAGATCTTGAAGGTGGAGCCGAGTTCGTAGACGCCCTGCACCGCGCGATTGAAGATCGGCGTGTCGGACGCATCGCCCGAGGCCAGCGGCGCGGGCCTGTCGTTCGGATCGAAATCGGGCAGCGAGGCCATCGCCAGGATCTCGCCGGTACTGGCGTCCATCAGGATCGCGGCCGCGCCCTTGGCGTTCATCAGCGCCATCCCGCCGGCCAGCACCTCCTCGACCGCCGCCTGCACCGTGAGGTCGAGCGACAGCCGCAGCGGCCGGCCCTCGTTGGCGGGGTCGCGCAGCCAGCCGTCGAAGGTCTTCTCGATGCCAGCGGTGCCGATGACTTCGGCCGAATGCACGCCCTCGCGGCCGAAGCCCGCGCCGCCCAGCACATGCGCGGCCACCGGACCGTTCGGATAGAGGCGCATCTCGCGCGGGCCGAACAGCAGCCCCGGATCGCCGATGTCGTGGACAAGCTGCATCTGCTCGGGCGAGATGCGCCGCTTGATCCAGATGAACTTGCGCCCGCCGGTGAAGTCGCGGACGAGGCGCGCCGCGTCGAGGTCGGGGAAGATCGCCACCAGGCTCCGCGCCGCGCCCTCGGGATCGACCATGTGCTGCGGCTGGGCGTAGAGCGAATAGGTGACGAGATTGGTGGCAAGGATGCGCCCCTCGCGGTCGGTGATGTCGGCGCGGTTGGCGAGGATCTGCGCGCCGGACTGGGCCGAGCGCGGCTCGGCCGGCTCGGTCGCCGCGAGCACCCCCATCCGGACGCCGACGGTGCCGAAGCCGCAGAAGAAGGCCAGCGCCAGCACGAACAGCCGCCCCTCGGCCCGCGCCCGGGCCCGGTCGCGCATCTCCTCGTGGCGCAGCCGCGTGTTCTCGCGCTCGATCGCGTCGGGGTTCTCGCCCCTGGCGCGGGCGGAGAGGATGCGGGCCAGCGGGCGCAGCGGCGTGCGGATCATAGCGCGGGCTCCTCCGTGGCGATGACATCGACCGGCTCGCTCATCGCCGGCAGCCGCGCGGGCCGGGGATAGCCGACCTGGTCGACCGCGCCGAACTGCTCGGGCAGCAGCGGCAGGAGGCCGAGCCGGTCGAAATTGAGCTCGGCGAGGTCGCGCAGCCGGTCGGGGCGGTTCAGATAGGCCCATTCCGCCCGGAGGACCGCCAGCGCCTCGCGCTGCTGGCCGATCGCGAGCTCGAGGCGCTGCATGTCGTCGAGCGCGGCCTGGGTCGCGTAGTTCTCGCGATAGGCCCAGAACCCCAGCGCCATCACGGCGATGGCGGCGACGACGGACAGCAAGGTTCTCATCGGTTCAGTCCCTTGAGGGCGATGTCGGGCAGGCCGAGCCCGCTGCGGTCGGCGCTGCCGGCAGGCTCCGCGGTGCGCTCGGCGACGCGCAGCCGGGCCGAACGGGCGCGCGGGTTTGCGGCAATTTCGCCGGCGTCGGGCCCGATGGCCTTGCCGACAAGCCGGAAGGCCGGTGCCACGGCTTCCTGCTCGGGCGCATGGCGGCTGCCGCCGCCGCCGCCGGCGCGCAGCTGGAGGAAGCGCTTGACGACGCGGTCCTCGAGCGAGTGGAAGCTGACGACGGCAAGCCTGCCGCCCGGCTTCAGCGCGCGCTCGGCCGCCTCGAGGCCGAGGACAAGCTGCCCGAACTCGTCGTTGACGGCGATCCGCAGCGCCTGGAACGTCCGCGTCGCCGGGTGGCTCTGGCCGGGCTTCGGCCGCGGCAGCGCCCGCGCCACCACCTCGGCCAGCGCGAGCGTGGTGCCGATCGGCCGCGCCGCGACGATGGCGCGCGCGATCCGGCGCGAGGCGCGGTCCTCGCCGTACTGGAAGACGAGGTCGGCCAGCGCGGCCTCGGGCAGGCCGTTCACCAGGTCGGCGGCGGTCGGCCCGGCCCCGCCCATCCGCATGTCGAGCGGGCCGTCCTTCTGGAACGAGAACCCGCGGGCGGCGGTGTCGAGCTGCATCGACGACACGCCGAGGTCGAGGACTACGCCGTCGGCCGGGGCGCCGGCCAGCCGGTCGAGGTTCGAGAACGTCCCTTCCACCAGCCGCAGCCGGTCGCCCCAGGCGGCGGCCCAGCCGCGGGCGAGGCCGAACACGCTCGGGTCGCGGTCGATGCCGACGACACGGTCGGCGCCCGCCTCGAGAAGGCCGCGCGCATAGCCGCCGGCGCCGAAGGTGCCGTCGACCCAGAGGCCGCGGACCGGCGCCACGGCGGCCAGGAGCGGGCGCAGCAGGACGGGAACATGGGGCGTCTCGGGCGGTGTCGCGCGGGCGGTCGCGGCCATCGCTCAGTCTCCCCGGGCGGGCAGGTCCGGCAGGAAGGCGAACTCGTCGGCCCCCTCGGGCAGGCCGTCGAGGACCGCGCCGATCCGCGCCTTCTCGCGCGCGGCATAGGTTTCGGGCTTCCAGATCTGGAAGGTGTCGGCGGTCCCGGCGAAGTAGGCCTCGGACCCCAGGCCGATCTTGTCGCGCAGCTTCTGCGGCAGCACGATGCGGCCATCCTCGTCCACCTCGGCCTCGAGCGAGAGGGTGTAGACGAGCGTCTCGATCGCCCGGCGCTCGGGCGTGCCGCGGGGCATCGCGGCGATGCGGGCATCGACGTCGTCCATCGCGGTGATCGAGAAGCATTCGAGGTGCTGGCGGCGTTCGTCGCCATAGACGATCACGAAGCGGGGGCGACGGCTGCTTTCCCAGTCGGGGTCCTGCGCCTCGAGGACGCGGCGGAAGCCGGCCGGGATCGACACCCGGCCCTTGCCATCCACCTTCTGGTGGAACTCGCCTCTGAATACGCGCGCCACTGCCTTCGCGCCCTTCCGCTCTCGTCCCATCCAACGAAAACGGCGGATCGAGCTGCTGCCACTGCCCGATCCGCCGCCCTCGTCCCATCACTGGGGTGTCCGGCTACGCGCACCACCTGGGGGGATGTCTGCTCGCGCGCGCGCCGGATCTCTTCAGTTCGATGAAAGCGGGTTGCCTGTATGAAACCTGACTTCTTTTTTGCCGTTCGGGGTTCTTCTGTCGCCCCTTAACTGCCCGTCCTCATCGTGCATCAGGGATGCCATGGGATTTCATGGAAATCAACGGAAATATTTGACCGGCAGCTACAAGATCATGTTCGCCGAACCCAGCTGGAGCAACATGATGTGCCTCCAGACCACCAGATGATACCCTGTAATTGCGCTTTGCGCCAAGTCAGATACCATATGTTGCGTCACTGGCAGGCGCATTGCTTTTCCCATCCAGTCCCAAAAAATCCTGCAGCAGAAGCTGCAATAGGCGCTATCGAAGCCGCAGGTGGCCCTCCCGGACACGGATTCTCCCGCTTCACAGCCCGTCACGCGGGCGCGATTCGTTCGCGCTGGGCTCGCGCCCGCGGGTTTCCCGTGATTTCCCGGAGGCTCAGGCCATGCCGCCGGCGACCAAGCGCTGCGCCAGCCGGGCATAGGCGCCGGCCGCCGGGCCATCGCCCGCTGCGACCGGCGTGCCGGCATCGCCGGCGACGCGGATGTCGAGCGACAGCGGGATCTCGCCGAGGAACGGCAGGCCCAGCCGGCTGGCTTCGGCGGCAACGCCGCCATGGCCGAAGAGATGCGCCTCGTGCCCGCAGTTCGGGCAGATGTAGGTCGACATGTTCTCGACCAGCCCCAGCACCGGCGTCTTCAGCACGTTGAACATGTCGAGCGCCTTGCGCGCGTCGAGCAGCGCCACGTCCTGCGGGGTCGAGACGACGATGGCGCCCGTCAGCCGGGTGCGCTGGCAGAGCGTCAGCTGCACGTCGCCGGTTCCCGGCGGCAGGTCGACGACCAGCACGTCGAGCCGGCCCCAGGCCACCTGGGTCAGCAGCTGCTGCAGCGCGCCCATCAGCATCGGCCCGCGCCAGACGACGGCCTTGCCCTCCTCGAGCATCAGGCCGAGCGACATCATCGTGACGCCATGCGCGATGACCGGCTCGATCGTCTTGCCGTCGGGCGAGGAGGCGCGGCGCGTGACGCCCATCATCCGCGGCTGCGACGGGCCATGGATGTCGGCGTCGAGAAGCCCGACCCGCCGGCCCTGCCGGGCGAGCGCGACCGCGAGGTTCGACGACAGGGTCGACTTGCCGACCCCGCCCTTGCCCGAGGCGATGGCGATGATCCGGTCGACGCCGGCCACCGGCGCGGGGCCCGCCTGCG